>NZ_JARWBG010000002.1:0-338840 GCF_029846775.1 Streptomyces chengmaiensis
CGGCCGCGGCCCGCACCCGGGCGGCGGCCGCCGGCGGCTCCCCGGAGACCGACGGGCGCGCGCCCCTCGCTGCGTGTGGGGAGCACGCCGGGCGCCGCCCGGTGTGCGCCCCCTGGCGTGCGGCCGACGCCTGCCGCTGACGTTCGCGCCGCTGCTCGGCCAGCCGGCGCAGACAGGCCCAGCGTGCCAGCGCGTACAGCCACGCCTTCCGCCCCGCCTCGTCGGACGGGCAACGGCCCCGCTGGCGCTCGGCGATGGCGAGCACATCGCCGAGCAGCGCCGTCGCGGCGTCGTGGTCGCACATGATGGAGAGGCAGTAGGTGAACAGGCCGTCCAGATACGGCTCATAGCGCTTGTGCCGCGCCGCCGCGGACGCCCGCTGCCCCTTGGTGCGGCTCGGGCGCCCGTGCGCCCGGTGCGCGCCGCTGGTGTGCGTGGGTGGTTCCAGCCTGCTGCTCGTCACGCCGCGACCGTAGGGCCAGAAGCACACCCGCTTCGCACCCCTTGAATGCTTTTAATCATTACGGGTGAACAGGTCACCCAAAGGAGTAACGCGAATTTGCTCCCGGCTCGTGCGTTACGCGGTTGCCCGCCGACCCCACGGTCGTCCGCAGCCTCACACGGTCCGGGCAGGGGAGCCGGAAGACACCGGGCGAGGGACCGGACTGTCGGTGGGTCCCGCTACGGTTTGGCGCATGGCTGCCCGTACGAAATCCGCGAAGGACCGGCCGTCCTACCGCTGCACCGAGTGCGGTTGGACGACCGCCAAATGGCTCGGCCGCTGCCCCGAGTGCCAGGCCTGGGGCACGGTCGAGGAGTACGGCGCGCCCGCCGTCCGCACCACCGCCGCGGGGCGGGTCACCGCCGCCGCGCTCCCCATCGGCCAGGTCGACGGCCGCCAGGCCGCCGCCCGCTCCACCGGCGTGCCAGAGCTCGACCGGGTCCTCGGCGGCGGTCTGGTGCCGGGGGCGGTGGCACTGCTCGCCGGCGAGCCGGGCGTCGGCAAGTCGACCCTGCTTCTCGACGTCGCGGCCAAGGCCGCCGCCGAGGACCACCGCACGCTCTATGTGACGGGTGAGGAGTCCGCCGGGCAGGTCCGGCTGCGCGCCGACCGGATCGGCGCACTGCACGACTCCCTCTATCTCGCGGCGGAGACTGACCTGTCCGCAGTCCTCGGCCACCTCGACGCGGTCAAGCCGTCCCTGCTGATCCTCGACTCGGTGCAGACCGTGGCGTCCCCGGAGATCGACGGCGCCCCGGGCGGCATGGCGCAGGTGCGCGAGGTCGCGGGCGCGCTGATCCGCGCCTCCAAGGAGCGCGGGATGGCCACGCTCCTGGTGGGCCATGTCACCAAGGACGGCGCGATCGCGGGACCGCGGCTGCTGGAGCACCTGGTGGACGTGGTGCTCTCCTTCGAGGGCGACCGGCATGCGCGGCTGCGTCTCGTCCGCGGCGTGAAGAACAGGTTCGGGGCCACGGACGAGGTGGGCTGCTTTGAGTTGCACGACGAGGGCATCACCGGGCTGGCCGACCCCTCGGGCCTCTTCCTCACCCGGCGTGACGAACCCGTCCCCGGCACCTGTCTCACGGTCACCCTCGAAGGCCGCCGCCCCCTGGTGGCCGAGGTGCAGGCACTGACGGTCGACACCCAGATCCCCTCCCCGCGGCGCACCACCTCCGGCCTGGAGACCTCGCGCGTCTCGATGATGCTGGCCGTCCTGGAGCAGCGCGGCCGGATCACCGCCCTGGGCAAGCGGGACATCTACAGCGCCACCGTCGGCGGGGTGAAGCTCTCCGAGCCCGCCGCGGATCTCGCCGTCGCGCTCGCGCTCGCCTCTGCGGCGAGCGACACCCCCCTGCCGAAGAACCTGGTGGCGATCGGCGAGGTGGGCCTCGCGGGGGAGGTGAGACGCGTCACGGGCGTGCAGCGGCGGCTGTCCGAGGCGCACCGGCTGGGCTTCACCCATGCCCTGGTTCCGGCCGATCCGGGCCGGGTCCCACCCGGGATGAAGGTCACGGAAGTCGCCGACATGGGGGACGCGCTCCGGGTGCTCCCGCGCGGCCGCAAAGCCGGTTCCCGGGCCTCCGCGGGCACCGAGCGCGCAGAGGCCCCCCTCCAGGCGGATGCGCGCCGGTAGACTTTGCCCTGGTCTCGCCTGTCCGTACGAGCCGGAGGAGCGCAGTGGCAGCCAACGACCGGGCAGCAGCACCCGGAAAGTCCGGCGGAGGCTCCGGCAACGAAGCGCTGATCCGCGCCGCCCTGAGCGCGGTCGCCCCCGGCACGGCGCTGCGGGACGGCCTGGAGCGCATCCTCCGCGGCAACACGGGCGGCCTGATCGTCCTCGGCATGGACCGGACCGTCGAGTCGATGTGCACCGGCGGCTTCGTGCTGGATGTGGAGTTCACCGCGACGCGGCTGCGCGAGCTGTGCAAACTGGACGGCGCGCTGATCCTCGACAAGGACATCACCAAGATCCACCGCGCTGGGGTGCAGCTGGTGCCGGACGCCTCCATTCCGACCGAGGAGACCGGCACCCGCCACCGCACCGCGGACCGCGTGTCCAGGCAGTGCGGCTTCCCGGTCGTCTCGGTGTCGCAGTCGATGCGCCTGATCGCGCTGTACGTGGACGGGGAGCGCCGGGTCCTGGAGGAGTCCGCCGCGATCCTGTCCCGGGCCAACCAGGCGCTGGCCACCCTGGAGCGCTACAAGCTCCGTCTCGACGAGGTCGCCGGGACCCTCTCCGCGCTGGAGATCGAGGACCTGGTCACCGTCCGGGACGTCTCGGCGGTGGCGCAGCGGCTGGAGATGGTGCGCCGGATCGCCACCGAGATCGCCGAGTACGTGGTCGAGCTGGGCACGGACGGCCGGCTGCTCGCCCTCCAGCTCGACGAGTTGATCGCCGGGGTGGAGCCCGAGCGGGAGCTCGTCGCCCGCGACTATGTGCCCGAGCCCACGGCGAAGCGTTCCCGCACGGTCTCCGAGGCGCTCGCCGATCTGGACTCGCTCACCCATACCGAGCTGCTGGAACTGCCGACGGTGGCCCGCGCGTTGGGCTACAGCGGTTCGCCGGAGACGCTGGACTCGGCGGTCTCCCCGCGCGGTTACCGGCTGCTGGCCAAGGTGCCGAGGCTGCCGGGCGCGATCATCGAGCGGCTGGTGGAGCACTTCGGCGGACTGCAGAAGCTGCTGGCCGCGAGCGTGGACGACCTCCAGGCGGTCGACGGCGTGGGCGAGGCGCGGGCGCGGAGTGTGCGGGAGGGGCTGTCGCGGCTGGCGGAGTCCTCGATCCTGGAGCGGTACGTCTGAGGCTTGGACCCGTCCAGGGGCGCGGGCGGGGGTCTCCCCCGCCCCGCCCTAGTCCTTCTCCAACCGGAACGGCGCCGGCAGCACCTTCACTCCCCCGACCCGGGCCTCCGCCAGGTAGTTGCCGGGCGGCACGGCCCCCGGCGGCGGGGTGGCGCACTGCGGCTCGCTGCGCTTGCGGTCCCACTCCACGGTGTGGGTGATGCTCGCGCGCGCGGGCACCTTCAGCAGCAGGCTCCCGGACTCCAGGCCCGCGCGGCTCGGGCAGTCCTCGGTGGACCACACCGTGTCGTTTTTGCCGTCGGTGGCGTCGACGACCGTGACCACGGCCGCCCGGGGCCCGAAGTCCTTCTTGCAGGCCGCCCCCGAGGCGTTCGAGGCGACGAGCTGGAAGCGGGGCTTCTCTCCCGGCTCATACGAGACCTTGACGCTGCGCAGGGTCAACTTCAGCGCCTCCGGGGCGCACTGGGGCAGGCTGGAGCCCGCCGGGACACGCTCGCCTGCCGCGCCGCCGCCCGTCGCGCCGCCGCCCTCGCCACTGCCGCCGTCCTGGCCGGAACCGGCGCTGGAACCGGAGTTTGAACCGGAGCCAGAACCGGAACCGTTCGAACCATTCGAGCCGTTCGCGCCTTCTGCAGCCCCCGAGTCGCCGGACTCGTCCCGCCCGCCCGGCTGTTGGCTGATCGCGGGGCCGGAGCCGGAGGGACCCGGCGTGATCGTCGAAGGGGTGGGCTTCCCGGCGCCTCCGGCCCTGCCGTCGTCCTTGCTCCCGTCACCGCCTCCGCCCCCGAAGGAGCTGACGACCCATACGGCCAGCAGCACGACCAGCGCGAACAACGCCGCCGCGACTGCCCTCCGTCGCCAGTAGATGGAGGAGGGAAGCGGCCCGATCGGATTGCGCAGAGATCCCACGGTCAAACTCTACGAGAGATCTGTGGCAACTCCGGCCCCACCCACCGCCCGACTTTCCCCGGAACTCCGGCTCCCCGCCACACCTTTCGTCACCCTCTGTTTCGTCAAGGGCCGTTCCGGCCGATGGCGCCGGGCGAACGGCCGCGGCGACCGCGTACGGTCGTCGACCATGGACAGCAGCATCACCCGCGGCCTCTACCGCGACATCACCGACTTCGCCCACAGCACACCCGCCTGGGTGCAGCAGTTCGCCGAGATCTTCACCGACGCGGGACTGCTGCTGTTCGCGGTGCTGTTCGTCGTCGCCTGGCGGCGCGCACGCCGCGCCGACGCCCGGGCGTTCGCCGTCGCCGTCCTCGCACCGCTCGCCACCGCCGTCGGCTATGTGGTCAGCGAGTCGCTGAAGTCCCTGGTGGACGAGGAGCGTCCGTGCCGTACGGTCGTCGAGGCGGCCGGTTCGCTGGCGACCTGCCCGCCGTACGGCGACTGGTCCTTCCCCAGCAACCACTCGGCGATCGCCGGCGCGGCCGCCGCGGCGATCGTCCTCGCCTGGCCGCTCAGGCTGCGCATCGCGCTGCTCACCGCGCCACTGGCGCTGCTGATGGCGTTCTCCCGCGTCTTCGTCGGGGTCCACTATCCGCACGATGTGGCCGTGGGCCTGCTGCTGGGCGCCGCCGTCGCCGCGGGGTGCGTCATGGCGCTGGCCGGCCCCGCGGCAGCGCTGACGACGACGATGCGGACGAGCCGCGCGGGGATCGTGGTCTGGTTCGCCGGCCCCGGCCCCGCCTCCGCACGCAGGGCCCCGTCCCGCGCCGCTTCCCGTACGGCGTCGGGCGCGGCGTCCGCGCGGCAGCAGGCGCACGCTCCCGCGGACATGCCAGGATCGGAAGGACATGAACACCACGAACGCCACGAACGCCACCGTGACTCACTCCACCGCTGAGGACGCCGGCCCGCGCGTCGCCGCCTCATCCGCCGACCCGCACGTCGCCGGTCCGTCCGCCGACCCGCACGTCGCCGGTCCGTCCGTCGCCGACCCCGCGTCGCTGCACACCTCCGTCATCGCCTGGTTCGACCGGCATGCCCGCGATCTGCCCTGGCGACGCCCCGAGGCGGGCGCCTGGGGCGTGATGGTCAGCGAGTTCATGCTCCAGCAGACGCCGGTCGCCCGTGTGCTGCCGGTGTACGAGCAGTGGCTCGCCCGCTGGCCCCGTCCCGCGGACCTGGCCGCCTCGCCCTCCGGAGAGGCCGTGCGCGCCTGGGGCAGGCTCGGCTATCCGCGCCGTGCCCTGCGTCTGCACGGAGCCGCCCAGGCGATAACGGAACGCCACGGCGGCGACGTCCCGCGCGACCATGCCCAGCTGCTGGCGCTCCCCGGGATCGGCGAGTACACGGCCGCCGCCGTGGCCTCGTTCGCGTACGGGCAGCGGCATCCGGTCCTGGACACCAATGTGCGCCGGGTGTTCGCACGGGCCGCGACCGGCATCCAGTACCCGCCGAACGCGACGACGGCCGCCGAGCGCCGGCTGGCCCGCGCGCTGCTCCCCGACGACGAGGCTGCCGCGGCACGCTGGGCGGCGGCGTCCATGGAGCTGGGGGCGCTGGTGTGCACGGCGAAGAGCGAGGACTGCGGGCGCTGCCCGATCGCCGACCGCTGCGCCTGGCGGCTGGCGGGCAAGCCCGCCCACGAGGGCCCGGCGCGCCGCGGCCAGACCTACGCCGGAACGGACCGGCAGGTGCGCGGCAGGCTGCTGGCGGTGCTGCGGGACGCGACCGAACCGGTCCCGCGGTCGGCGCTGGACACCGTCTGGAACGAGCCCGTGCAGCGCGCACGGGCGCTGGACGGGCTGGTCGCCGACGGCCTCGTGGAGCCGCTGGACGGTGACCGGTACCGCCTTCCGCTGACCTGACCTGACCTGAGAAGCGGCCCCCCGCCCCCGCCCCGCCGAGTCTGTCGGCGGGCCTGTTACACAACCGATGGATGCCCGTGCGTCCGCCGACGGCCGCTTCGGACAACCTCGTGACAACGCCTCCGTAACTTCTCCCCCCAGGTAAGCGAACGACAGCGACAGCCGGCGAGCGCACGGCGTGTCACGGGGACGGAGGCGGTTGGAATGGCGCAGACGAACGGCGAGGTGCTCGAGTTCGAGGAGTACGTACGCACCCGGCAGGAGGCCCTGCTGCGCAGCGCCCGCCGTCTGGTCCCCGACCCGGTCGACGCCCAGGATCTGCTCCAGACCGCCCTCGCCCGCACCTACGGCCGCTGGGACGGCATAGCGGACAAGTCGCTGGCCGACGCCTATCTGCGCCGCGTGATGATCAACACGCGCACCGAGTGGTGGCGCGCCCGCAAGCTGGAGGAGGTGCCCACCGAGCAGCTCCCGGACGCCAGCGTGGAGGACGGCAGCGAACAGCGCGCCGACCGCGCCCTGCTGATGGACGTGCTGAAGGTGCTGGCTCCGAAGCAGCGCAGCGTGGTGGTGCTGCGGCACTGGGAGCAGATGAGCACCGAGGAGACCGCTGCGGCGCTGGGTATGTCGGCCGGTACGGTGAAGAGCACGCTGCACCGGGCGCTGGCGCGGCTCCGCCAGGAGCTGGAGCGCCGGGAACGGGAGCTGGACGCCGGGGTCGCAGTGCGTGACGATGTGGACGCGGTGTCACGCGTCCCCGGGCAGGGCGGCGGCCGCCGCCGGGGACAGGGACACGGACAGGGGCGTGATCGGGTGCTGGGGGAACAGGGGCGGGAGCGGTGTGCGGCCTAGTGGACGGCGGCTCCCGGGCTGAGACGGCGAGATGGGCGGCGGGCAGCGCGGCGACGGCCGGGCTCGCCGCCGTCGTCCTGTTCGCCGCCGGCTGCGCAACCGGGGGGACCGGGGTGAAGGACGAGGGAGCGGCGCACTCCGACGCCGCGACCGCCGCCCCCTCCCCGGACGCCACGCCGTCCTTCGGGACCGGCAAGGCGAACAGGACCGTGGACGCGGTGGCGCTGCTCAAGGCGGACCCGAAGGTCAGCGCCCGGGTCAAGGAGGATCTGCGGCCCTGCGGCCGCGATCTGTTCCCCGTGGACACGTCGTACGGAAACCTCACCGGCGGCTCGTCGCCCGACGTGGTGGTCAATGTGCTGACGTGCGGCGACGCGGTCGGCCTTGGCACGTATGTGTACCGGGAGAACGGCGAGAGGTACGAGAATGTCTTCGCCGCGGAGGAACCCGCTGTGTACGCCGCGATCGACCGGGGCGACCTGGTGGTGACCCGGCAGGTGTACGCCAAGGGCGACCCCGTGGCCCAGCCGTCCGGCCAGGAGGTGACCACCTACCGCTGGCAGGACGGCAAGTTCGCGCAGGAGCACTGGGTGCGCAACGAGTTCAGCACGGCGGTCGGCGGCGGCGAGGTGATCGCGACCGAGCCGGTGCCCGAGTTCGACGACCGCTGAACCGCCGGACGACCGACGTATCCGGACCGACACACCCGACCGGAGCGTGAGACGACCCGCGTGAAACGACCGGCGTGAAACGACCGGCGTGAAACGACCGGCGTGAAACGACCGGCGACCGAGAGAACAAGAGAGCAGAGAGCAGCCGGATGGCCGAGACCCATGTCCTGTTCGTCGAGGACGACGACGTCATCCGCGAGGCCACCCAGCTCGCGCTGGAGCGGGACGGCTTCGTGGTCACCGCCATGCCCGACGGCCTGCAGGGCCTGGCGGCGTTCCGGGCGAACCGGCCGGACATCGCCCTGCTCGATGTCATGGTGCCGGGCCTGGACGGGGTCAGCCTCTGCCGCCGGATCCGCGATGAGTCCACCGTCCCCGTGATCATGCTGTCGGCCCGCGCGGACTCCATCGACGTGGTCCTCGGTCTGGAGGCCGGGGCCGACGACTATGTCACCAAGCCCTTCGACGGCGCGGTGCTGGTCGCCCGTATCCGCGCGGTGCTGCGGCGCTTCGGGCACGCGGGCGGCGCGACGGGCGGCGAGCCGGCCGCGGCGGGGCGTCAGAGCAGCCAGGGCGGGGTGCTCGTCTTCGGCGATCTGGAGGTCGACACCGAGGGCATGGAGGTGCGCAAGGGCGGCGAGCCGGTGGCACTGACGCCGACCGAGATGCGGCTGCTGCTGGAGTTCTCCGCCGCGCCCGGCACGGTGCTGTCCCGGGACCGGCTGCTGGAGCGGGTCTGGGAGTACGGCTGGGGCGGCGACACCCGTGTCGTGGACGTCCATGTCCAGCGGCTCCGCACCAAGATCGGGCAGGACCGGATCGAAACGGTCCGCGGCTTCGGCTACAAGCTCAAGGGATGAGAGCGATACGGCCGCGCCCGGCCGCCCCTCGGAGCCGTACGGCCCCGTGGAGGCGCAGGGCCGCCGCGCGGAGGCGTGCGGCATGAGGAAGCCCACCCTGCGCACCGGTGTCCGCTGGAAGATCAGCATCGCGATCGCGGGCGTCGGCGCGCTCGTCGCCATGACTCTGAGCCTGGTCGTGCACAACGCCGCCCGCGTCTCGATGCTCGACAACGCGCGCGACGTCCAGATGGACCGGGTGCTGCTGGCGCAGCGCTGGTACGAGCAGTCAAAGAACAAGGACCCGCGTTTCAACACCAAGATCAACGATCCGGCCGTCCCCAAGGACCTCCAGAAGCTCGTGCGGCAGGGTCGGCGCGGCTCCTATGTGCACGAGCCGGCCGAGGGGCCGGCCGAGATATGGGCGGCGGTGCCGCTGTCCAACGGCGATGTGCTCTCGCTGCACAGCCAGTTCGCCGGCCGCAGCGCCACGATCATCCAGGCGCTCGACCGGGCGCTGATCATCGGTTCGGTCTCGGTGGTGTTCGGCGGCTGCGCGCTCGGTGTGCTGATCGGCGGCTCGCTGTCGCGGCGGCTGCGGAAGGCCGCAGCCGCAGCCGGAAACGTGGCCCAGGGCAATACGGACGTACGGGTGCGGGACGCGATCGGCGGGGTCGTCCGCGATGAGACGGATGAGCTGGCCCGCGCCGTCGACGCGCTGACCGACGCGCTCAACGCGCGCATCGAGGCCGAGCGCCGGGTCACCGCGGATATCGCGCATGAGCTGCGGACTCCGGTGACCGGCCTGCTGACCGCGGCGGAGCTGCTGCCGCCCGGCCGCCCGGCCGAGCTGGTGCGGGACCGGGCGCAGGCCATGCGAACCCTGGTCGAGGACGTGCTGGAGGTGGCCCGGCTGGACAGCGCGTCGGAGCGGGCCGAACTGCAGGAGATCGCGCTGGGCGAGTTCGTCGCCCGCCGGGTTGCGGTGCTGGCGCCGGACGCCGTGGTCTGTGTGGTGCACGAGTCGTATGTGAACACCGATCCACGGCGGCTGGAACGGATCCTCGGCAATCTGCTGGCCAATGCCGCCAAACACGGCAAGCAGCCGGTCGAGGTCACGGTCGAGGGCCGCGTGGTGCGGGTACGCGACCACGGACCCGGCTTCCCCGAGGAACTGCTGGCGGAGGGGCCGAGCCGGTTCCGCACCGGCGCCAGCGACCGGGCCGGGCAGGGCCATGGCCTGGGTCTGACGATCGCGGAGGGCCAGGCACGCGTCCTCGGGGCGCGGCTGACCTTCCGCAACGCAAACGCCGCCCCGGAGGGGGCGGCGGCACAGGACGGGGCGGGCGGCGCGGTCGCGGTGCTGTGGCTGCCGGAGCATGCGCCGACGAACACGGGCAGCTTTGCGGTGCTGCCGCCTGCCGACGGCGACGGCGGCGGCGGCGACGGCGACGGCGATCGCCGGCAGCGACATCGACATCGGCGGCCGTAGCCGACCGCAGGCCGTGCCCCACCGCGCGCCAGGCCACACCGCAGCCAGTGACCCGCCGCGCGCCAGGCCACACCGCAGCCAGTGACCCCACCGCGCGCCATGCCACACCGCGGCCGGTAACCCGCCGAGCACAGCACAGCACCGCACCGCAGGCCGCCGGGGCGGCGGCCCGTCCGGCCGTCCGGCGGCCACATCGCACAGGTCCACCGCCGCGGAGCCGCCGCGCCGGATGTCCCGCAGGCGGGATCAGCTGCCGGGCGAGATCCGCCTGACGGCTGCGGGCCCCGCTGCCTGTCGCGAGAGGCCCCTCTCATGACTTCTCACAGTCGCCGTGGCGATACGGAAGCGCGGTCCCGGTCGGCGGGGAATCCGCCGGCCGGGACCGCGCAGCAGCCGGGTGCCAGTGCGGCGCTCCGCCGCCGACGACCGCGTCCGTCAGATGCTGACGCCCTCGGAGCGCAGGTACTTGACCGGGTTGATGGCCGAGCCGTAGTTCGGGGTCTTGCGGATCTCGAAGTGCAGGTGCGGGCCGCTGGAGTTTCCGGTGTTGCCGGAGAGGGCGATGCGCTGCCCGACCTTCACCTTCTGGCCCGGCTTCACATCGACGCGGGAGAGGTGCGCGTACTGGGAGTAGGTGTCGTTGTCGTGCTTGATCACGACGGCGTTGCCGTAGGCAGGGCCGTCACCGGCGCCGTTCGGGCCGGCCTTGACGACGGTGCCGCTGCCCACAGCACTGACCTTGGTGCCTACGGGCACGGCGAAGTCCTGGCCGGAGTGGTTGCTGCTCCACATGTTGCCGGCCTTGCCGAAGGTGGCGGTCAGCGTGTACTTGCTGACCGGCTTCTGCCAGGCCTTCTTGGCGGCGGCCTCGGCCTTCTTGGCGGCCTCGGCGGTCGCCTTCGCGGCCTTGGCCTGGGCCTCCGCCTGAGCGGCGACGGCGCTCGCGACGGCGCT
Source organism: Streptomyces chengmaiensis (assembly GCF_029846775.1). Taxonomy (NCBI): domain Bacteria; kingdom Bacillati; phylum Actinomycetota; class Actinomycetes; order Kitasatosporales; family Streptomycetaceae; genus Streptomyces; species Streptomyces chengmaiensis. The sequence goes on from NZ_JARWBG010000002.1 coordinate 10,935, forward strand.
GACGGGCGAGCCGCTGCTCACCGCGGGCTCCCCCGCGAAGGCGACCCCGCTCCCCAGCACGGCCGACACCCCCATCCCTGCGACAAGGGCGGCGATGGCGGTACGGGCGGGGTTCGTGACGCGCTTCGACATACGGGATGACCTCCGGGGGCATAGGCGGGCCCGGCGCGTGCGGAGCGCCGGGCGGGTTGGCCATCCCTTGGTAACCCGTACCTCCGCTTTGTCCCAAACACCCCATCTACGACGTTCCGTCGTAGCGCAAGGCGGGGTAATCCACGCCATTGACATCTGTCCGCCGCACCATCACCTATAAGGAGGGACCCGGAAAAATCCCCACTCAATGAGGTTTAAACCCCTGACAGGACGGCCCGAAAAGGACATCAGGGATGGATTGACCTTGGACGGCACACGGGACCCGGCAGCTGCGCCCGCACCGGCCCCGAAGGCGGCGGGCGAGCCGCGCCCAGGCGCACTACCCCGGCTAGTAGGCCCTCTCGGGCCTGTGCGCCTTGTCACGGATTCACCCCCCGCCACCCAGGCGTCGCGGCTAATCTCGATCTCCATCAGGGGTGGGAACAGGGGGTGGGGTCCTGTGGAGCACGCCGTCTCCCGCAGGGTCGTGGCGGTGCTCGGCGAGCGGCAGGGGACCGGCGTGCTGCTCGGCCCCCGGCTCGTCCTGACCAGTGCGCATCTGCTGGGCGAACAGCAGGTGCGGGCCTCGGTCGCCCACCCCGGACACTCGGGCGCGATCCGCTGCACCGTCCTGTGGACCGGATCCCCGCAATCCTGCGACGCGGCCCTGCTCGCCGCGGACCGGCCGGTGGTCCCGGACCTCCCCCGGCTCCGCTGGGGACGTCTGACGAAGGACGCCCCGCTGCCGCACTGCCAGACCATCGGCTTCCCCGGCTGCCAGCGGTACGGGGATGACGGCCGGCTGGACCTCGGCCAGTACACGGGCACGGTGCTGCCCGCGATGGGACGGTTACGGGGAGCTCTCACGCTCTGGCTGGACCACTCCCCCGGATCCGTACGACGCGACGAGTCCCCGCTGGCCGGGCTCTCGGGCTCGCCGGTCTTCGCGGGCGCCGTGCTCATCGGCCTGGTCTCGGAGGCGGCCGCGGACGAACGACAGCAGCAGCTCCGCACGGTGTCCGTCGAAGCGGTCAAGGCCGCATGGCGGCGCCCGGATTCCAAAGGGGCCGCCTCCGCCGTCCCGGCGTCGATCCGCAACCGCCTGCCCGCGCTCGAGAAGGTCTCCGGGTTTGACCCGGGGGACGCGCCCTTCGAGAACAGATACGCGGCCGGCCTCCGGGCCCAGTACCGCAGGACGGAGATCTTCGGCATCGACGAGCTCGGCGTCCAGGAGTCCGGCTGGGACCTGGACAACGCCTATCTGAGTCTGGAGGCGACGGACGCGGAGCCTGCCGCCGACCGGCCCTGGGACAGGGCCCAACTCCCGCAGCGCGTGGAGGATCTGCTCGGCGCCCGCCCCCGCACCCTGCTGCGCGGGGAGGCCGGTGCGGGCAAGACCACCCTTGTGTGGTGGCTCGCCTCACACGCCGCCTGCGGCACCCTCCCCCGCAAGCTCGACGCCCTCAACGGCCTTGTCCCCTTCGTCATCCCGATGCGCACCGTCCACGCCGACGGAGACCGCTTCCCCGCCCCGGACCAGCTGCACCGCGCCGCCGAGCTGCCGGTCGGACCGGCCCCCGACGGCTGGGCAGAACGCGTACTGGAGGCGGGCCGCGCCCTGATCCTCGTCGACGGGCTCGATGAACTCCCCCAGGAAGACCGCCCGAAAGCCCGCGCCTGGCTGACCCGGCTGCTGGCCCTGTACCGCGACAACCGCTGTCTGGCCACGGTGCGGCCGGGAGCGGTGGAGAGGCACTGGCTGACTTCGGAGGGCTTCTCCGAACTGCTGCTGCTCCCCATGAGCGATCAGGACATCGGCGCGTTCGTCGCCTCCTGGCACGCGGCGGCCCGCGGAGAGTACGCGGCCCTGGGCGACCGCCACCGGGCCGCGGCGGCGGGGCGGCGGCTGCACGCCCTGGAGAAGAGCCTGCTGACGGAGTTCCGCCGCAGCCACGCCCTGCGCGACCTCGCCCGCACGCCGCTGCTGTGCGCCGTGATCTGCGCGCTGCACCGCAAGCGGGAGGGCGATCTCCCGGACACCCGCTGGCAGCTGTACCACGCCGGTCTCGACATGCTCCTCGGCAACCGCGACAAGCGGCGCGGAGTGAGGGCCGTCGAGGGCGTCACCATCGGCGTGGAACAGCACAAACTCCTCCTGCAACACATCGCGGTATGGCTTGTGCGGGGCGGGCAGACCCAGCTCACCCACGCCCAGGCCGTCCACCAGATCCGTCAGGCCGTCCGAGGCATGCCGCAGGTGGCCCGCCAGGGCACACCTGAACGGATCCTGTCCCATCTGCTCAACCGCAGCGGTCTGCTCCAGGAGCGCAGCCAGGGCGTCCTGCAGTTCATCCACCGCACCTTCCAGGACTATCTCGCGGCCAAGGAACTCGCCGAGACCGACAGCGTGGAGGAACTTCTCCGCCGCGCCGGAGACGAGCAGTGGCAGGACGTCATCCGGCTGTCCACAGGCCATCTCGACCGCCGCAGGGCGGGGCTGCTGATCGACCGCCTCGGCGGGCTGGGCGACACCTCCGAGGACGCGGGACAACGCCGTGCGCTGTATCTGCTGGCGGCCCACTGCGCCGCGGCGGCGATCTACCTCGACGACCGGACGCGCACGGCGACCGAGGACCGCATCCGGGCGCTGATGCCGCCGAAGGACATCAGAGACGTGGTCGACCTGATCGCCCTGGGCCCCTGTGTGCTGCCGCTGCTGCCGGGCCCGTCGGACGCGGCGTCCGAGGACATCGGCCCCGACCACCTCCGCAACGTCATCCAGATCATCGCGCAGGTGGGCGATGACGAGGCAGGCCTGGAGCGGCTGACGGAGTTCATCGGGCACCCGGATCGCGGCGTGCGGGCGGAACTCGCCCGGGCCTGGAGCCGTTTTCCGCCCGCGGCATACGCGCGTCAGGTGCTGTCCCGGCTGCGTATGGACGACTTCACCGTGGAAGTCTCCACCGCCGGGCAACTGGCCGCGCTCCGCTACTGCACGCCGACGCCCCGGCTGAATGTGCGCGGCCATTGCACCCCGGACGCACTTGACGCATATCTGCCGCGCAGCGGTGTGAAGAGCCTGTCGGTGTACCGCAACCGCGAGCTGACCACTCTCGGATTCCTCGCCGATCGTCCCTCCATCACGGCCGTGACTCTCGCCTTCTGCACAGGGCTGTCCACCTTTGCGGACATCGCCGACCGCTCATTCGACGTGTTGACGGTCGACTCGGGAACACTGGCGGTCCCCGGCCCCTATCCGAGGGTCGGCACGCTGCGCGTCACCGGACACGACCCGATTCGCACCGCGGACCTACTGCGCTGGGGGAGCATCGAGCACCTCATCGCGGACACCCCGGAGCACGTGCCCTCGCTGGTGAATGCCGCCCGGGCCATTCACGGCCTGCGCCGCCTGTGGATCAACTACATCTGGGGGCCCTTCGACTGGGATTCGGCCGACCGGTGTCCGCGCATCACCGAACTGCGGTTGAGCGGAGTGGACTTCCCCGTCGACACCGCGGCGCTGGCAAGAGTGTTCCCGTCGTTGCTCCGTCTGCAGCTGAAGATCGGGAAGGTCAACGGCCAGGAATTGGACCTGACGCCGCTGCGCGGCATACCGGGACTGTCCGTCGAGATCCGCCACTCCGCGCAGACCCGTCTCCATCTCACCGGAGCAGACGCTCTGGAGGTTCCGATAACCGTCCACACCACACAGGGGGACACATGAGCAGCGAATTCGACGGCATCGAGCTCGCCGACGCCATCCAGTCCATCCGCGACCAGCTCCTCGAAGCAGCCGTCCGCGGAACCGGCCAGACGCTCGACTTCGAAGTCGGCGATATCCAGATGGAGTTCACGCTGGAACTCCGCAAGGAGGTCAAGGGCGGAACGAAGGTGAAGGCCTGGGTGGTGGAAGCCGGCGCCGACGGCGCCCGTACGACGGGCCACACGCACAAGGTGGCCTTCACCCTCAAACCCGTCGCTGCGGAATCATCCGGGCCGTTCAAAGTCGGCAACCCGCGCACGGCCGACATCTCCGGGTTTGGCCGCGGGGCACAGTGACGTGGCGGTGGCGGCATGAACACGGCCGCCCGCGGCCGTGTTCATGCCGCGCGCGCGTCGCCGCCGCATTCGGCGTGCAACAGGACATGGCGGAAGGGCAAAAGGGGCTGCCCCGGACCGTCTTGGACGGTCCGGGGCAGCCCCTTTCACTCAGCCGCTCGACGCCTGGGCGTCACGCGTCCTTCGAGAGGTTCGGGCCAGGGCCGCCCGCTGCCTGCTCGATCGGCGGGACGTCGGGAAGCGCCGACTTCTCCTCGCCGCGGAAGGTGAACTTCTTCTCCTCACCCTCGCCTTCGGTGTCCACGACGACGATGTGACCGGGGCGAAGCTCACCGAAGAGGATCTTCTCGGAGAGCACGTCCTCGACCTCGCGCTGGATCGTGCGGCGCAGCGGGCGGGCGCCCAGGACCGGGTCGTAGCCGCGCTTGGCAAGGAGGGACTTGGCCTCACCGCTCAGCTCGATGCCCATGTCGCGGTCCTTCAGCCGCTCGTCCACCTTGGCGATCATGAGGTCGACGATCTGGATGATGTCGTCCTCGGTGAGCTGGTGGAAGACGACCGTGTCGTCCACACGGTTGAGGAACTCGGGCCGGAAGTGCTGCTTCAGCTCTTCGTTGACCTTCGCCTTCATCCGCTCGTAGCCGGTCCTGACGTCGCCCTGGGCGGCGAAGCCCAGGTTGAAGCCCTTGGAGATGTCCCGGGTGCCGAGGTTGGTGGTCATGATGATGACCGTGTTCTTGAAGTCCACGACCCGGCCCTGGGAGTCGGTCAGCCGACCGTCCTCCAGGATCTGCAGCAGCGAGTTGAAGATGTCCGGGTGAGCCTTCTCCACCTCGTCGAAGAGGACGACGGAGAACGGCTTGCGGCGCACCTTCTCGGTGAGCTGGCCGCCCTCTTCGTAGCCCACGTATCCGGGCGGGGAGCCGAAGAGGCGCGACACCGTGTGCTTCTCGCTGAACTCCGACATGTCGAGGGAGATCAGCGCGTCCTCGTCGCCGAAGAGGAACTCGGCGAGCGTCTTGGACAGCTCGGTCTTACCGACGCCGGACGGGCCGGCGAAGATGAACGAGCCGCCGGGGCGCTTCGGGTCCTTCAGGCCGGCGCGGGTACGGCGGATGGCCTGCGAGAGCGCCTTGATGGCGTCCTTCTGGCCGATGACGCGCTTGTGGAGCTCGTCCTCCATGCGCAGCAGCCGGGAGGACTCCTCCTCGGTGAGCTTGAAGACCGGGATGCCGGTGGCGGTCGCCAGGACCTCGGCGATCAGCTCCTCGTCCACCTCGGCGACGACGTCCATGTCGCCGGCCTTCCACTCCTTCTCGCGCTTCGCCTTGGCGGCCAGGAGCTGCTTCTCCTTGTCGCGCAGCGAGGCGGCCTTCTCGAAGTCCTGCGAGTCGATCGCGGACTCCTTGTCGCGGCGGACGCCGGCGATCTTCTCGTCGAACTCGCGCAGGTCCGGCGGCGCGGTCATCCGGCGGATGCGCATCCGGGAGCCGGCCTCGTCGATCAGGTCGATCGCCTTGTCCGGCAGGAAGCGGTCCGAGATGTACCGGTCGGCCAGCGTCGCGGCGGCGACCAGCGCGGAGTCGGTGATGGAGACGCGGTGGTGGGCCTCGTAGCGGTCGCGCAGACCCTTGAGGATCTCGATCGTGTGCGGCAGCGACGGCTCCGCGACCTGGATGGGCTGGAAGCGGCGCTCCAGCGCGGCGTCCTTCTCCAGGTGCTTGCGGTACTCGTCGAGCGTCGTCGCACCGATGGTCTGCAGCTCGCCGCGGGCCAGCATGGGCTTCAGGATGCTCGCGGCGTCGATCGCGCCCTCGGCGGCGCCCGCACCCACCAGGGTGTGGAGCTCGTCGATGAACAGGATGATGTCGCCGCGGGTGCGGATCTCCTTGAGGACCTTCTTCAGGCGCTCCTCGAAGTCGCCGCGGTAGCGGGAGCCGGCGACCAGTGCGCCCAGGTCGAGGGTGTAGAGGTGCTTGTCCTTGAGGGTCTCGGGCACCTCGCCCTTGACGATGGCCTGCGCCAGCCCCTCGACGACGGCGGTCTTGCCGACGCCGGGCTCGCCGATGAGGACCGGGTTGTTCTTGGTGCGGCGGGACAGCACCTGCATGACCCGCTCGATTTCCTTCTCGCGCCCGATGACCGGGTCGAGCTTGGACTCCCGTGCGGCCTGGGTGAGATTCCGGCCGAACTGGTCGAGGACGAGGGAGGTCGAGGGCGTGCCCTCGGCCGGGCCGCCCGCGGTGGCGGCTTCCTTGCCCTGGTAACCGGAGAGCAGCTGGATGACCTGCTGCCGCACCCGGTTGAGATCGGCGCCGAGCTTCACGAGGACCTGGGCGGCCACGCCCTCGCCCTCACGGATCAGGCCCAGCAGGATGTGCTCCGTGCCGATGTAGTTGTGGCCCAGCTGAAGGGCCTCGCGGAGCGACAGCTCCAGGACCTTCTTGGCACGGGGAGTGAAGGGGATGTGCCCGGACGGGGCCTGCTGGCCCTGGCCGATGATCTCCTCCACCTGCTGGCGGACCGCCTCGAGCGAAATCCCGAGGCTCTCCAGGGCCTTAGCGGCGACACCTTCACCCTCGTGGATCAGGCCCAGGAGGATGTGCTCGGTGCCGATGTAGTTGTGGTTGAGCATCCGGGCTTCTTCCTGAGCCAGGACGACAACCCGCCGCGCGCGGTCGGTGAACCTCTCGAACATCGTTAATCGCTCCTCAGAGCGGTCAGTCAGTAAAGGGGTCGATCCCCTCCCTGTCCTTCCGCAGCTTAGTCCCGCGAGCGGGGACCGCTCATTCCAACTGCCGACACCCGTCTGTGGCCTCCTGACCCCTGAACGCCGACAACTGCTCCAACCTGATGGTGCGAGACGATGTTCCCGCAGGCCAAGCGGTTAGCCTCACCATCTGTACGCCGATGGCGAACGCGAGACGTCCCTGCGGGTCTGTCGCCCCTCCCCACTAGGTAAGTCTTACCCGTTCGCACTGACAGTCCATGCGGCGCACACGGGTTCCCTCCGCTACGGGCGAACAACCTTGCGTCTGCCGATCCGCCTTCGGGCGCCTCCCCCACTCGGGGGCAGGCACCCTGAGCAATGTCCCGCACACCCTGCGTAACTCAAAAGGACCCGTGAGAGTTCCCCGAGTATGGCGTTCACCCTTCCGCTCCCCCGCACGCCCGCGGCGGCGAGCGGCGCCGGCGGCCCCTCCGGACGGGCGCGGCGGCCACAGCGGACGCGGCAGGCCCGGTGGGCCCGGTGGTACGAGAACGAGCTGGGCTGGGCCGTGGAGGCATCCGGAGACGGCGCGGTGCATCTGGTCACCGGCCTGCGTTTCGACGTCCTGGAGCTGCCCTCGGACGCCGGGGCGGCCCTCCTGGAGCGGACCGGCCTGCCGGGGCCGGTCGCCCTCGCCGGGGCCCGTGTGCGGCTTCTGGTGGCCCCGGGAGCAGCAGACGAGCTGCCGGGGCTCCTCGACTGGCTGGAATGGAGCGGCGTCGATCTGGCCCTGACCGCGCTGGGAGCGGGCGGGCGGATGGCCGCTCCCCCGCCGCCCGGATGGCCCGCGCCGTCGGAGCGGGCCGTTTCACGGGGGGCCGCCGTGTGGCTGCGGCCCCCCGAACCGGGATGCGCCATGGAGCCGCTGCTGCCTGCCCTTGCCCCGTTCGGGCCCGGCGGCGGGCTCCCGGGCGGCCGCGCGGGCGTGGGGTCCCGCGGCGAAGCCGCCGCTGTGCGCTGCCCCGACCGCGTCGGGGCTTCCGATCTCGCATTGACGCCCGATCTCGTACGCGTGGTGGGCGTGGCCGCAACGGAGTGCTTCCGGGCCCGTTTGCGGCGTACGAGGAACAGCGCCGTGGGGGGTGGTGCTTCCAGGGGTGCCAGCCGTGCGAATACACCCCGCGGAAATGGTCAGCCGCAGGCTGTTCAGCCGTTGGCCTTCTCGTAGGCCTCGCGGATGTCGGCGGGGACCCGGCCGCGGTCGTTGACGTTGTAGCCGTTCTCCTTCGCCCAGGCGCGGATTGCGGCCGTGTCGTTGCTGGCGGAGGAGGCGCTGCGGCCCTTGCCGCGACCGCTGCTGCGGCCGCCGGTCTTGCGGCCCGCCTTCACGAAGTCGGCCAGCGAGTCACGGAGCTTGTCCGCATTCTCGGTCGTGAGGTCGATCTCGTAGCTCTTGCCATCCAGCGCGAACGTCACCGTCTCGTCCGCCTCGCCGCCGTCGAGGTCGTCGACAAGAAGGACCTGAACCTTCTGTGCCACCGGATTTCCTTTCATCGAAAATGCAGTACGAGGAAAGGAAACCGCTTTTCCCGGGAAAACTCAAACCCCCGGGGGAGGTTCAGAACCCGGGGAACGCGGGAAACATACGCGATTCGGACATAGGGTTCCGAGTCGCACCGCTTCCGGCGGGGCGATCACAGATGCAGAAGCATGCGGCTGTTACCCAAGGTGTTCGGCTTCACTCGTTCGAGCCCGAGGAACTCGGCGACGCCCTCGTCATAGGAACGCAGCAGCTCGCTGTAGACATCTCCGTCGACCGGAGCATCGCCGATCTCGACGAAGCCGTGCTTCCCGAAGAAGTCCACTTCGAAGGTGAGGCAGAATACCCGCCGCACTCCGAGCCAGCCGGCGGTTCCCAGCAGCTTGTCGAGCACCTGATGGCCGATGCCGTGCCCCTTGTGGCCGGGGTCCACGGCGAGTGTGCGGACTTCCGCGAGGTCTTCCCACATGACGTGCAGCGCCCCGCAGCCGACGACGGCGGCGTCCGCGTCACGTTCCGCCACCCAGAACTCCTGGATGGACTCGTAAAGCGTGACGGTCGCTTTGTCGAGCAGGATGCCTTCACGAACGTACGGATCGACGAGCCGGCGTACGGCCGGCACATCGCTGGTCCGGGCCCGCCGGACGGTGATGGCATTTGCTGGGTCATATGACATGGCCCGACGCTATCGCTCCTGCGCATCCGCGCCGTCGGCGGGCCCGTCGCCCCGGACGATGCGCAGCGCGGCCTGCAGGGCTTCACGCTGCTCGGGCGACATCATGCCGAAGAAGGCGACAAGGGCGGCCGCGGCGTTGTCGCTCTGGGACCACGCCTCGTTCATCAGTGCGGCGGAGTAGGCGGCGCGGGTGGAGACGGCGGTATATCGATAGGCACGGCCCTCGACTTCCCGGCGCAGCCAGCCCTTCTGATGGAGATTGTCCATTACGGTCATGACCGTGGTGTAGGCGATGGACCGTTCCTGCTGAAGGTCTTCCAGGACTTCCCGGACGGTGACCGGACGGTTCCATTGCCAGATCCGCGTCATGACGGCGTCTTCAAGGTCTCCCAATTGACGGGGCACATCGCCACCATAGTGGGAGATCTAAGAATGTCAGGCCATTGACCTAACAGTCATGACAAATGAGACAAAAAGGATGTACGGCCGAGTATCGGCCGTACATCCTGTGCCGCTCGGACGCCCGCAGGCAGGCCCGGCGCGGTCTCAGTCGGCAGTGCCGGGCTGACGGGCGGATTCGGCGCGGGCGAGCGCCGCGTCCACGGCCGCGTCCTCCTTCGCCTTGTTGGGCCCGCCCTGGCTCTTGACGATCGTCACCACCAGCGCGGTGAAGAAGACGGCCATCACCACGGGCGGCAGGAGAGCGGATACGTAGTCCATGGCCCCAGAGTAGCTATCCGGCGGCGCGCTGCGCGGGCGGGGGCGTGGGGCGGCGACGCGGCGGGAACACCTCGGACGGCTTGGGGACCGGACGCTCGCCGGGCTGCGGCTTGGGTTTGGGGCGGGGCTGGGTCTGCGGCTGGGGCTGCGGTCTGGGCTTCTTGTCCCCGTCCGCGGCGCGCCCGCCGGGCAGCGCGAGCAGATGTCCGCGGCGGTCACGGGCGGCGGGGGCGGGGGCGGAGTCGACCGGGGCCGTGCGACTCGCCAGCCGGGCCCTTGCGGACTGCTCGGCGAGCGCCTGGCAGCGCTCCAGGAGCGCCGCAGCGGACGGCCGGCCGCGCAGGGTGCGCAACCCGGCCAGATCCTCGGGGCGAGGATCGTACCCGGCGGCCAGCGCGCCCTGGAGGAGCTCCAGATAGCCGACCGCGGAGCCGGGGAGGGCCGCGCGGTAGCGGGCGAGGTCGGCGAGGAGGAAGTCGCGCATCCTGCCGGCCTCGCGGACCGCCTCGTCCACGGATTCGGCCAACCGCAGACAGTCCTGCACGTCCTCGTCGTCGAGGGGAACGGGATGGAGGGCGATGGCGAGGGCGCGTCGGAGCACACATAGCTCGTCGGGGCCGAAGGCCATGCCGCCGCGGGATCCGTATGGCGTGGGCATGAACCGACGATACGAGCTAATCGGACAAAATCGGCTTAATTGGGGTGGGTGGGCGTGCCGGGGTTCTGCAGCGGGGGCAGGCCCCGCACCATCCAGCCCCTCCGGCGATGGAGGAGCCGGAGGTCCGGGGGCGGAGCCCCCGGAAACGGGGTCTGGGGCCAAGCCCCGGCTAGAGGCGGGAGACGTTGCGGGCGTAGACCAGGCGCAGGCCGATCAGGGTGAGCCAGGGCTCGTGTTCGTCGATGGCGGAGGACTCGCCGAGAACCATCGGCGCCAGGCCGCCCGTGGCGATGACCGTGACGTCGTCGGGGTCGGCGGCCAGTTCCCGGCGCATACGGCCGACCACGCCGTCGACCTGGCCCGCGAAGCCGTAGACGATGCCCGCCTGCATCGCCTCCACGGTGTTCTTGCCGATCACGCTGCGCGGGCGGGCCAGCTCGATCTTGCGAAGCTGGGCGCCCTTGACGCCGAGGGCCTCGACCGAGATCTCGATGCCCGGGGCGATCACCCCGCCCGCGTACTCCCCGCGTGCGCTCACCGCGTCGAACGTCGTGGCGGTGCCGAAGTCGACGACGATCGCGGGGCCCCCGTACAGCTCGACGGCCGCGACCGCGTTGATGATGCGGTCCGCGCCGACCTCCTTGGGGTTGTCCATCAGGATCGGCACGCCGGTCTTGATGCCGGGCTCGACGAGGACCGCAGGGACGTCGCCGTAGTAGCGGCGGGTGACCTCGCGCAGTTCGTGCAGCACCGAGGGGACGGTGGAGCAGATCGCGATGCCCTCGATGCCGTCGCCCAGTTCCTCGCCGAGCAGCGGGTGCATGCCCATCAGTCCCTGCAGCAGCACGGCGAGTTCGTCGGCGGTGCGGCGCGAGTCGGTGGAGATGCGCCAGTGTTCGACGATGTCGTCGCCGTCGAAGAGGCCCAGCACCGTGTGGGTGTTGCCGACATCGATGGTGAGCAGCATCAGCGGTCAGCCTCACGCAGGTCGAGGCCGATGTCGAGGATCGGCGAGGAGTGGGTGAGCGCGCCGACCGCCAGATAGTCCACGCCGGTCTCCGCGTAGGCGCGCGCGTTGTCGAGGGTGAGTCGGCCCGAGGACTCCAGCGCGGCGCGCCCGTGGTTGAGGGCCACGGCCTCGGCGGTCTCGGCGGGGGTGAAGTTGTCCAGCAGGATCAGGTCCGCGCCCGCGTCCAGCACCTCGCGGAACTGGTGCAGCGTGTCCACCTCGACCTCGATCGGAACCTTCGGGAACCGCTCGCGCACCGCCTTGAACGCCTGCGCCACCCCGCCCGCCGCGACCACGTGGTTGTCCTTGACCAGCGCCGCGTCGGACAGGGACATACGGTGGTTGACGCCGCCCCCGCAGCGCACCGCGTACTTCTCCAGGGCGCGCAGGCCGGGCGTGGTCTTGCGGGTGTCGCGCACCCGCGCCGAAGTGCCCTCCAGCAGATCCGCCCACGCGCGGGTGGCGGTCGCGATGCCGGAGAGGCGGCACAGGATGTTGAGGGCGCTGCGCTCGCCGGTGAGCAGATCGCGGGTGCGCGCGGTGACGGACAGCAGCTTCCGGCCCGCCTCGACGCGCTCGCCGTCCTCGACGTGCCGCTCCACCTCGAAGGACTCGGTGCACACGATGGACAGCACGGCCTCGGCGATCCGCAGCCCGGCGACGGTCCCGGCCTCCCGGGCGGTGAAGTCGGCGGTGGCGACGGCGTCTTCGGGGACGGTGGAGACGGTGGTGACGTCAACGCCGTGGTCCAGGTCCTCGGCGATGGCGAGATGCGCGATGTCCTCGACCTGGACCGGGTCGAGCCCGGCGTCCGCGAGGAGCTGGGCCAGGGCGGGGTCGAGCCCGCACTCATACGGATCGGCCCCGTCGCCCCCGGACGCGCAGCCGCAGCCGTCGCCGGCCTCACCGGGGTCGTCGGCGCCGCCGATGCGAACCAGGGGTACGTCCACCGGCTCCGGGTGCGGACGTTCTTCCGGGGTCGGCGTACTGCTGCTGCTCACGGTTATCGCTCCCTGGGGGCTGGGCGGACGGTGGGGACGGTCGGGGGGAAGGCGGTGCCCTCGGTGCGGGTGACGACCAGGCTGCGGTCGGGAGCGAGGCGTACGACGAGATGGCGGCGCCAGGTCTCGTCGTCCCGCCCGGGGCGGTCGTCCCGCCAGTGGCATCCGCGCGTCTCGGCGCGCTCCAGCGCGGCGGTCGCCAGCACCCGGGCCACGCACAGCAGGTTGGAGGTCTCCCAGGACTCGACCCCTGGCTCGGCGGACTTGCCGCCGAGGACCCCGGGGCCGTTCGCCGCGCCCTGCTGCGCCAGCACGGCGTTCGCGTGGACGGCCTCCAGTTCCCGTACGGCCCCGGCCAGGCTCGCGGCGGAGCGCAGCACGCCCGCGCCGTGGGACATGACGCGCTGGATCTCGGCGCGGGCCTCGGGCGCGATCAGGGGCAGCAGGGACGGTTCGGCGATCTCGGCCGGCCAGCGCCGTACGCCGGGCGAGGAAGCGTGCTCCGCGGCGATGGACTCGGCGATCCGCTCGGCGAAGACCAGGCCTTCGAGGAGGGAGTTGGAGGCGAGGCGGTTCGCTCCGTGCACCCCGGTGCAGGCGACCTCCCCGCACGCGTACAGGCCGGGCACGGTGGTCCGGCCGTGCAGATCGGCACGCACTCCGCCCGAGGCGTAGTGGGCGGCCGGGGCGACGGGAACGGGCTCGGTGACCGGGTCGACGCCATGGCTGCGGCAGGCGGCCAGGATCGTGGGGAAGCGCTGTTCCCACATCGCGGCGCCGAAGTGGCGCGCGTCCAGGTACATATGCGTCGCGCCCTGCTCCTGCATGCGGCGCATGATGCCCTTGGCGACGATGTCGCGGGGGGCGAGCTCGGCCAGTTCGTGCTGCCCGGCCATGAAGCGGACGCCGTCGGCGTCGACGAGGTGCGCGCCCTCGCCCCGCACCGCCTCCGACACCAGCGGCTGCTGGCCCTCGGAGTCCGGCCCCAGGTAGAGGACGGTCGGGTGGAACTGCACGAACTCCAGGTCGGAGACCTGCGCGCCGGCGCGCAGCGCGAGCGCCACGCCGTCGCCGGTGGAGACGGCCGGGTTGGTGGTGGCGGAGAAGACCTGGCCCATGCCGCCGGTGGCCAGGACCACGTACGGGGCGTGCACCGCGCCCACGCCGTCGTGCTGGCCCTCGCCCATGACGTGCAGGGTGATGCCCGCGGTGCGGCCCTCCGCGTCGAGGAGCAGATCCAGCACCAGGGCGTTCTCGACGGTGCGGAGACCGGCGTCGCGCACCGCGTCGACCAGGGCGCGGGAGATCTCCGCGCCGGTCGCGTCGCCGCCCGCGTGGGCGATGCGGCGGCGGTGGTGGCCGCCCTCGCGGGTGAGCTCTATCTCGCCGGAGGCGGAGGTGTCGAAGCGCGCGCCGGAGGCGATCAGCCGGCGCACGGCGCCGGGCCCCTCGGTGACCAGCGTCCGCACCGCTTCCTCGTCGCACAGGCCGGCGCCCGCGACGAGGGTGTCGTCGAGGTGCTGCTCGGGGGTGTCGCCCTCGCCGAGGGCGGCCGCGATGCCGCCCTGGGCCCAGCGGGTCGAGCCGTCGTCGAGCCGTGCCTTGGTGACCACCACCGTGCTCAGCCCGGCCGCGGCGCAGCGCAGCGCGGCCGTCAGGCCCGCGACCCCGGAGCCCACGACGACGACGTCGGCCTCGATGGCCCAGCCGGGAGCGGGGGCGTTCAGCCGTATTCCGGTCACTGGACGGCTCCAGGGGTCAAGGGGGCTTGGGGATACGGGGCGCCGAAGGAGAGGGGCATGTTGTCGATGAGGCGTGTGGTGCCGACCTTGGCGGCGACGGCGAGGATCGCCTCCCCCTCGTGGCCGTCCGGGACCTCCGCGAAGTCGGCCGGATCGACGAGGGCGAGATAGTCCAGCGCGAGCGGAGGGGTCGCCTTGGCGGCCTCGTCCAGGACGAACCGGGCCGCGGCGCGCACGGCGTCGGCCCCGCCGGGCGGGGCCGCGTACGCCACCGCGTGCGCGTCGGCCGCAGCCCGCGCCTCGCCGATCGCGGACAGCGCGGCCGCCCGGTCGGGCGCGGCCGGGCCGGCCTCCGCGCGTGCGTGCAGGGCCTGCTGGGCGGCGAGCCGGTCACGCGCCGCGAACAGGGCGCGGGACAGGGCGAGGGCGGTGTGGCGCTCGGCGGCGGAGAGATAGCGGTTGCGGCTGGAGAGCGCGAGCCCGTCGGCCTCGCGGACGGTGGGCACGCCCACGATCTCCGCGGGGAAGTTCAGATCGCGCACCATGCGGCGGATGAGCGCCAGCTGCTGGGCGTCCTTCTGCCCGAAGAACGCCACATCCGGGCGGGTGAGGTGGAGGAGCTTGGCGACGACGGTCAGCATGCCGTCGAAGTGGCCGGGCCGGGACGCCCCTTCGAGGCGCTCGCCCATCGGGCCGGCCGTGATCCGCACCTGCGGCTCGCCGCCGGGGTAGACCTCGTCTACGACCGGGGCGAACACCACGTCGGCGCCCGCCTCCTCAGCGGTGCGCAGGTCGGCGTCGAGGGTGCGGGGGTAGCGGTCGAGGTCCTCCCCCGCGCCGAACTGGAGGGGGTTGACGAAGACGGTGACGGTCACCGAGCCGTCCGGGCCGACGCGGCGGCGTGCGGCGCGGACCAGAGCGGCGTGGCCTTCGTGGAGGGCGCCCATGGTCATGACGACGGCGCGCGCCCCGGCGGCGCCCGGCGGCATGCGACGGGTGTGCGCATCCTGCAGCGTGTGCAGGTCGTGTGCGGTACGCGCGAGCGCCGGGCGCGCCGCTGCCGGACGGGACTCTGCCACGCGGTCCCCGGGCCGCTGCGCACCCGCCCCGGCGGATGCCGACCGAGCCGCCGCAGACTCGGCGGCGGGCTCGTCAGGCGCGGGCCGGGCGCCCGCGGACTCGGCGCTTGCAGGCTCGGCCCCCGCGGACTCGGCCCCCGCGGACTCGGCGCTTGCAGACTCGGCGGCCGCGTTCTCGGCGGCCGCGGACCGGCTCGACTCGGGTCGGCCCGACTGGGGTCGGCTCATGTCGGGTCCCCTTCGGCGAGCACGCCGAGGAGGTCCTCGGCCAGCTCCGGCTTGAGCAGTCCGTGGGCGAGCGCGCGGTCGGCGGTCGTACGGGCCATGGCGAGGTATCCGGCGACCGCGCCCGGCGCATGCTCGCGCAGCTCCGCGATGTGCGCGGCGACCGTGCCCGCGTCACCGCGCGCCACCGGTCCGGTGAGGGCCGCGTCCCCGGAGCGCAGGGCGTTGTCCAGCGCCGCGCCGAGGAGCGGGCCGAGCATCCGGTCCGGCGCCCCGACCCCGGCGGTGCGCAGCAGCTCCATGGCCTGGGCGACCAGTGTGACCATGTGGTTCGCACCGAGGGCGAGGGCCGCGTGGTAGAGCGGACGGGCCTCCTCCGCGATCCACTCCGGCTCCCCGCCCATCTCGATGACCAGCGCTTCGGCGGCGAGCCTCAGCTCCTCGGGTGCGGTGACGCCGAAGGAGCAGCCCGCCAGCCGCTGGACGTCGACGCCGGTGCCGGTGAACGTCATGGCGGGGTGCAGCGCGAGCGGCAGCGCCCCCGCGCGCGTGGCGGGGTCCAGCACCTTGGCCCCGTACCGCCCGGAGGTGTGGGCGAGGAGTTGTCCGGGGCGCACCGCCCCGGTCTCGGCCAGCCCCTCGACAAGACCCGGCAGCGCGTCGTCGGGGACGGTCAGCAGCACCAGCTCGGCCCGGGCGAGCACCTCGGCGGGCGGCACCAGCGGCACCTCGGGCAGCAGGGCGGCGGCACGGCGCACGGACGCGTCGGACACGCCGGATGCCGCGACCGGCCGGTGTCCGGCCAGCCGCAGCGAGGCGGCGAGCGCGGGCCCGACGCGGCCGGCGCCGACGACGCCGACGGTGAGCCGTGCGGGCCGGTCCCGGGGGTCGAGCGGTTCCTGTGATGCTGTGGGGTTCACGCGGCGGGGCCTTCCGTTCCAGTCCGCGGTGGGTACCGGACGATTCCCCGTCATGCTACGCCAGCGTTTCCCCCGCCCCTTGCGCTGTCCACAGGCCGTGACGGCACAGGCGATTCCACAGCCTGTGGATGCGCCTCGCCGCGGATGCGCCTTCTCTCCGAGCCTCCTCGGGTGCTGCAGGGCCCCGCAGCACTGCGGGCTGGGCGTCACGTTTCAGTCGAAGCGGATGTGCCGCACCCCTGTCCACGCCTTGCGCAGCCGGTGCCGCAGCGGACCGTCGTCGTTCGGCAGCAGCCGCAGGCCGGCCGTCGCCGCGACACGGTCCGCGACCTGGGGGACGCCGAGCCGGTCGGTGTGGATGTGGTGGGCGAACCGGGGCCCGTGCAGGCGCTCCAGACAGTGGTCGAGCCGCCGCACCGCGAAACTGTCCCGCTTCAGCCCGCGGCCCAGGCCGCGCTCGGTCAGCCGCCGCAGGACGGTGTCGCGTTCCGCGAGGAGCGTGAAGTGGTGCACCACATGGCCGCTGTCGCGCAGTCCGCCGACGATCTCGTCGAAGTAGCCGGGCTCCGTAAGCGTCATGGGCGCGATGACCACGCCCTCGTACCGCCGCAGCGTCAGATCCAGGACCTCGTACACGCCCTGCCGCCACGACGCGAGGTCCTGGAAGTCCTCACGCAGCTCGGGCGGCATCATGCGGTGCAGACCGAAGCCGACGTGCTCCGGGTCGCAGACCGCGCTGCCGGGCAGCCGCCGCCGCAACTCGTACGCGGTCTGGGTCTTGCCGCCCCCGAAGGGGCCGTTGATCCACAGCAGCGTCGCGTCGGACAGCCTGGCCATCCCCTCAGGCCGCCCCTCCGCCACCCGCCCGCACGAGCCCCGTCTCGTAGGCGAGCACCACCACCTGCACCCGGTCCCTGAGGTCCAGCTTGGTGAGGATGCGTCCCACATGGGTCTTCACCGTCGCCTCGGACAGCACCAGCCGGGCGGCGATCTCGCCGTTCGACAGCCCTTGGGCGACCAGCATCATCACCTCGCGTTCCCGGTCGGTGAGCTTCTTCAACTCCTTGTGCGGCAGTTCCTTGCCGGTGCTGGGCAGCATGGGCGAGAACCGGTCGAGCAGGCGGCGGGTGGTGGACGGCGCGACGACCGCGTCACCGCTGTGGACGGAACGGATCGCCCCGAGCAGCTCGCCCGGCGGCACATCCTTGAACATGAAGCCGCTGGCCCCCGCCTTCAGCCCGGAGAAGGCGTACTCGTCGAGGTCGAAGGTGGTCAGGATGAGCACTTTCGGCGCGTCCGGCGCGGCGCAGATGCGGCGGGTCGCCTCCACGCCGTCCAGCCGCGGCATGCGTACGTCCATGAGCACCACGTCCACGGGTGTGGAGCGCAGCAGCTCGATCGCCTCGGCCCCGTCGCCCGCCTCGGCGACGACCTCCATATCCGGCTGGGCGGCGAGGACCATGCGGAATCCGGTGCGCAGCAACACCTGGTCGTCGACGAGCATCACGCGGATCGTCATATGCGGAATCCTCCAGTGATCGTCATATACGGAATCCTCCAGTGGATGTGCGGGCGGAGCCAGTGGGTTGGCTCCCCCCATCGGGCCGGAAACGGGCTTGCGCCGGGGGCGGCGGCGGTGTGCGGGCTTGTGCGGCGTGCTCGCGCCACAGGCGCAACGGACGGAACGGACGGAACGGACGGAGCCGGCCGAGGAGCCGGGGTGCGGCCCGGCCCCGAGCGGGCTGCCGGCAACGTAGGACGGGGGGGGCGGCGGCAGGCTATCCGGCGGGCTTGAGCGGGAGCAGCGCACTGATCCGGAAGCCGCCGCCGGGCCGTGGCCCCGCGTCAAGCGTGCCGCCGACCATGCCGACCCGCTCCCGCATGCCGATCATCCCGTGGCCCCGCCCGTCCGCCCCGCCGTCCTCGTACAGCTCGTGGGACGAGCCACGGCCGTCGTCCTCGACCAGCAGCCCCAGGCCGTCGTCGAAGTACACCAGCCGGACGCTGGCGCCCGCCTCCGGGCCGCCGTGCTTGCGGGTGTTGGTCAGCGCCTCCTGCACGATGCGGTATGCGGTGAGCTCGACGCCGCTGGGCAGCGGCCGCGGCGTCCCCTCGACCTTGAAGTCCACGGTCAGGCCGGCGCTGCGCACCTGCTCCACCAGCTCCTCGATCTGCTTCACATCGGGCTGCGGGACGTACTCGCCGCTCTCCGGGGCGTCCCCGGTGCGCAGCACGCCGAGCAGCCGGCGCATCTCCGCGAGCGCCTGGCGGCCGGTGGTCGAGATGGTCTCCAGCGCCTGCTTGGCCTGGTCGGGGGCGGCGTCCAGGACGTATGCCGCGCCGTCGGCCTGCACCACCATCACCGAGACGTTGTGGGCGACCACGTCGTGCAGTTCACGGGCGATCCTCGCGCGCTCCGCCGCGACCGCGACCTTGGCCTGCGCCTCGCGCTCCTTCTCCAGCCTGGTGGCGCGCTCCTCGAGCTGGGCGAAGTACGCGCGCCGGGTGCGCACCGAGTCGCCCAGCACCCAGGCGAGCGCGAACGGCACACTCAGAACGATCGTGATCACCACTCTGCCGAGTGTGCTCGCATCCGGCTCCGGCCAGCGGATCTGGGCGAGCGAGGCGGCGGAGAGACCGCCGATCAGCGCCAGCCGGGAGGCCCAGCGGGGGCCGTCGTGCGCGGCGACCGTATAGATGATCACCAAAATGGCGAAGTCGGCTGGGTTGATCATGACGTCCAGCGCCAGCTGGGCAACCCCCACCCCGACGGCGAGCAGCAGCATCTTCTCCGGCATCCGCCGGCGCAGCGCCACGACCAGGCAGAGCAGCAGCACGACCGCGGCGCCGGCGAGCACGCTCGAACCGCCGCCCCTGATCCCGGCCACCCACAGCCCTGAGAACCCCAGGAGCATGAGAGCCCAGAAGGTGTCGACGCCCGTCGGGTGTCTGCGGATGAAGTCATAGAGGCGCTGCACGTAACCCAGCGTAGGGAAGCCGAATAGGTGCAGGGTCAACCGGAGGGGCGATACGTGCGGCGGGGCCGTACTCCGCAAGGTGGAGACTGGTGCGCGTGATGAACGAAGAGCCCGGAGGCGAAGGCAGGAGCGAGCGGTCTGAGTGGCACGCGTGGCGCGGGTGGCGCGGGTGGCGCGAGGCCACGGAAACGGCGCTGTACGGGCCGGGCGGCTTCTATCACCGCCCCGAGGGCCCGGCCGGTCACTTCCGCACCTCCGTGCACGCCTCCGGGCTCTTCGCCTCCGCGGTGGCGCGGCTGCTGACCGAAACGGCGCGGTCGCTGCCGCCGGACGCCGGCGTCCCCGCGTTCGTCGACGTCGGCGCGGGCCGCGGCGAACTGCTGACCGGCGTGCTGGCGGCGCTGCCGCGGGACTTCCCGGTACGGGCGTACGGGGTCGAGCGCGCCGCCCGCCCCGAGGGGCTCGATCCGCGTATCGAGTGGCTCCCGGAGCCGCCGGACGGGGTGAGCGGACTGCTGTTCGCCAACGAGTGGCTGGACAACGTGCCGGTGGACGTCGCCGAGGTGGCCGAGGACGGGGTGCCGCGACTGGTCGAGGTCCGCGCCGCGGACGGCGCGGAACGGCTCGGCGCACCCGTCGCCGACGCCCTCGGGGACGCCGACGCGCACTGGCTGGAGCGGTGGTGGCCGCTGCGGGAGCCCGGCGAGCGGGCGGAGATCGGACGGCCCAGGGACGAGGCGTGGGCGCGGACCGCCGGCACCCTCAGGGCGGGCCTGGCGGTCGCCGTGGACTATGCGCACACCGTGGACTCCCGGCCGTCGTTCGGCAGCCTGACCGGCTTCCGGGAGGGCCGGGAGGTGCGGCCCGTGCCGGACGGCTCGTGCGACATCACCGCGCATGTGGCACTGGACGCCTGCGCCCCGCCCGGCACGGAACTGATCACTCAGCGCGAGGCGCTGCGCCGCCTGGGCGTCAGCGGCGAACGCCCGCCCCTGGCACTGGCGAACTCCGACCCGGTGGCCTACGTCCGTGCGCTGTCGGGCGCGGGGGAGGCGGCCGAGCTGACGGCGCCCGGGGGGCTGGGCGGCTTTCTGTGGCTGTTCCAGCGGGTGCCGTAGAGCGACCGGCGGGCGCCGTGGACCCGCGGCAGGCGCCGTAGACCGGCGGCGGGTGCCGTAGAGCCGGCGGCGGGCGCCCCGGCGGCGGCGGGCGCCCCGGCGGCGGGCACCGTAGATCACGTCATGCCCCTCTGAGAGAATTGGCGCATGACGGAGACGACGGTCGGCATCGGCGGGGCGGCGGAAAGCACCGACATGGTGCTGAACATCGGCCCCCAGCACCCCTCCACGCATGGCGTGCTCCGCCTCCGTCTCGTGCTGGACGGAGAGCGCATCCGGAGCGCGGAGCCGGTCATCGGCTATATGCACCGGGGCGCGGAGAAGCTCTTCGAGGCCCGGGACTACCGGCAGATCGTGATGCTGGCCAACCGGCACGACTGGCTCTCGGCGTTCTCCAACGAGCTGGGCGTGGTGATGGCCGTCGAGCGGATGCTCGGCATGGAGGTCCCGGAGCGCGCGGTGTGGATGCGTACGCTCCTCGCGGAACTCAACCGTGTCCTCAACCATCTGATGTTTCTCGGGTCATACCCCCTTGAACTGGGCGGAATCACACCGATCTTCCACGCCTTCCGTGAGCGCGAGGACCTCCAGCATGTGATGGAGGAGATCTCCGGCGGTCGGATGCACTACATGTTCAACCGCGTCGGAGGCCTGAAGGAGGACCTCCCGGCGGGCTGGCTCGGCCGCGCCCGCGCCGCGGTCGCGGCGGCGCGCTCGCGGATGGACGTGTACGACAACCTCGTCCTCGGCAACGAGATCTTCCGCGGGCGCACCCGCGGCATCGGCGTCCTCTCTGCGGACGCGGTGCACGCGTACGGGGTCAGCGGGCCGATCGCCCGCGCGTCGGGCGTGGACTTCGACCTGCGGCGCGACGAGCCGTATCTGGCGTACGGGGAGCTCCGGGACACCCTGAGGACGGTCACCCGCTCCAGCGGCGACTGCCTGGCCCGCTTCGAGGTGCTGCTCGACCAGACCCACAACTCCCTGGAACTCGCCGACGCCTGCCTCGACCGCCTGGACGCCCTTCCCCCGGGCCCCGTCAACCAGCGCCTGCCCAAGGTCCTGAAGGCCCCCGAGGGCCACACCTACGCCTGGACCGAGAACCCGCTCGGCATCAACGGCTACTACCTCGTCTCCAAGGGAGAGAAGACCCCCTACCGCCTCAAGCTCCGCTCGGCGTCCTTCAACAACATCCAGGCCCTGACCGTTCTGCTGCCGGACACCCTGGTCGCGGACATGGTGGCGATCCTGGGCTCGATGTTCTTCGTCGTGGGCGACATCGACAAGTGACGGCGGACGTCACAGCGCACGGGGCGCTGGACCCGCTCGTTCGGATCAGGCCCTAGGAGATCGCCGTGCGCAGCTCCGCCACGTCCAGCTGTTCCGTCTCGTCGTGGGCCGTCAGGTCGATGACCTTGCCGACCTCGCGGGAATCGTTGTCGCGGCGGTGGGAGGCGAGGGCCTCCTCGCCCACGACGTCCGCGAGGTCCTGCTGTTCCGCCGCCTCGATCTCCTTCAGACTCCGTCCGGGGGCGTCCCCGGGCGGGAGTGCGCCGTCGCCCGTGCCGAAGAAGTCGAAGCCGCCTTCAGGACCGGGCTTGGAAGGGCGGCGCCGGGGGCCGTCGGGGACGATCCCCACGGCGGGGGCCGGGCGGCGGGCCGGGAGGGCCGGTTCGGCGCGGGTCTTTGGGGCGGGCGACTTTGGGGCGGGCGACTTTGGGGCGGGCTCCGGGTCCTCCTGTGACGGCTCGTCCCGGTCCTGCTCCCGCGTCTGTTCCGCGGCTCGGTGCTTCTCCTGCTCCGCCGCGTTCTTGGAGAGGTTCTCCAGGGCCTGCGCAGCGCGGAGGTAGACCGACGCGGTGGGCGTGGACGGGGACGCCGGAAGGGCCTTGGCCGGGGCGGAGGCCTCCAGCTCGAGCTGGCGGCGGCCTTCGAGCGCGCTGGCGCGCTCGGTCTCCGCGGTGGCGTAGCGGCGGAGCAGCGCCGCATGCTCGCCGCGGAGTCCGGCCAGCTCGACCCGCTTGGCGCGCAGCTTCGTCTCGAGCTTGGTCCGCAGCTCGCGGGACTCCTCGAGGTCGGCCTCCAGCTCCGCGACGCGTTCCTCGTTCTTCCACTGGTCGCTGGCGCGGGCGCGGGTGAGCTCCGCGACGCGCCGCCCGGCGGCGCGGTCCCAGCTCCGCATCAGCACCGAGCCGGTGACCGCCGCGGCCGCCGCGAGGGCGACCAGCGAACGGAGCACGACCGGCTCGGCGACCAACCACGCGCCGGCGGCACACAGCACCGACGCTCCGGCGACCGCCAAGGGCGGCAGCAACCTGTGCAGGGGCGGGGAATGGCGGTGGCGTCCACGTGGCATGGCCTGAAATTTACCGTGCGTAGGCCCCGAATGGGATGACGGGTCGGCAAATCTCCGAGGAAAGTGCGGGCCTTTCTTCCGCTCCCGTTCCGCGGCGGTCAGTCGATCAGTCCCTTCGACTCCAGATATGCCTTCGCTGCGTCCTGTGGCTTCGCCCGCTCCGCGTCCACCTTGCGGTTCAGACCGGCGAGATCCTCCGTCGTGAGCACCTTGGTGAGCTTGCCGAGGGCCTCGGCTATCTCCTTGTCGCCGGCGTCCTCGGCATTGACCACCGGAAGGACGTTGTCCGCGTTCTGGAGCCGCTTGTCGTCCTCCAGGAAGACCAGGCCGTCCATCACGGCGTCCGTGGTCGTGGTCAGCACCAGCTGGTCCTCGCCGTCCCTGACGGCCTGCTTGGACTGCGGGGTGCCCACGCCCTTGGGGTCAATGCCCGCCACGTCGATGCCGTACGTCTTCTTCAACCCCGGTGCGCAGAAGGGGCGGACCTCGCACTCGTCCCCCGCTGCGATCTTCACCTTCAGCCCCGACTTCCCAAGGTCGGAGAGGGTCTTGAGGTTGTGCTTCCGGGCGAATTCCTCGCTGACCGCGAAGGCGTTCTGGTCGACGGCCTCACCCGCAGAGAGCACCTTGAGACCCCGCGGCTCGGCGAGCTTGGTCAGCGCCGCGACCGTGGCGGCGACATCGCTGGAGGCGACGGGCTTGTCCTGCGGCGCATCCGGCCCGTTCACCTTCGCGTTGAGGAATTCGGCGAGGGTGGCCGCGTATTCCGGAACGATGTCGATCTCGCCCTTCTCCAGGGAGGGCTCATACAGCTCACGGTTCTTCACGGTCGTCACGGACGTCTGGTATCCGGCGTCGCCCAGAAGCTGTGCATACAGCTCCGCGAGCACCTTGGCCTCGGTGAAGGCGGCCGCGCCGACGACCAGTGTGCCCTTCTTCCCGGCGCCCGCAGCCGAACCCGAGCCGGGCTTTCCCTCCTCCAGGCTGTCTCCGCCGCACGCGGCGAGAGAGCCCGTCAGGGCCGCCACGGTGAGTACGGCTCCCGCGATCCGCGAGGTCTTGCTCATCAGGTCTCCGTCCACAGGGTGTCAAAGAGTGGGAAAACGGGTTGAATCACACCAGAGTTACAACAGAGTCACACCAGAGCTGCCCGCGTCGGCCTGCGGCGACGCCTCGGGTCCATCACCCGGGCGCAGGCCGCCAGCGCGCCCTCGACCAGCAGCGCCAAGCCCGCCGCCAGCAGCGCACCGGCCACCACCTGCGGGGTGTTGTAGGTGTTGAAGCCCGCGGTGATGATGCGGCCCAGACCACCCTGGCCGACCATCGAGGCGATCGTGGCGGTGGCCACCACCTGGACGGCCGCCGAACGCAGCCCGGTCATCAGCAGCGGATAGGCCAGCGGCAGCTCCACGCGGAGGAAGACCTGGCCGCCCGACATCCCCATGCCGCGCGCGGCCTCCACGACCGAGCGGTCCACCTCCCGCATGCCCACATAGGCATTGGTGAGCAGCGGCGGCACCGCGAAGAGCACCAGCGCGACGATCGTCGGCAGATAGCCCGCGGTGCGCAGCGGGGTGAGCATGAAGAGCGCGAGGACCGCGAAGACGGGGATCGCCCGGCCCACGTTGGAGATGTTGACCGCGAGCGCGCCGCCCTTGCCCAGGTGGCCGAGCCAGAGCGCGACCGGGAGGGCGATCGCGCAGGCGACGAGGAGCGCGACGCCGCTGACGTACACATGCTCGCCCAGCCGGTGCCATGCGCCGCTCTCCCCCGACCAGTTGGAACCGGTGGCGAGCCAGGTCCATGCGTCGGCGACGACCCCCATCACGCGACCGCCTTCGGAGCCGTTGCGACTGAAGCCGTTGCCTTCGAAGCCGCCGGTTTCGAAACCTCGCGTATTCGGGTCCAGGGCGTCAGCAGCCGCTGCGCGCCGAGAAGCAGCAGATCGGCGGTGACCGCCAGCAGCACGCACAGTGCGGAGGCGGTCAGCACCTGCGCCTTGAAGGTGGTCTGCACGCCGTCGTCGATCAGATTGCCCAGGCCGCCCTTGCCGACCAGCGCGCCGACCGTGGTCAGTGCGATCGTCGAGACCGTCGCGATCCGCACGCCCGCCATCAGTGCGGGCAGCGCAAGGGGCAGCTCCACTTCCCAGAGCATGCGCCACGGCCCGTACCCCATGCCGCGCGCGGCCTCTCGGGCGTCCTCGGGCACCGCTTCGAGACCGGCCATGATGTTCCGCACGAGGATGGTGAGCGAGTAGAGCACCAGACCGGTCACCACAAGCGCCGCCGACAGCCCGAAGACGGGCAGCAGCAGCGAGAACATGGCGAGCGAGGGGATCGTGTAGAGGAGGGTGGTCAGCCCCAGCACCGGGCCGGCGAACCGGGGCCGGGCGCGCACCAGCACTGCCAGCGGGAAGGCGACGACCAGCCCGATCAGCACGGACGCGGCCGTGATCCAGATGTGCTGGAGGGTGGCCTCGGTCAGCTCCTCGCTGCGGGTGCGCAGATACTCGCCGCAGATCCAGTCATTGGCCACCAGGCAGTTCTGTGCCGCCTGGTGCACCGTCTGCGGCACGGCATAGGTACTCATCGGACCTCACCTCCCCCGCAATCCCGAACATATGCCTACCGTTTGCAGTGACCTTATCGGCCGGCACTGACATTGACCTCCGGCCGCCGTCATCGCCGTCGCCCGCAACCGGCAGCGGCGCGTACCGCCGTCCCCGTCACCGCCCCCACGAGGAAACATGATTCGCTTTGAGCACGTCACCAAGCGCTACGCGGACGGCACCACGGCCGTCGACGACCTGTCCTTCGAGGTCGCCGAGGGCGAGCTGATCACGCTCGTCGGCCCGTCGGGCTGCGGCAAGACCACCACCATGAAGATGGTCAACCGCCTCATCGAGCCCACCGGCGGCCGCATCCTCCTCGACGGCGAGGACATCGCGGCCGTCGACCCGGTGCAACTGCGCCGCTGCATCGGCTATGTCATCCAGCAGGTGGGCCTGTTCCCGCACAAGACCGTGCTGGACAACACCGCGACCGTCCCCCATCTCCTCGGCGTCAGACGCGCCAGGGCACGCGAGCGGGCGGCCGAACTCCTCGACCTGGTCGGCCTCGACCCGGCCGTCTACGGCGACCGCTACCCCGAGCAGCTCTCCGGCGGCCAGCGCCAGCGCGTCGGCGTGGCGCGGGCGCTGGCGGCCGATCCGCCGGTGCTGCTGATGGACGAGCCGTTCGGCGCGGTGGACCCCGTCGTCCGCGAGCATCTGCAGAACGAGTTCCTCAAACTCCAGTCCCAGGTGCGCAAGACCGTGCTCTTCGTCACCCACGACATCGAGGAGGCGGTGCGCCTCGGCGACCGGATCGCCGTGTACGGGCACGGCCGCATCGAGCAGTTCGACCCGCCGGCCGCCGTGCTGGGCGCCCCTGCCACCCCGTACGTCGCCGATTTCGTCGGCGCGGACCGCGGACTGAAGAGGCTGTCGGTCACCCCCATCGAGGAGAGCGATCTGGAGCAGCCTCCGGTCGTGCACCTCGACGACCCGCTGCCCCGGCAGCTCGGCTCGCGGTGGGCGGTCGTCCTGGACGGGGACGACGAGCTGCACGGCTGGATCTCAGCGGAGCAGGCGTCTCAGGGCAGCGGCACGGTGCGGGAGCACGCACGCCGCATGGAGGCGTGGCTGCCGGTCGGGGCCTCCCTCAAGCAGGCGTTCTCGACGATGCTCCAGCACGACGCCGGCTGGATCGCGGTGATCGACGCGGAGGAGCGGGGGCGCTTCCTGGGCGTGCTGACCCCGGCCCGGCTCCATGAGGCGCTGCGCCGTTCGATCGACGCGGACGCCCAGGACATTCCCCGCGCCGACGTGACGCTGGAGACGGTGAGTTAGCGCCGCCCCCTGCCCATCCGCCCGTCCCCATCCGCCCGTCCCCATCCGCCCGGTCCACCCCCGGCAGACACGACTTCTCCCTTGCAGACTATTCTGCAATCCAGAATAGTCGGGACCGTCGTATACATGAGGGGGCGCCCATGGGGTCGGCGCAGTCGCCGCAACCCGCCTGGATGCGCGGCGTTCTGCCGTTGTGTCTGCTCTCGGTGCTGGACTCCGAGGACAGGAGCTATGGATACGCCCTGCTGGGCCGGCTTTCCGACGCCGGCCTCGAGAACATCAAGGCCGCCACCCTCTACCCCGCCCTGACCCGGCTGGAGGAGGAGGGCGCGGTCGAAGTCGAGTGGGGCGCCGGCGACGGCGGGCCGGGGCGCAAGTACTACCGCATCACCGAACGGGGGCGGGCGCGCCTGCACGGCGACGAAGCGGCCTGGCGCGCCTTCGCCGCCACCGTGGAGTCCGTGCTCGCGGACCGCGTGCCGCGGGAGCGGATGGAACAGGGAGAACCGGGGGAGCAAGCATGACCACGCAGGAGAAGCTGAACTGGCCGCGGGACGAGGACGAGACATGGGCGGCCGCCGTCGAGCTGCGGCTCGCCCTCGCCCCGCACTCCCCCGAGGGTCTGGCCGGCCGCGTCCTGGCCGAGGCGTACGAGGCCGTGACCGAGACGGGCCGCAGCGCCCGCGAACTCTTCGGCGAACCAGAGGCCTACGCGCGCGCCGCGGCCGACGAGCATGTCACCGAGGAAGCACGCGCGCGTACGGACTCACGGGGCATGACGCCGGGCGAGCGGTTCACCGCGGCCCTCGTCGCCGTCGGCGGGACGGGGATCGCGATCAGCGTCATGCGCTGGATACGCGAGGGCCTGTGGGTGACGCCCAGTTGGTCCTCCGTCGCCGCTTTTGCCGGGATCGCCGTCGGCGCGCTCCTGTTCTGCGCGGGCATCGGGGCCTGGTCCGCGGGGCGCATCAAGGGCGCCGGGGGCTTCGGTGCGGCCGCCGGCGCGGCGCTCGGCAACGGCATCGCGGCCGCCGTGTACCTGCCGGACGACGAGCTGCTCCGGATGCCCGTCCCCGTCCTGGCCGCGGCGGGCGCGCTCTTCACCGCCGCCGCTGCCGGCATCCCGAACGCCGTCCTCGACCGCTGGTTCACCCCCTCCCTCCCGCACGGCGACGACGAGCGCTGGCTGTCCCGTCTGGAGTCGCTGCTGCGCACCCGGCACGCGATGCGGGCCGCCGAGGCGCACAGCCATGTGCAGGAGGCCCGCCTCCATCTGGCGACCTCCGGCGAGAGCGCGGCCGACGCCTTCGACGACGTGGAGGTGTACGCGCTGCGTCTCGCCGAGGGACCGCGCCGGGAGGCCCGGCTGGAGCGGCGCAAGCTCTACGGCGTCACGCTGCTCGCCGCCGTGATCCTGGTGGTGCTCGTCGACAAGCTGGCCGATCCGGAGCCGACGTCCTTCTGGTTCTGGCTCTATGTGGTGACGGCCGTCTACTGGGTGGGGCACACCGCCGCCAGATGGCGTCAGGCGCTCAGGCGGCGCTGAGCCGGCCGCTGATCCACTCCAGGGTCGGCGGGATCTCCCGCCGCCAGGTGTTGAAGTTGTGCCCGCCGCTGTCCAGCATGATCGACGAGACGCGCGCGGGCCGCTTCACCTTCTCGATGAACTCCCGCGTCGTTTTGAGATTCCCCTCCCCCTGGCGCGAACTGGTCACCAGGAACGACGACTTCCCCTGCGGCAGATGGCCCAGGCTCCACAGCAGGTCGGCGCGCTTGCGGGCGCGGTCGTCCCCGCGGAAGAGGTCACCGGTGGTCACATCCTCGGCCGCCTTGTAGTAGGCGGACAGGCCCGCTCCAGCCGCGAACTGCTCGGGGTGGTGGAGGGCGATCTTCAAGGCGCAGTAGCCACCGGTGGAGTTGCCTATGAAGCCCCAGTTCCGGGGCTGGGTGCCCACCCGGTACGTCTCCGAGACGGCCTGCGGGAGGTCCCGGGCGAAGAACGTCTCCGTCTGCGGCCCGCCCGGGATGTCCACACACTCGGTGTCCCGGGGCGGGGCCACGGTCGGCCGCAGCATCACCAGGATCATCGGCTGCATCTTGCCGTCCCTGGCCTGCTCGAAGGCCGTACGCGGATACTTCAGCCCCTTGAGGAGGTTCTCCGCGGTCCCGGGGTAGCCGGTGAGCACGACGGCGGCAGGGAAGTTCCGCTTCTCGTACTCCTCCTGGAAGTACTCCGGCGGCAGATAGACATACGCCGGGCTGTCGATCTTCGACTTCTTGCCCGCGATGACCACCTTCTGGATCTGACCGCCGGTCGCGGGCGTCCCGCCGCCCGCGACGTCCATTTTCTGTCTGCCGATCACCTTGATGTGCGAGGCGGCGGCCGAGTGGTCCACCACCACGCCCAGTTCCTGCTCCTGACCGAACAGGTCGGCCCAGGAACCGTAGAAGAGGAAGGACTTGTTGGCCGCCAGTCCCAGGGAGGCGAAGAGCGCGAGCTGGGTCGCCAGCAGCAGCCCGATCCGGCCGGCCACCGCCCGCCAGGTGCGCCCGGCCAGCCGGGGCCAGAGCCAGACGGTGGCCGCGAACAGCAGCACCGCCGCCACCACGGCCAAAGCCAGAACCTTGTTGCTGGTCAGACCCATGTCTTGAGTGAGCTTTCCGTGAGATTTTCCTGAGAGCGAGTAAACCCGCCCCCCGGAAGTGCCGTCCTAGAGAGCGCACATCGTCCGGAGCCGACTGACCTGAGGCTCGGACACACGATCTTCGATCTCTCGCGGAGCCACGGGAAGCACGGGAAGCGATGTCTGCAACCAAAGATGGGGACAAATCAGGATTGGTTCCGGATCGGACCGGCCGAGTACGACGTGCTCTGCGCGGCCCCCGCCCCGAATCGGTCCCGGCTCTGGTCGGCACGGCCGCAACCGTCGTCGGACTGATCGATGTCGCCGCGGGCGCCTTCCCGCGCTTCAGGCACAGCCGTCTCCACACCCTCGCCGAGGTGCTGCCCGGCGCCACCGGGCCCTTCGCCGCCGCCCTGTCCATCAGCGCGGGCATGCTGCTGCTGCTGCTCGCCCACGGCCTCAAGCGCCACAAGCGGCGCGCCTGGCGCGCCGCGGTGATCCTGCTGCCGGCCGGGGCCGTCGGGCAGTTCTTCTACCGGCACTCCATCGTCGGCGTCCTGCTCTCACTCGCCCTGCTGGCGCTGCTGCTGCGCCACCGGCGGGAGTTCGCCGCGCTGCCCGATCCGCGCAGCCGCTGGCGGGCACTCGCCAACTTCGTCCTCATGGGCGCGGGGTCCATCGCCCTCGGCCTCGTCATCGTCAGCGCCCATCCGGGCCGCGTGGTCGGCAGCCCCAGCCTGAGCGACCGGCTGGAACACGTGCTGTACGGGCTCTTCGGCGTCGAGGGCCCCGTCGGCTACACCGGCGACGTCTCCTGGACCGTGGGCTACTCGCTGGGCGCCCTCGGCATGCTGACCGCAGTCACCACCATCTATCTGGCCTTCCGCCCCGAGCACCCGGCCGCGCGGCTCACCGAGGACGACGAGGCCCGGCTGCGCACGCTGCTCGCCCGGCACGGCGGCCGCGACTCACTGGGGCACTTCGCCCTCCGCCGCGACAAGGGGGTGGTGTTCTCCCCCAGCGGCAAGGCCGCCGTCTGCTATCGCGTCGTCTCCGGCGTGATGCTCGCCAGCGGCGACCCCATAGGCGACGTCGAGGCCTGGCCGGGCGCGATCGAGCGGTTCATGGACGAGGCCAAGGCACATTCCTGGACCCCCGCCGTCATGGGCTGCTCCGAGACCGGCGCCGAGGTCTGGACCCGCGAGACCGGCCTGGACGCCCTCGAACTGGGCGACGAGGCGGTGGTGGACGTCAGGGATTTCTCCCTGACAGGGCGCGCGATGCGCAATGTGCGGCAGATGGTCAAGCGCATCGAGCGCAATGGCTACGAAACCCGCGTACGGCGCGCCCGTGACCTCACAGGGGAAGAGCTGGAGCAGATCCGCCGGGCCGCCGCCGACTGGCGCGGCACCGACACCGAACGGGGCTTCTCCATGGCGCTGGGCCGGATCGGCGACCCCGCGGACGGCGACGCGGTCA
Source organism: Streptomyces chengmaiensis (assembly GCF_029846775.1). Classification (NCBI taxonomy): domain Bacteria; kingdom Bacillati; phylum Actinomycetota; class Actinomycetes; order Kitasatosporales; family Streptomycetaceae; genus Streptomyces; species Streptomyces chengmaiensis. The sequence goes on from NZ_JARWBG010000002.1 coordinate 41,853, forward strand.
TCGCCACGGCGCACAAGAGGATCGACGACGACGCCTCCGCCCCCTCCTACGGCGACCTGAAGGCGGTCATCCACTTCGTTCCCTGGGGGACGGACGGCATGTCGCTGGAGCTGATGCGCCGCGACCGCTCCGCCGACCCCGGCATGAACGAACTGCTGATCGTCGCCTCCCTCCAGGCCGCGCCCGAGCTGGGGATCGAACGGGTCTCGCTCAACTTCGCGATGTTCCGCTCAGCGCTCGCCCGCGGCGAGAAGATCGGCGCGGGCCCGGTGCTGCGGATATGGCGGGGACTGCTGGTCTTTCTGTCCCGCTGGTTCCAGATCGAGTCGCTGTACAAGTTCAACGCCAAGTTCCGGCCGCGCTGGGAGCCGCGCTTCGTGGTCTTCCGCAACACCCGGGACCTCCCGCGCATCGGCTTCGCCGCCATGCAGGCCGAGGGCTTCGTCAACCTGTCCCTGCCGCGGCCCTTCGCCCGCCGCCGGGGTCGCGAACCACGGCCCTGCGCCCATGTCGTCGCCGCGGTCCCGGCCCACGGCCGGGAGCCCCTGGAGCGGGAGGCCCACGCCGCCTGAGCTGCGCCCGCCCGCCCCGCCGCCGGGCTCGGGCGCACGGCTCCGGGCCGCGCGCCCCGACAGCTGCACGGGCCCTAGGCTGGGGCCATGAGTACGTTGCGGACACGGGGCACAGGCGGCGGTCGGGGCGTGGTGAGCGGGCTGCCGGAGTGGGACCGCTGCGCGGTCATGGGCGTGATCAACGTCACTCCCGACTCCTTCTCCGACGGCGGACGCTGGTTCGACACCAACGCCGCCGTGAAGCGGGGCCTCGACCTCGTCGCCCAGGGGGCGGACCTCGTCGACGTCGGCGGCGAGTCGACCCGGCCGGGCGCCACCCGCGTCGAGGAGGACGAGGAACTGCGTCGGGTGATCCCGGTGGTCCGCGGGCTGTCCGCCGAGGGCGTCACCGTCTCCGTGGACACCATGCGCGCCTCGGTGGCCGAGCAGGCCGTCGCGGCCGGCGCCGTACTCGTCAACGACGTCAGCGGCGGTCTCGCCGACCCCCGCATGGTCCCAGCGGTCGCCGACGCCCGGGTCCCCTTCGTCGTCATGCACTGGCGCGGCTTCAGCCGGGACATGAACAGCCGGGCCGTGTACCAGGACGTCGTCGGCGAGGTGCTGGCGGAGCTGCGCGAGCGCATGGACGCCGTCGTCGAGGGCGGCATCGCCCCCGAGCGCATCGTCGTCGACCCCGGCCTCGGCTTCGCCAAGCAGGCCGAGCACGATCTGGCGCTCGTCGCCCACCTGGACGAACTGCACGCCCTCGGTCGGCCGCTGCTGATCGCCGCCTCCCGGAAGCGGTTCCTCGGCCGCGTCCTGGCCAAGGAGGGCGCGCCGCCGCCCGCACGGGAGCGGGACGCGGCCACTGCCGCGGTCTCCGCGATCGCGGCGCACAGGGGTGCGTGGGCCGTACGGGTCCACGAGGTGCGGGCGACCGCGGACGCCGTCAGGGTCGCTCGGGCCGTCGAGGCCGCCCGGTGAGCCGTACCGACGTCGAACTGGTCGAGGAGGCCAACACCGCCTTCTACGAGACGATGGAGCGGGGCGACTTCGAGCGGCTCTCCGAGCTATGGCTCGACGACGACATCTCCTGCGTCCACCCGGGGTGGCCGGTGCTGTCCGGGCGCGGCGAGGTGCTCCGCTCATATGCCCTGATCATGGCGAACACCGAGTACATCCAGTTCTTCCTCACCGATGTGAAGGTGAGCGTGGCCGGCGACACGGCGCTGGTGAGCTGCACGGAGAACATCCTCAGCGGCGGACCGGCCGAGGAGGCGGGGGAGCTGGGGCCGCTCGTCGGGCAGCTCGTCGTCGCCACGAACGTGTTCCGCCGCACCTCGGACGGGTGGAAGATCTGGTCGCACCACGGTTCACCCGTGCTGACGGAAAGCGACGAAGAGCAGGGCGACGAGAGCCCGGCCTAATGCCCTCCCGGCAAGCCTTGCCCTGTCGCGGCACTGGCCTCGTCGGCTCGTAGGCCCCCGCATAAGTGGGTAGGCGGCCCCGTAGAGGGTTGGAGTTCAGGGCCTCGGGTATAGGCGGTTACCAGCCGTACGGGGTTTTGTCCATGCCCCCCGTGGGCGGGCACTGTCAGTGCTCGCAGGTAGATTCGAATACCGACACCGCTTGCCGTCCGCACGCGGCCGCGTGTCCGCAGCCCGCAACAGTTGAATGAGCAGGAGTGATTCGCGTGGATCGTGTCGCGCTGCGCGGCCTCAAGGCCCGCGGGCACCACGGCGTCTTCCCACGGGAGCGCGAGGAAGGCCAGACCTTCATCGTGGACCTGGTGCTCGGCCTGGACACCCGTCCCGCGGCGGCGGACGACGACCTGGCGAAGACCGTGCACTACGGCGTGGTGGCGGAGGAGGTCGTGGCCGTCGTCGAGGGCGAGCCCGTCGATCTGATCGAGACGCTCGCGGAACGCATCGCGGAGCAGTGCCTCAAGCACGACGGCGTCCAGGAGGTCGAGGTGATCGTGCACAAGCCCGACGCCCCGATCACGGTGCCGTTCGACGATGTGACCGTCACGATCAGCCGGAGCCGAGTATGACCGCGTTTTCTTCGTCTTCAGCGTTTTCGTCGTCTTCAGCGTTTCCCTCCAGCGGCGCCCAGAGCGATCCCACCGTGCAGCCGGTGCCGACCTCCGTGGTGGAACAGGTGGACGCCGCGGATGTCACCCTGTCCAATCCGAAACGGGCCGTGATCTCCCTCGGCTCCAATCTGGGCAACCGCCTGGAGACGCTCCAGGGCGCGATCGACGCCCTGGAGGACACGCCCGGCCTGCGGGTGAAGGCCGTCTCCCCGGTGTACGAGACGGAGCCGTGGGGCGTCGAGCCGGGCTCCCAGCCCTCGTACCTCAATGCGATCGTCGTGGTGAAGACGACCCTGCCGCCGTCCTCGCTGCTGGAGCGCGGCCAGGCGATCGAGGAGGCCTTCGACCGGGTGCGCGAGGAGCGCTGGGGCCCGCGCACCATCGACGTCGACATCGTGGCGTACGCGGAAGTGATCTCCGACGACCCGGTGCTGACGCTGCCCCACCCCCGTGCCCATGAGCGCGCCTTCGTCCTGGCGCCCTGGCTGGACGTGGACCCCGAGGCCCGGCTCCCCGGGCGCGGCCCGGTCTCCGATCTGCTGGCCGAAGTCGGGCGCGAAGGGGTGCGGACCCGCGAGGACCTGGAACTCCGTCTGCCCGAGTAGTCGTTAGGCTCATCGGAGTGTGCTCAGTGGTCACAGCGTGAAAGGGCGGCCTTCTCGGTGAAGCAACTACGGCTCGGGGTGCTGGCCGGTCTCTTCGCCGCGGCCGGTGTGCTGTCCTGGGGCGGGGTGCGGCTGTGGGACGCTTTCGGCACTCTGCCGAGCGTGCCGCTGGCCGCGCCGATCGTCCTCGCGGCCATCGCCGCGATCCTGACGGCGACCGCGCTGTCGCTCCGCGCCCGCCTCAAGGCCCAGCGCGAGCGCCGCCCCGACGCCAAGGGCGTCGAGCCGCTGATGGCGGCCCGCGCGGTGGTCTTCGCCCAGGCGAGCGCGCTGGTCGCGGCGCTGGTGGCCGGGATGTACGGGGGCACGGCCGTGTTCCTGCTGGGCTCCCTGGACATGCCGCCCCGCCGCGAGCAGGCGGTCTACGCCGGCTTCTCGGTCCTGGCGGGCATCGCGGTGATCGCCGCGGCGCTGTTCCTGGAGCGGGTCTGCAAGCTTCCGGAGGACGGGGACGAAGACGAGGCCGGGCGCGGGGGCGGGGGCACGGCGCGGGCGTCCTGACCGACCGGGGCCTCAGCCCCGGACCCGCTCCTCAATCGCCGGAGGGGCTTGTTCTGTCCTCAATCGCCGGACGGGCTGGAAATTCCAGCCCGTCCGGCGATTGAGGACCCGGGGCCCGGGGGCGGAGCCCCGGAAGCAGGGTCTGGGGCGGAACCCCTGCAGCCAGGCGCGCTCAGTGGGCCATGATCAGGCTCATCGCCTCGTTGCGGGTCGCCACATCCCTCAGCTGCCCCCGCACCGCAGAGGTGATCGTCTTCGCGCCGGGCTTGCGGATGCCCCGCATCGACATGCACATGTGCTCGCACTCGATGACGACGATCACGCCGCGCGGCTCGAGGATCTCCATCAGCGAGTCGGCGACCTGCGTGGTCAACCGTTCCTGCACCTGGGGGCGGCGGGCGAAGACGTCGACCAGCCGGGCCAGCTTCGACAGGCCCGTGATCTTGCCCGTGGTCGACGGGATATAGCCCACATGGGCGACGCCGCGGAACGGCACCAGATGGTGTTCGCAGGTGCTGAAGACCTCGATGTCCTTCACCAGGACCATCTCGTCGTGGCCCAGGTCGAACGTCGTGGTCAGCACATCCTCGGGCTGCTGCCACAGCCCGGCGAATATCTCCTTGTACGCGCGCGCCACGCGCCCCGGCGTCTCCCGCAGGCCCTCGCGGTCCGGGTCCTCGCCGACCGCGATCAGGAGCTCGCGTATGGCGTTCTCGGCGCGCTTCTCGTCGAACTCGCCGATCGTGCCCTCGCCGTCCAGCGTCACCGGGTCGGTCATGTGGTGCCTCGTTCCTCTGCTCTGAAGTGCACGCATGCACAATGCCGCGCCCCCAGGCTAAAACCTTACGGGGCGCGGCATTCATTCCGGGGCGGGGCCCGGGACGTGCACCTGGGCCGGGCAGCGGCCGGGAGCCCGGAGGTCAGGCCTCCGGGCGCTCCTCCGCGGCCGCCTCGACGGCCGGGGCCTTCTTCGTCGTGTCCGTCGACGGCGGCAGGGCTCCGTTGGTGTTGGAGCCGTTCGCGCCGTTCGTCAGCGCCAGTTCCTTCGGTGAGAGCACCGGAGGACGCGTGGAGGGCGTACGGCGCGAGGAGCCGGTCCACGCCGGGCGGGCCGGGCGCTTGACGACCGGGGCGAAGATCTCGGCGATCTCGTCCTTGCCGAGGGTCTCCTTCTCCAGCAGCTGGAGCACCAGGTTGTCCAGCACGTCCCTGTTCTCGACGAGGATCTCCCAGGCCTCGTTGTGCGCGGCCTCGATGAGCTTCTTGACCTCTTCGTCGACCAGCGCGGCGACCTCTTCCGAGTAGTCCCGCTGGTGCGCCATCTCCCGGCCCAGGAAGGGCTCGGAGTTGTCGCCGCCGAACTTGATCGCGCCGAGACGCTCGGTCATGCCGTACTGGGTGACCATCGCGCGGGCCGTGGCCGTGGCCTTCTCGATGTCGTTCGCCGCGCCGGTGGTCGGGTCGTGGAAGACGAGCTCCTCGGCCGCCCGGCCGCCCAGCATGTAGGCGAGCTGGTCGAGCATCTCATTGCGCGTGGTCGAGTACTTGTCCTCGTCCGGCAGGACCATCGTGTAGCCCAGGGCGCGGCCGCGCGACAAGATCGTGATCTTGTGGACCGGATCGGAGTTCGGCGAGGCCGCCGCGACCAGGGCGTGACCGCCCTCGTGGTACGCGGTGATCTTCTTCTCCTTGTCCGACATGATCCGCGTCCGCTTCTGCGGACCCGCGACCACGCGGTCGATGGCCTCGTCCAGGGACTGGTTGTCGATCAGCTTCTTGTCGGTGCGCGCGGTAAGCAGCGCGGCCTCGTTGAGCACGTTCGACAGGTCGGCGCCGGTGAAGCCGGGCGTGCGGCGGGCGACCGCGCCCAGGTCGACGTCCGGGGCGACCGGCTTGCCCTTCTGGTGGACCTTGAGGATCTCCAGCCGGCCCTGCATGTCCGGGCGGTCGACGGCGATCTGCCGGTCGAAACGGCCTGGGCGCAGCAGCGCCGGGTCGAGGATGTCGGGCCGGTTGGTGGCGGCGATCAGGATGACGCCGCCCTTCACGTCAAAGCCGTCCATCTCGACGAGGAGCTGGTTCAGGGTCTGCTCACGCTCGTCGTGGCCGCCGCCGAGGCCCGCGCCGCGGTGCCGGCCGACGGCGTCGATCTCGTCGACGAAGACGATCGCCGGGGCGTTCGCCTTGGCCTGCTCGAAGAGGTCGCGGACACGGGAGGCGCCGACGCCGACGAACATCTCGACGAAGTCGGAGCCGGAGATCGAGTAGAACGGCACCCCCGCCTCGCCCGCGACGGCGCGCGCCAGCAGGGTCTTGCCGGTGCCGGGCGGGCCGTAGAGCAGGACGCCCTTGGGAATCTTGGCGCCGACGGCCTGGAACTTCGCCGGCTCCTGCAGGAACTCCTTGATCTCGTGGAGCTCCTCGACGGCCTCGTCGGACCCCGCCACATCGGAGAACGTCGTCTTGGGGGTGTCCTTGGTGATCAGCTTGGCCTTGGACTTCCCGAAGTTCATCACCCGGGAGCCGCCGCCCTGCATCTGGTTCATCAGGAACAGGAAGACCAGGACGATCAGCACGAAGGGCAGCAGGGACAGCAGCACCGAGACGAACGGGGACTGCTTCGACGGCGAGACGGTGTAGCCCTTCTCGATGTCGCCGGCCTCGTACTTCTGCTGCAGCTTGTCGGCCAGATCGGACCCCTGGGTGCCGATGTAGCTGGCCTGGATCTTGTCGCTGCCCTTGACCTCGACGCCGTTCTTGAGGTCGACCTTGATGATCTGTTCGTCGCCGGTGGTCAGCTTGACCTGATCGACCTGGTTCTTGTCGATCGCCTGGACGACCTCACCGGTGTCCACCGTCTTGTAGCCGCCGGACGAGCCGACGACCTGCATCAACACGACCACGGCGAGGACGGCCAGCACGATCCACATGACCGGCCCACGGAAGTATCGCTTCACGTCCATCCATACGGAGCGACTTCGCCCCGTCCCTCCTGCCCGTAGGTAAATGCTGCTGTGAGAAAAGACTGTTCTTCGGACGGTACCCCAGCATCGTCACTGCGACCGCATGGTACGGGGTGACAAACCCGCCCTCCCATCCTTCAACGGCGGGAGGGGGGCCGGGGTTCCCGGGCCGCTGCGACGGCTGCGGTCAGCCGCCGTAGACGTGCGGCGCGAGAGTGCCGACGAACGGCAGATTGCGGTACTTCTCGGCGTAGTCGAGGCCGTAGCCGACGACGAACTCGTTCGGGATGTCGAAGCCGATCCACTTCACGTCGATGGCGACCTTTGCGGCATCCGGCTTACGCAGCAGGGTGCACACCTCCAGGGAGGCGGGCTCGCGCGAGCCCAGGTTGGACAGCAGCCACGACAGGGTGAGTCCCGAGTCGATGATGTCCTCGACGATCAGGACGTGCTTGCCCTTGATGTCGGTGTCCAGGTCCTTGAGGATGCGCACGACGCCGGAGGACTGGGTGCCCGCGCCGTAGGAGGACACGGCCATCCAGTCCATGGTGGCGGGGGCGGACAGCGCACGCGCCAGGTCCGCCATCGCCATGACGGCCCCCTTGAGGACTCCGACGAGGAGCAGGTCCTTGCCCGCGTACTCCGCGTCGATCTTCGCGGCCAGCTCGGCCAGCTTCGCGTCGATCTCTTCCTTGGTGATGAGCACCGACTGCAGGTCGGCGCCCATGTCCTTCTCGTTCACGCGGTCGCTCTCTGTCGTTCCGGCTGTCTGTCGAGGGTCGGCGTCAGCTCTGCCGGATGACCAGTGTGCCACCCTGCCGGCGTGCTTCGACGCGGCCCGGCAGATTGATGGCCCGCTGGCCCCGCCAGCCGGTGATCAGACGGTCGACTTCCTCGACATGGCGGGCGAAGAGCGAACCCGCGGGCGCGCCGGCCTCGATGACGGCCTTGCGCAGCACACGACGGCGGACGGCGGGGGGCAGCGCGTGGAGCTCGGTGCAGACGAGGCGCCCCGCTTCATCCCGTACGGAGGCCTCGGCGGAGGCCGCCCAGGCGTCGAGGGCGTCGGCGTCGTCGCGGGAGAGCTGCGCGGTGCGGGCGAGGGCCTCGACGACTCCCTTGCCCAGCGCCTTCTCCAGGGCGGGCAGCCCTTCGTGGCGCAGCCGGGAGCGGGTGTAGGCCGGGTCGGCGTTGTGCGGGTCGTCCCAGACGGGCAGGGACTGGACCATGCAGGCCTTGCGGGCGGTCTGCCGATCGAGCTGGAGGAAGGGGCGGCGGTAGCGGCCGGCGACGCCGGAGACGGCGGCCATGCCGGACAGCGAGCGGATGCCGGAGCCGCGGGCGAGGCCGAGCAGGACGGTTTCAGCCTGGTCGTCGCGGGTGTGGCCGAGCAGGACGGCGGCGGCGCCGAGGCGCTCTGCGGCGTCGTCAAGGGCGGCGTAGCGTGCGTCGCGGGCCGCGGCCTCGGGCCCGCCGCCCGTCCGTCGCGCGCCACCGCCCCTGTTCGAGGGGCTGTGCGCCACCCTTGTCGCCTCGCCGACCCGCACGGCGACGGACTCGACCGGGTCGAGTTGCATGGCGCTCAGCCTGGCGGCGACCTCGGCGGCGCGCGACGCGGAGCCTTCCTGGAGGCCGTGGTCGACGGTGATGCCGCCGGCGCGGATGCCCAGCTTGGGGGCCTCGAAGGCGAGGGCGGAGGCCAGCGCCATGGAGTCGGCGCCGCCGGAGCAGGCGACGAGGACCAGGGGGCCGTGGAGTGCGCGGGGGGCGGGAGTCCCGGGGGAGGCGGAGGGGGCTGCGCCGTCGCCCTGCGGGGGGCGGCTGCGCCGGCTGATCCGGTGCCGGCCGCTCTGCCCGGTCTGCTCTGTCTGCTCTGTCTGTTCGGTCAGTACGTCGTGGAGTACGCGGCGGACCGCCAGGCGTATCGCCGCGACCGCAGGATGGGGACCCATGTCCGGTGCCCTTCGTGAAAGGTTGGGGGTGCCTCTGTCGGAGTCTGAATCGGAAGGTTCGGTCACTCAGAGTGTGTTGATGGTGACAGAACTGGGCCGTTCCCCGAGCATTGCACGCCCACCCATCGGCTACGGTCCCTCGGATGGGTGATTGAGGGGGTGTTCTTCTGCCGCCGATCGCCCGCTCTTCACGACTCTGCTTTACGGTGCACCCGCGCGACCCAGTCCGCCGGTTTGGCGATCTCCGCCTTGGTGGGGAGGGTGTTCGGGGACGTCCAGACGCGGTTGAAGCCGGCCATGCCGACCTCGTCGACCACGGCCCGGACGAAGCGCTCTCCGTCACGGTACTGGCGGAGCTTGGCGTCCAGCCCCAGGAGCTTGCGCAGAGCCTGGTCCAGCCGGCTCGCGCCGCGCGCCCTGCGCTGCTGGAACTTCTCACGGATCTCGGACACGGACGGCACGACCTCGGGCCCGACGCCGTCCATCACATAGTCCGCATGCCCTTCCAGCAGCGACATCACGGCGGTCAGCCGACCGAGGATCTCCCGCTGCGCGGGGGTCTGCACCAGCTCCACGATGGAGCGCCCGCCCTCCTCGGCCTCCCCTTCGGGTCGGGCCCCGGCGAGCGACTGGGCCGCCTCCCGGAACCGCTCCAGCACGGTCATGGGGTCGACGTCGGTCTCGGCGAGGAACGACTGGATCTCGCCCTCGAGGTGGTCCTTGAGCCAGGGCACGCCGGTGAACTGGGTGCGGTGGGTCTCCTCGTGGAGGCAGACCCAGAGGCGGAAGTCGTGCGGGTCGACGTCCAGTTCCCGCTCGACGTGGACGATGTTGGGGGCCACCAGGAGGAGCCGTCCGCCGCCCTCGCCGCCGGGCTGCGCGGGGTCGCCCGCGGGCAGCTCGCGGCTCGCCGGGGCGAAGGTCTCGTACTGGCCGAGGACGCGGGAGGCCAGGAAGGACAGCAGCATGCCCAGCTCCACGCCGGTGACCTTGCCGCCGACCGCCCCGAGCACGGAGCCGCCGGGAGTGCCGGAGCGGCGTTCCTGCATCTTGTCCAGCAGGGGTTTCAGCAGTTCGCGGAAGCCCGCGACATTGGCCCGGACCCAGCCGGGCCGGTCGACGATGAGGACGGGGGTGTCCCGCGGCACCGTGCCGTGCGGGATCATCCGGGTGAAGGAGCGGACGTGCTCCTCGGAGGCCCGGGCATGCCGCCGCAGCTCGCTGACGACGTCCCGCGCCTCGTCCCGGCTGACGTCCGGCCCCGGCCGCACGAAGCGGGTCGCGGTCGCCACCGCGAGGTTCCAGTCGACCATCTCGGCACCACCGATGCTCGTCATGCGTCAACCGTACGTGCTCGGTCGGTGAGGCGGAGAGCCATCGACGGCGTACGGCCCCGCGGGGGTCTGCTCCCCTGCCCCGCCCCTTCCCGCAACCGGGGCAAGCCCCCAGACCCCCTGTACGGCCTTCGGCCGTGTCCGCAAACGCCGTACCGGCTTCCTGTGACGGCGCTTCCCTGCCCCGGACCCGGCACTTCAGGACGCCAGCGCGGCGGCGAGGCGGTCGAGGGCGGGGCGGGTCGTGTAAGGGGAGGGGCTGTCCCCGGTCAGGAAGGCGAAGGCGAGAAGGCGGCCGTCCGGGGCGACGACGGCGCCCGCGAGGGTGTCGACGCCGGTGAGGGTGCCGGTCTTGGCGCGCACCAGTCCGGTGCCGGCCGCGGTGGCGGGCGGACCGCCTGCGTAGCGCTGCTCCAGGGTGCCGCTGAACCCGGCGACCGGCAGCCCCGTCAGGACCGGGCGCAGCTCGGGCCGGCCGGGCTCCGCGGCCCGGGCGAGAAGGGCGGTGAGCAACCCCGCGGAGACCCGGTCCCGTCGGCTGAGCCCGCTTCCGTCGGCGAACCGGGCGCCTTTGACGTCCAGCCCGAGGGCGGCGAGCTGTGCGGTGACGGCCCGCTCGGCGCCCGCGAAGCTCGCCTGTTCGCCGGCGGCCAGGGCGGTCTGGCGGGCGAGCGCCTCGGCGAGGTCGTTGTCGCTGTACGTCAGCATCCGCTCGACCAGCGCGGACAGCGGCGCGGAGGCGACGGAGGCCAGCGGCCGTGCGGCGGCGGGCGCCCGGCCCGGGACGGGGTCGGCGGCGGCTTCGACGCCGTGCTCGGCCAGCAGCCGCACGAAGGCGTCGGCGGTGTCCCGTGCGGGGTCCGCGCTGCGCGGGGCGGGCCCGCGCAGCGAGCCGTCCAGCCGCCCCTGGTTCAGCATCAGGGCACTGACCGGGGCGATGTTGCCATTGGGGCCGATGGGGTGACGTGCGGGCCCGGAGAAGCGCGAGGCGTCATAGACAAGACGTACGGAGGCGGCGCCGCGCCCCCGGAGGGCGGTGGCCGTCCGCTCCGCGAGCGTGCGCAGCCGCTTCTCGTCGAGGGTGGCGTCGCCGCCCCCGACCAGCGTGATCTCGGTGGTGGCGGCCCCCGGCCGCGGCGGGGGCGCCGCGACCGCGGTCTCGATGCGGTGGTCCGGGCCGAGAGCGGCGAGCACGGCCGTCGCTGTAGCGATCTTGATGGTGGAGGCGGGCGTCATCGGGGACCGCGCGCCGCGCGAGTACAGGCTCTCCCCCGTGGCGGCGTCGACGACCGACGCGGTGCGCACCGGACCGAGGCCGGGGTCGGCGAGGAGCGGGTCCAGCTTCCGGGACAGCTCACGGGCGAGCTGCCGGGGCGGCTTCCGCTGCGGTTCGGCGGGGGCGTCGGCCGACGGGGTCCGCGGACGCGGCGCGCGCAGCGCGGCGGCGTCCGGGACGCCGAGGGCGCCCAGGACGTCGGGGGCGCTGGGGGCGGGCTCGGGGCGCGTCCGCGGGGGCCCGGGAGCCGTTCCTTCGTGATGTGCGCCACCTGCGGGGCTGCGGGCGGCCGCCCACTCCCGCTCGGCCTTACGCTGACCCGAGTCCCACGGACCCGCCGCGGCCACCGCCCCGGCTGCAAGGACGCAGCCGACCGCGGCCGCGCCCGTCGCGAGCTGCCATGTCCTGACCATCGGCCTGACTGACGGCACCTCGCATCAGCCCCTTTCGCGATCACACATCTGCGTGAGGGACACTTAATCACCAGACGTATGTGTTGATCATGGAGGAGCCACCCGTGGAGTTCGACGTCACCATCGAGATCCCGAAGGGTTCGCGGAACAAGTACGAGGTGGACCACGAGACCGGTCGGATCCGCCTGGACCGTCGACTCTTCACCTCGACCAGCTACCCGGCCGACTACGGCTTCGTGGAGGACACCCTCGGCGAGGACGGCGACCCGCTGGACGCACTGGTCATTCTCGACGAGCCGACCTTCCCGGGCTGCCTGATCAAGTGCCGGGCCATCGGCATGTTCCGGATGACGGACGAGGCCGGCGGCGACGACAAGCTGCTGTGCGTGCCGGCCTCCGACCCTCGCGTGGAGCACCTGCGGGACATCCACCATGTGTCGGAGTTCGACCGCCTGGAGATCCAGCACTTCTTCGAGGTCTACAAGGACCTGGAGCCCGGCAAGTCCGTCGAGGGCGCCAACTGGGTCGGCCGCGCCGAGGCCGAGGCGGAGATCGAGGCCTCCTACAAGCGCTACGAGGCGCAGGGCGGCCACTGAGACACGGGCCGCACGGCCCTTGCTTCCGCTCGCTTCCGCGATGACGACGAGGGCGGGGCGCCCCCTTGCGGGGTGCCCCGCCCTCGTCGTATGCCGGGCCGTGTCCATACTGAGCTGAGACGACCACATCAGCCGATGGCACGTACAACAGGAACGGGGAACCGAAGAGCCTGGACAGGGAGCGAGGAAAGGCCAGTGGTGGCGGAACCGGAGGGTCCGGAAGACCGGAAGCCCGAGTCCGATGAGGCGCACAGCGCGTTCACCCCGCCGGATGGATTCGAGCAGCCACCGGAAGCACCCGCGGACGAGTCGCCGACTTCGGAGTTCGCCGTCCCGGCGGGCATGGCCGCCCCCTCGGACACCCACCCCGACTCCGAGGGCTCCGCCTTCGCGCCGCCCCGCACCTACCGCGCCAAGGAGTCCCCGCCCGCCTTCACCCCCGCCCAGGACATCCCCGCGGTGCGGCTCGCCCGGCACACCCCCTGGCAGGACCGGATGCGCGCCGTACTGCGGATGCCGGTCGGCGAGCGCCCCGTGCCGGAGGCGATGCAGCGGCACGAGGACGAAGGCCCGGCGGTGCCGCGCGTACTGGACCTCGCCCTGCGCATCGGCGAGCTGCTGCTGGCGGGCGGCGAGGGCGCGGAGGACGTCGAGGCGGCGATGTTCGCCGTCACCCAGTCGTACGGTCTCGACCGCTGCGAGCCGACCGTCACCTTCACCCTGCTGTCGATCACCTATCAGCCGTCGCTGGTCGACGACCCGGTGAGCGCCAACCGGACCGTTCGGCGACGGGGCACGGACTACACCCGGCTGGCCGCCGTCTACAGCCTGGTGCACGACATCAGCACCGAGGAGGAAGAGGTCTCCCTGGAGGAGGCCTACCGCAGGCTCGCGGAGATCCGCAGGAACCGCCACCCCTACCCCGGCTGGGCGGTCACCACAGCCGCCGGTCTGCTGGCCGGCTCCGCATCCGTGCTGGTGGGCGGCAACACGATCGTCTTCATCGCGGCGGCGATCAGTGCGATGCTCGGCGACCGGCTGGCCTGGCTGCTCGCCGGACGCGGGCTGCCGGAGTTCTACCAGTTCGTCGCGGCCGCGATGCCGTCCGCCGCGATGGGCGTGGGGCTGTCGCTCACCCCGCTGGACGTCCGAGCCTCCGCGGTGGTCACCGGTGGCCTCTTCGCGCTGATCCCGGGGCGGGCGCTGGTCGCCGGCGTCCAGGACGGACTGACCGGCTTCTACATCACGGCGGCCGCGCGACTGCTGGAGGTCGTCTACCTGGTCGTCGGCATCGTCGTGGGCGTGCTGCTCGTGCTGTATCTCGGGGTCGCGCTGGACGCGGGGCTCACCCCGGAGACGGAGCTGCCCAGCAGGGAGCGCGCGGAGGTGCAGACGCTGGCGGCGATGGGGCTGTCGCTGTGCTTCGCCGTACTGCTCCAGCAGGAACGCTCCACGGTGCTGCTCGCCACCCTCAACGGCGGCGTGGCCTGGGTGGCGTTCGGGGCGATGGCGCACACCGGCGATCTCTCCCCGGTGCTGTCGACGGCCGCGGCGGCGGGCCTGGTGGGCTTGTTCGGACAGATGCTCTCGCGCTATCAGTTCACCTCGGCCCTGCCGTATGTGACGGCGTCGATCGGGCCGCTGCTGCCGGGCAGCGCGATCTACTTCGGGCTGCTGGAGATCGCCAGGGGCAACCTGAACCACGGTCTGGCCTCACTGAGCAAGGCAGCGGCGCTCGCGCTGGCCATCGCGATCGGGGTGAACCTCGGAGGCGAGCTGTCGCGTCTGTTCCTGCGGGTGCCGGGGCTCGGCGCGGAGGGCGGCCCGGGGCGGCGTGCGGCCAAGCGCACGCGCGGCTTCTGACGCCTGCGCCTCTGGCCCGTTTCCCAGGCGTTCCCGCACGGCGCATAGGATGAACCCTCCTTCTGGGGTTCGCACGGTTCTGGGTTCGCACGACGAAAAAGCAGGAGATCATGGCGAAGTCGCCCGGCGGTCACGCCTTCAACGCCTTCCGCGGCACTCTCATCGGGGCCGCCGAGGTGGTCCCCGGCATCAGCGGCGGCACCGTGGCCCTGATCACCGGGGTGTACGAGAAGCTCATCGGCGGGGCCGGGTTCATCACCAGCGGACTGCGCATGGCCGCGGCCGACGTGCCGCGCGGCCGCGGCGTGTCCAGGGCGGCCGCCGAGATGAAGAAGGCCGAATGGGGCACGCTGCTCCCGCTGCTCGTCGGCATGGCGGCCGCGCTGGTGCTGGGCGCGAAGCTGCTGGCCCCGGTGATAGAGGAGCATCCCCAGTTCGCGTACGCCCTGTTCTTCGGGCTCGTGCTGGCCTCGCTGTGGGTGCCGTACTCCGGTTCCGGCAGGCGCTGGACCGCGGGCAACTACCTGCTCGGACTGCTCGTCGCGGCAGGGGCGTTCGTGCTGACGGGCCTGCCGCCCGCGCAGATGCCGACCCACCCCCTGATCGTCGGGCTGGCCGGGGCGGTGGCGATCTGCGCCCTGGTGCTGCCGGGCGTCTCCGGCTCGTTCATCCTGCTCACGCTGGGGCTGTACGAGCCGACGATGGAAGCGGTCAACGAGCGCGACCTCGGCTATGTCGCGGTCTTCGGCACCGGGTGCGTCGTCGGTCTCGCGCTCTTCGTGAAGCTGCTGAAGTGGCTGCTGGAGAACTACCACCACATGACGCTCGTCGTGATGACCGGTCTGATGGCCGGGTCGCTGCGCGCCCTGTGGCCCTGGCAGGACGACGACCGCCAGCTGCTCGCGCCGAGCGGCTCGGTCGGCCTCACCTTCGCGCTGATGGCCCTGGGCATCGCCGCGGTGGTCGCGGTGCTGGCGGTGGAGCACCGCGCGCACGCCAAGCGGGAGCAGGGGGAGCAGCGCGGCGGCGGGCGCGGGCGGCACGCGCGCGTGTCGGTCGGCGCGTCCGACTGACCCCGTCCCGGCCGCTCGTCCCCGCCGCTCGTCCCCGCCGTCTGAGATGCGCGGCCGCCGACGGCGCGTGAAGCTGCCGGTGGAGGTGGATGCCCATGAGCATCGACGAATACGGCGGCGGACAGGGACCGGGCCCCGAGGTGCTGGTCGTCACCACGAACGACGTCCCCGGGTACCAGGTGCAGCAGGTGATCGGGGAGGTCTTCGGCCTGACCGTCCGCTCCCGCCATCTGGGCAGCCAGCTCGGCGCGGGGCTGAAGTCCCTCGTCGGCGGGGAGCTGAAGGGCCTCACCAAGACCCTCGTCGAAACCCGCAACCAGGCGATGCAACGCCTGATCGAACAGGCGCGGGCTCGGGGCGCGAACGCGGTGCTGATGTTCCGCTTCGACGTGGCTGAGGCGGCGGACGTGGGCACGGAGGTGTGCGCGTACGGCACGGCGGCCGTCATCGCCCGCGTATGACGCCTCCGGCGCGGTCGGCAGCCCCCTGACGGCTCGCCACCGCCGACGTCCTGCACGGGCGTTCCGAACCGGCCGCGTACACGCCCGCGTACACGATGGGGAGGGCACGCCCGCGACGGGGCTCCGCCGCGCGACGGGGCCTGCACGGCACCCGGGGGACGAGGGCACGGAGTACCCCGTCCCCCGGGAGGGCGGTGGGCGGGAAGGCCCCGACCCCGGCCCGGGGCTCAGGCCCCGTGGCGTGCCGCGTTCGCGAGGATCGCGGCACGTTCGTACGCCGCCAGCCCCGGCTTCGCCTTGTCGATGTTCTCCGTGAAACGGACGTCGTCGACGTACATCTCGCCCAGACACCGGTGCATCTCGTACGAGCACTCGTAGTGGCTGCGGCTGATCCACAGCCGGTGCTCCTCCGCAGCGTCCATCGCCGCCTCGGACTCCGCCGGCTCCCCGGCCTCCATCAGCGCGGCGAAGCGCGTGGTGACCTCCTCGCCCTCGGCCTGGATGCGCTGCCAGTCCTCCTTCGTGTAGCGCGCCGCCCTGCGCCGGGACTCGCGGTACGCCTCCGTGTCGCCCCAGCGCTGCCGGACCTCGTCCTCATAGGCGTCGGGGTCGAAGTCGCCGAAGACCTCGAACTTCTCCTCGGGCGTGAGATTGATGCCCATCTTTCTCGCCTCCATGGCCAGTTCGACGGCGGCGGCCATCTCCTGCAGCTTGGCGATCCGGCCGGTGAGCAGCTCGTGCTGCCGCCGCAGATGCTCCTGCGGGTTCACGTCCGGGTCGTCGAGGAGCGACGCCACCTCGTCGAGCGGGAAGCCGAGCTCCCGGTAGAACAGGATCTGCTGCAGCCGGTCCAGATCGGCGTCGTCATAGCGCCGGTGGCCCGCGTGGCTGCGCTCGCTCGGGGAGAGCAGCCCGATCTCGTCGTAGTGGTGCAGGGTCCGCACCGTCACTCCGGCGAATCCGGCGACCTGTCCCACGGAGTAGCTCATCGCCTTCCGCTCCCTTCACTTGCTCGGTACACACCGCAGCCTGAGCCCTCACGCCGCGTGAGATGCAAGCCCGATCGGCCCTCACACCCGAACCCCTATGGATCACCCAGCGAGCCGTTCACCCTCTTTGTCCGTATGGTCGCGTCTGTAGCCGTGCCGCCGGACCGACTTCGGGGAGACACACGACCATGCCAACACCCGTGAACCTCTCCGTCGTCTACTGCTCCTCGACCGGCGCCGTCCACACGAACGCCGAGGCCGTCGCGGAGCACGCGGAACGGGCCGGCGCCGGGGTGCGGCTATGCAAGGCCCATGAGCCGGGGTGCTAGGCGGAACGCGTCGTGAGGTTCACCAGGGCGATCAAGGCCGGGCTTGCCGCGGCCGACGGCGACTGAGCGGAGGACGGGACCATGGTGCTCTACAAGGGTACGGAGAAGAGCACGTCACGCCGCACGGCGCGACGCCCGGAAACGTCCGCCGCCGTTCGCCGGCTCTCCCCCAACCCCTTCTACGGACTCGCAGACCCGGTCGGCGGAATGACCTCCGCCCCACCCGTGCACCGGCTGCCGGACGGTCCGATGGCGCCCGCCACGGCGCACCGTCTCATCCATGACGAGCTGATGCTCGACGGCAACTCCCGGCTGAACCTGGCCACCTTCGTCACCACCTGGATGGAGCCGGAGGCCGGGGCGCTGATGACGGAGTGCCGCGACAAGAACATGATCGACAAGGACGAGTATCCGCGCACCGCCGAGCTGGAGCGGCGCTGCACGGCGATGCTCGCCGACCTCTGGAACGCCCCGGACCCCGACTCCGCGGTCGGCTGCTCCACCACCGGCTCCAGCGAGGCCTGCATGCTGGCGGGCATGGCGCTCAAGAGGCGCTGGGCGGCCCGCAACCGGGACCGCTATCCGGCGTCCGCGCGGCCCAATCTGGTCATGGGCGTCAACGTCCAGGTGTGCTGGGAGAAGTTCTGCACCTTCTGGGAGGTGGAGCCCCGGCTGGTGCCCATGGAGGGCGAGCGGTTCCATATCGACCCGCAGGCCGCCGCCGACCTCTGCGACGAGAACACCATCGGCGTGGTCGCGGTGCTCGGCTCGACCTTCGACGGGTCGTACGAGCCGGTGGCCGAAGTGTGCGCCGCGCTGGACGCGCTGCAGGAGCGCACCGGACTCGACATCCCCGTCCATGTAGACGGCGCGTCCGGCGCGATGGTCGCGCCCTTCCTCGACGAGGACCTGGTGTGGGACTTCAGACTGCCGCGGGTCTGCTCCATCAACACGTCGGGGCACAAGTACGGGCTGGTCTACCCGGGCGTCGGCTGGGCGCTGTGGCGCTCGCAGGACGCACTGCCGGAGGAGCTCGTCTTCCGGGTGAACTACCTCGGCGGCGACATGCCGACCTTCGCGCTGAACTTCTCCCGGCCCGGCGCACAGGTCGTCGCCCAGTACTACACCTTCCTGCGGCTGGGCAGGGAGGGCTATCAGGCCGTCCAGCAGACCTCCCGCGATGTGGCCCGCGGCCTGGCGGAGAACATCATGGCTCTGGGCGACTTCCGGCTGCTCACCCGCGGCGACCAGCTTCCGGTGTTCGCGCTGACGACCGCGCCGGATGTGGAGAACTTTGACGTCTTCGACGTGTCACGGCGGCTGCGCGAACACGGCTGGCTGGTGCCCGCGTACACCTTCCCGCCGAACCGGGAGGATCTGTCCGTGCTGCGCGTGGTGTGCCGCAACGGCTTCTCGGCCGATCTGGCGGAGCTGCTCCTGGAGGATCTGCGCAGTCTGCTGCCAGAGCTGCGGAGGCAGCCGCATCCGATGAGCCGGGACACCGAGCAGCCCAGGGCATTCCACCACTGATCCGTTTCCACGCTCGATCCGCTTCCACGCTCGATCGGTCTCCGGCGTGGATCCGCCCCGCCCCGTTCAGGCCCCGTCGCCGTTCAGGCCCCGCCCCCGTTCAGGCCTCGTCGCCGGGGTGCGGGACACCGGTGGCGTACGGGTTCTCCTGCCCCTCCCCAAGAACTCCGACGAACGGCTCGCCCTCCCCCGCGAAGGTGTACGAGCCGCCCTGGATGCGCTCGACCAGCCCCCGCGTCCATCGGGCGTCGGCGTCCGCGGAGTGCACCCACATGTTCATGATCTCGCCGATGTGGCCGAGGGACTCGGGCCCCTCCTCCGGTGTGTAGTAGTCCGTGACCGACGAGCGCCACTCGGCCAGCGACCGCAGCCGCTGCTCCAGCAGTTCCACGGCCTCCTCGCGGCGCAGATCCACGATGAAACCGATCCCGGCGGAGAGCACGTCCATCTTCTGGTCGTAGGTCGTCAGCGCCTCACGCAGCAGCGCGAAGTACTCCCGCGTGCCCTTCTGGGTGACCTCGTACTCGGTGCGCGGCGGGCCGCCGGCCGTGGACGGCGCGATCTCGTGTGCGTGCAGCAGTCCCTGCTTCGCCATCTGCTTCAGCGCGTGGTAGATCGATCCGGGTTTGGCGTTGGACCACTCGTGCGCTCCCCAGTATTCGAGGTCGTTGCGCACCTGGTAGCCGTGCGCACGGCCGTGCTGGCGCACGGCTCCCAGGACCAGCAGCCGGATCGCCGAGGTCGCCATGACGCCCCCTTTCTATTCAAGTTTGACTAGACTACGGGCATGTCCGAGAAGACGATCCCGCTCCTCCCGTGCCAGGCCATCCAACCCGTCACCGACTTCTACACGGCGCTCGGCTTCAAGGTCACCTACCTCCAGACGGCCCCCTATGCGTACGCGGTCGTCGAGCGCGGCGACATACAACTCCAGTTCTTCGGGATGAAGCAGTACGACCCCGCCGCGTCGCTCTCCGGCTGCTACGTCCTCACCGACGGCGTCGACACGCTGTACGAGTCCTTCCGCTCCGGGCTGAAGGCCGCGTACGGAAGGATCCCGCGGCGGGGTCTGCCCCGGATCGGTCCGCTGAAGGACATGAGCTACGGCATGCGGCAGTTCCTGATGACCGACCCGGGCGGCAACGGCATCCGGGTCGGCCAGCCGGCCGGCGACGACATGACCTTCCGCGCCGCCCCCAAGGAGACCTTCGCCCGCGCCCTCCATATGGCGGAACTGTTCGCCGACTCCAAGGAGGACCTGCCGGGCGCGGCGAGAATCCTGGACCGGGCGCTGGCGCGGAAGGACGAACGGCCCACGCCGGGACAACTCGTCCGCCTCCTGCTGCTGCGCGCCGACATCGCCCTGCGCATGTACGACGACGAACTGGCCGCCCGGCTGCGGGCCCGGGCAGCCGGGATCGACCCTTCGTCGCCGCCACCGCCGGAGTAGGGCGCCTTGCTGACGCCACTCACGCTAAGGGGGCTTGAGGACAGGCACGGTCCTCAAGCCCCCGGGGCGCGCTACTCCACTCCGTCAGAACGGGAACTGCGAGCGTCCGTGCTGCACCGAGATCCACTTCTGGGTGGTGAACGCCTCCAGCATCGAGTCGCCGTTCAACCGCCCCACGCCTGAGTTCTTCTCGCCCCCGAACGGCACGATCGGCTCGTCGTGGACCGTGCCGTCATTGATGTGGATCATGCCGGTGTGGATGCGCCGGGCGAGCCGTACGCCTCGCTCCACATCGCCCGTGTGCACGGCCCCGCTGAGCCCGTACGGGGTGTCGTTGGCGATGCGGACCGCCTCCTCCTCCCCGTCGAACGGCAGGATCAGCGCAACCGGCCCGAAGATCTCCTGCTGCAGGACGGGGGAGTCGGCCGGCAGCCCGGCGAGCACCGAGGGGGAGAGCAGATTGCCCTGGGCGCCGCCCTGCAGCAGCGGCGTCGCCCCCGCCTTCACCGTCTGCTCGACGAGCGAGGACACCGCGTCCGCCTGGGAGGAGTTGATCAGCGGCCCGATGTGGGTGGAGGGGTCCGCCGGGTCGCCGACCCGCAGGGTCCTGACCTTGGCGACGAACTTCTCCGTGAACTCCGCCTCCAGGCTGCGGTCCACGAGAATGCGGTTGGCGGCCATGCAGACCTGGCCCTGGTGGACGAAGCGGCTGAAGACCGCCGCCTCCACCGCGTAGTCGACGTCAGCGTCGTCGAGCACGATCAGGGCGCTGTTGCCGCCCAGTTCGAGGATGGCGCGCTTGAAGTTCGCGGCGCAGACGGTCGCGACATGGCGGCCGACCTTGTCGGAGCCGGTGAAGGAGATCGCCTTGGGCACCGGGTGGGCGATCAGCGCGTCCCCGATCTCCGCGATGTCGGTGATGACGACGTTGAGCAGCCCGGCCGGCAGCCCCGCGTCCGCCAGCACCTTGGCGACCAGCGCACCGCCGCAGATCGGCGTGTTCTGGTGCGGCTTGAGGACGACGGCGTTGCCCAGCGCCAGCGCCGGCGCCACCGACTTGAGCGAGAGGAGGAAGGGGAAGTTGAAGGGGCTGATCACCCCCACGACGCCGACGGGCAGCCGGTAGACGCGGTTCTCCTTGCCGTCGGTGGGCGAGGGCAGGATGCGGCCTTCGGGACGCAGCGCCAGCTGGACCGCCTCCCGCAGGAACTCCTTGGCGAGGTGCAGTTCGAAGGCGGCCTTGAGGCGTGTGCCGCCCAGCTCCGCGATGATCGCCTCGGCGATCTCCTGCTCGCGGTCCTCGATGATCCGCAGCGCCCGCTCGAAGACCAGCCGACGGGCGTACGGGTTGGTGTCCGCCCACGCGCGCTGCGCCCGCTCGGCGGCGCGGTAGGCCTGGTCGACCTCGTCGGCCGTGGCCACCGTGATGGAGGCCAGCTTCTCTCCGTTATAGGGATTGAAGTCGATGATGTCCCAGGAGCCGCTGCCGGGCTTCCATTCGCCGTCTATGTACTGATGGGCCAGTTCGGTGAAGAAGGACATGATCCGATCCCTACTGCCGGTCGTCTGGGGGAACTGCCGGGTGGTGCCGTCTGCCGTACGTACCCACGGTTACTCAGCCGTATGTACGACCTCTGCCGTGTATACGCCGACGATGGCGGCTGCCGTTCACGGCTGCGACCGACCGCGGCACGGCAACTGCCTGATGCCGCGTCATCGTACTGCTGTTTCAGATGAGTTGGAGTAGACCACGAAGAAGATCACGACTTCCGGCCGGATCGGGACTGTCCTGCTGCAGCCGCTCCATCACCCGCTCGTACTGGGCGACGTCCTCGCGCTTGTCGAGGTAGAGGGCGCTGGTGAGCTGTTCGAGATAGACGAGGTCGGAGAGGTCCGACTCGGGAAAGCGCAGCATGGTGAACGCCCCGCTCTCGCCCGCGTGCCCGCCGAAGCTGAACGGCATCACCTGAAGAATGATGTTGGGCTGCTCCGATATCTCGATCAGATGCTTCAGTTGGGCCTGCATCACGGCCCGGTCGCCGTACGGCCGGCGCAGCGCCGCCTCGTCCAGCACGGCGTGGAAATGCGGGGCGCGCTCGGAGACCAGGGCCTTCTGCCGTTCCAGGCGCAGCGCGACCCTGCGTTCTATCTCGGCGGCCGGAGCGCCCGGCATGCCGCGTGCGACGACGGCGTGGGCATACGACTCCGTCTGCAGCAGGCCGTGGACGAACTGCACCTCGTAGATGCGGATCAGCGAGGCCGCGCCCTCCAGGCCGATGTATGTCTGGAACCAGCCGGGCAGCACGTCGCTGAAGCTGTGCCACCAGCCGGCGACATTGGCCTCCTTGGCGAGTCCGAGCAACGCCTGCCGCTCTGTGTCGTCGGTGACGCCGTAGAGCGTGAGCAGGTCCTCGACATCCCTCGCCTTGAAGCTCACCCGTCCCAACTCCATACGGCTGATCTTGGATTCGGATGCGCGGATCGAGTAACCGGCGGCCTCACGGGTGATGCCGCGGGTCTCGCGCAGCCGGCGCAGCTGTGAACCCAGCAGGATGCGCCGCACCACGGATCCCCCGCCCGGCCCTTCGGACCGGGGGAGTCCCCATGCCCCGCCTCCAGCGTCGACACCGGTCACGGTCTCCACCCTCCTCATCGCCGCTCGGCCTGTCCGTCCGTCTCTTGTACCTCCCCGGAGTCCCCCGAGCCCCGACTGCGGTGGATTCTGCCACCAAACGCTCCAGCGTGTACTCGTTCGATTACGGAAATGAGCCGCGCCGGGGCAACTCTCGGGTAGCAATGGGCCAGCGGCCCGAAGAAGGCACCGGGAAGAAATGGTTAAGAAACGGCACGGTGCCGGACAGGGCGGGCACGTGCACGTGCATCTGCCCTTGCATCTGTCCTGCGCATTGGGAACGATGGTGCTCGCGCACCTGCGTGCTCGTTCGTGTTGTAGCACCACAACCGCGATTTCCGGGGAGTGCCTCGCATGGGGACGAATGGATCGACCATGCTCGAGCCGTTAAGGCAGGGGCTTCCTCCCTTCGACCCCTCGACGGTCTCCAGCTCCGCCTCGTGCGCGCTGCCCGCCCGCTATGAAGCGGTGCGCGGGGCCCGGCAGTTCACCAAGTCGACGCTCGGCCAGTGGGGCCTGGGAGAGCGTTTCGACGATGTGGCCCTGGTCGTATCCGAACTGGTCACCAACGCCCTGCGGCACGCGCTGCCGCCGGCTGCGGACACGGCCGCGAGCCCTCAGGACCCGCCTGTGCGGCTGCACTTGATGCGCTGGACGGGCCGCCTGGTATGCGCGGTGCGCGATCCCAGCGAAGAGAGCCCGGAGGCGGGCGACTCGCTCATCGACACGCCCTACCCTCCCGACCCGAGCGGTTCGGCCGAGTCCGGGCGGGGGCTGTTCCTTGTGGACTCCTTCAGCGACGGGTGGGGCTGGCATCCGCTGGCGGGGACGCTGCGGGGCAAGGTGGTCTGGGCGCTGTTCCGGCTGCCGTAAGGCTCGCCGTACAGCACAGAGCAGGCCCGTACAGCACAGAGCAGGCGGGACGGGCGGGACCGGCGGGACAGCGGGAACAGGTGGCACCCGGGGGGGCACGGGCTCGCCAGAACGCGGAGACAAGGCAGAGGGCTCGGCCGGACGGCCGAGCCCTCTGCCTCGCTCTGTACGACCGTCAGCCTCCCGCGACCAGATGGTCGAACTCGCCGTCCTTGACGCCCAGCAGCAAGGCTTCGATCTCTGCGGGCGTATAGACCAGGGCGGGCCCGTCCGGGTGCCGTGAATTGCGCATCGCCACATGCCCGCCGGGCAGCTTGGCGAACTCCACGCACGAGCCCTGCGAGTTGCTGTGTCTGCTCTTCTGCCAGACGACCCCTTGAAGCTCCGTGGCCGCCATGCCGTTGTACACGTCGTGCACAGTCGCTCCCGGGATACAAGGTGCATGGGTCAACTGTTCCCGGATCATAGCGGCGTTCACGTGCTGATGCATGAACGGATGCAGACGCAGATGCACGTGCACAGAGGGTGCTCCCGCAGTCACCTCCCAGGAGAAGACGGACAACGGGCGCCCGAGGCTCCACGGCCGCCCGGATATCAGGCTGTTCCGCCCCTGCCGGGCGTTCAGCGCCCCGTGGAGGAGTCGGGCGGCAGCGCAGTCTCCCGGGCGTTCCCGATCGCTCGGGCGAGCTGCCGCTGCCGCTGTGCCGGGACTCGCGTCAGGAGGTTCGGCCTCTCCCGGGTACGGCTGCGGGGACAGGCGCACGCCGGATTCCTGCCCGGCCTGCGCAAGTCCTCCTGGTAGCTTGCGCAGTTGGGCAGCCGCCCGCGCCAGCCGCCACGAGAGGATGAGCCGTGCTCAGATCCGTACATACGCCGGTACGCATGCCCGCGCGCGTGCCCGTACGCATGCCGGTGCGTGTGTCAGGGGTCGCCGCGACCGTCGGTCTGCTGACGGCGGCGCTCGCCCTCGCCGGATGCGGCGGGGGCGGCGGGGGCGGCGACTCCGAGAAGACGGAGCCGTCCGGCGCCCCGACGGCGTCCACGGCCGCGGCCGGCACCGCGTCGCTGAGCAGCCTGGAGGGCAGCTGGTCGGGGAAGACGGACGGCAGGCCCGTCGCCCTCTCGGTCACCGGCACGCTCGCGGTGGTCGTCGCGGGCGGCCAGGTCTGCACCGGCCAGGTCACGGACGCGGGCGCGTCGTCCTCGGGCAGGCCGACGCTGACGCTCACGTGTGCGAGCGGCGGATCGGAGCGGACGGCGGGCACGGTGGAGTCCAACGACGGCGAAACCCTCGTCCTCGTCTGGGAGGCGGGAACGAGGGACACCCTGGTCAAGACCGATCCGGGCGAGCTCGATGACGCGAAGCTGCCGGACGGGACGCCGCTGAACACGCCGACGGGCATTCCGACGCCCTGACGGCCGCTTCGGACGCCTCCGGACCTCCAAGGGCGCGACCTCCAAGGCACGACCTCCAAGGCACGACTTACGGGGCGAGGGCCACGGGGCGCGACCTCCGGGGCGAGGGCCACGGGGCGCGACCTCCGGGGCGAGGATCACGGGGTCAGCTGTCGCCGCCCTCGTCGATCAGACGGCGTACCTCGCGGTCGACCAGGCCCAGACGGGCCTCCGCCACGAGCGGGACCGAGCGGCGCTGGCGTCGTGCCTCGTGGGCGTCGATGTCGATGGTGACCAGGCCGGGCTCCCACTTGGGGGCCTGCGCCACCACCGTGCCCCGGGGGTCCACGACCCGGGAGCCGCCCCAGAACGACGCGCCGTTCTCATTGCCCACGCGGTTGACGAAGACCACCCAGCACTGGAGCATCCGCGCCGTGTAGGCGAGCAGGCTGTCCCAGTACAGCCCGGTGTCCATGGCCTCGGGGTCGAGGCTGGCCGCGCTGTTCGCCGGGATGATCACCACCTCGGCGCCGTCCTGCACCGCGATCCACGGCAGCACCGGCTGCCAGGCGTCGTTGCACACGAGCGTCGCCGCCCGGCCACGGCTGTGGGGCAGCTCGTAAGCGCGCAGATGCTGCCCAGGACTGACGTGCTTGCGTTCCTCCCAGGCCAGGTAGTTGGGCAGATACAGCTTGCGGTGGGCGTGCAGCAGCTCCCCGCCCGTGTAGTACGCGCAGGTGTTGTACGCGCGCATCGACGTGTGCTCGTGGAAGCCCATCACGACGTCCGTGCCGAGGGTCCCCAGCTCCAGCAGCCGCGGATCGCGCGCCTCGACCGAGGTGTCTCTTCTGAGCGCGCCCAGGTGGTAGCCGTTGAGGTGCAGCTCCGGGAAGACGACGAGGTCCGCGCCCTGGGCGACGGCCTGCGACACCTGATCCCGCGCCGTTTCGAGGTTGTGCTCCACCTCTCCCAGTTCGCACTCCGTCTGTGCCAGTGCCACTCGCATGGATTCGAGCCTGACAGCGCGCGGCGACGACGGCACGCCGAGGACCGCCGTTCGGCAGGGCCCGCGGGTCGGGGAGGCCGCCGTCCGACAGGGGCCCGCCGTCGGCGGGGGTGGCCGCGACGGCCGAGGGGGCCCGCCGTCGGCGGGGGTGGCCGCGACGGCCGAGGGGGCCCGCCGTCGGTCAGGGGCCGGTCAGCCCGCGCTCGCGGCCCGGAGGGTCTTCTTGGCCAGCTCGTAGGCCGGGAGCATCGCCTCGTGCTCTTCGGTGTCCAGTCCGCCCAGGTGCAGCACGACCAGGCCGCCGGGGGCCGAGACGGCCAGCGCACGCTCCTTCTTCGGCTCGTCCAGGAACTCGCTGGTGTTGAGGTAGCCGACCTCGGCCGCCGGGAAGCCGCCGGCCTGCGTCTCGGTGAAGGCCACGGCGTCACGGCTCTGCGCCTCCTCCGCGACGAACGCCTCGAGCGCCGCACGGGCGTCGCCGCCGCCGTCGTCGTCTCCGGCCGTCCAGACGCGCAGGAAGCCGATGTTCCCCGCCGGCTTTGCGTCGATCTCGCAGACAAGAGTGACGGGACCGTGCGTCAGCGCACCGAACTCCGTATCAAGCTTCACCGCCTCCGGCTCCCAGGAGGCCGCGAGGTCGAAGGCCACGGGCAGCTCGCACGCGGTGTCCTGCGCGCCGACGGAACGTGTGCGGGCGGCCGGCGAGGACGCCGCCCCGGCTCCGCCCGACGCCTCCGACTTCTCCGACGCCTCCGACTTCTCCATCGGCTCCGTCGTCACCCCGGGCTCCGTGGTCCTGGCCTTGTCCGCCCCCGACGCCCCCGAGCAGCCGCTCAGCACTCCGGCGGCCAGCACGACCGCGGCCAGCCCCGCGCCCGTGCCACGCGCCGCCCGCGCTCTTCTGTCGCGTCGTTCGCCTGCGCGTCGCTCGTCTGTCCCACTTCGTTCGCCTGCGCGTCGCTCGCTTCGCATGGCCGGCCCCCACCCTGTTCTACGGTCGTCCGACGGTTCCGTCGACCGGCCAACCTTAGAGAGTGCTCGCCGAGACCCGTCATCGGCCCTGTTGTCAGACCCCGCTGTCACACTCGCATCCATGAGCGAACGATGGGCTGTGGCGGCAGCCGAGGGCGAGGGCGCCCGGCTCGTCCCCCTCGCCCCCGGCGGGCTTCCCGCAGGCCCGGTCGTCGAGGAGCCCGATCTCATCGCGGCCGTCCGGTCCCGGCCGTCTGTCGCCCGGTGGGTCTGGCGCTCCTCCGCGGAGCTCTACCCGCGGCTGCTCGCCGCCGGCGTCCGCGTCGAGCGGTGCTACGACATCGAGGACGCGGAGCTGCTGCTGCTCGGCCACGAGGGGCGGCTGGGCGAGCCGCGGTCGGCTGCCGCGGCCTGGGCCAGGCTGCACGGCCGTCCCGTGCCGCCCGATCCCCCGCTCAGACCCGCGGAGCCCGGATCCCAGTCCTCACTCTTCGAACCCCGGCCCGTACCGGTCCCGCTGGAGGCGCTGCTGGAGGTCTACGCCGACCAGCAGCGAAGACACCAGGCTACGGATCATCCGGGCCGAATGCGGCTGCTGACCGCGGCCCAGTCGGCGGCGATGCTGGTGGCCGCGGAGATGCGCCGGGCGGGGCTGCCCTGGCGGGCCGACGTCCACCGGGAGCTGCTGCACGAGCTGCTCGGCGAGCGGTACGCGGGCGGCGGCGAGCCGCGTCGGCTGGCGGAGCTCGCCGACGAGGTGTCCGAGGCGTTCGGGCGGCGCGTGCGTCCCGATCTGCCCGCGGATGTGGTGAAGGCGTTCGCCGCCGCGGGCGTGACCGTCCGCTCGACCCGCCGCTGGGAGCTGGAGGAGATCGACCATCCGGCCGTGGGCCCCCTGCTCGAGTACAAGAAGCTGTACCGGATCTGGACGGCGCACGGCTGGAGCTGGCTCACGGACTGGGTGCGGGACGGCCGCTTCCGCCCGGAGTACCTGCCCGGCGGCACGGTCTCCGGCCGCTGGACCGCCAACGGCGGCGGGGCGCTGCAGATCCCGAAGGTGATCCGGCGGGCCGTGGTCGCCGATCCGGGCTGGCGGCTGGTGGTGGCGGACGCCGCGCAGATGGAGCCGCGAGTGCTGGCCGCGATCTCCCGTGACCCGGGTCTGATGGAGGTCGCCGGCCATGAGGGCGACCTCTACACGGCGCTGTCCGACCGCGCTTTCTCCGGCGACCGCGCCCACGCCAAGCTCGCGCTGCTCGGCGCGGTCTACGGGCAGACGTCCGGCGACGGCCTGAAGAACCTGGCAGCGCTGCGCCGCAGGTTCCCGCGAGCCGTGGCGCATGTGGACGACGCGGCCCGCGCGGGCGAGGAGGGCCGTCTGGTGCGGACCTGGCTCGGCCGCACCTGCCCGCCCGCGGCCGCGGACCAGGGCGACGACGGCTATGGCCCGCCCGGTGAGGCGGGCCTGCCGCAGGAGGGCCCGGAGCCGGGGCCGCAGCCGGGCAGCGCCCGCGCCCGCGGCCGCTTCACCCGCAATTTCGTGGTGCAGGGCAGCGCCGCGGACTGGGCGCTGCTGATGCTGGCCGCGCTGCGCAGGGCGACCGCCCCGATGCGTGCGGAGCTGGTCTTCTTCCAGCACGACGAGGTGATCGTGCACTGTCCGGCCGAGGAGGCGGAGCAGGTGGCCGCGGCGATCCGCGCGGCGGGTGAGGAAGCCGGGCGGATCGCCTTCGGGGACACGCCGGTGCGCTTCCCGTTCACGACGGCAGTGGTGGAGCGCTACTCCGACGCGAAGTAGGCCCCGTCGCCGGTCACCTGAGAGTCAGCCAGTGGTCGTCGAGTGCGATGGTTTTGAGCTGCTCCATGGTCAGGGCGGGTTCGGCCCGGGTGGCCTCCTTGTCCTGGCTGCCCGTGTTGAAGGCGGTGATCACGACTCGGAAGCCGTCCGTCCGCAGGGTGTCGACCGTCCAGCCGACCGTGCCCCTTCCCGGAGTGCCCAGGTCGTCGTCCAGCATGACCTTGGTGCCGTCCGGCAGCGTGGTGACGTCGTCGGCGCGCGACACCAGATCCCCGGCAACGTCCCCCATGCCGTGCTGCACATTGATCTGAATCAGGCTTGCCCCCCTGCCGTCGCCCTTCTCCTCCACGACGACGAAGCCGAACCCGTCCTGGCCTCCCTTGTCCTTCACCTCGAGGTTCTCCGGGAGCAGTCCCAGCAGCCCGTCCCTGACGGCGTCGGGGCCGACCGCGCCGGGCACGGGATCCTCCTTCTGCGGCTCGTCCAGCTCCTTCGTCAGCGGATGCCACGCCTCGTCCGTGACCAGGGCTTTCATCTGCTGCGGAGTCAGCGGGGGCGCCGGCCGGGAGACCTCGGCGCCCTTCTGCGCGGGCGCGTTGTACTCGCTGGCGTCGATCAGCACGCCCTTCGGGGTGAGCAGCGCCGCCCGCCAGTGCCGGGTCTCCTCACGCCTGTCCGGGTACTCGTAGCCCTGGAACATCATGTATCTCGAGCCGTCGGCCAGTGTCTCGGCCGTGCAGGAGTCATGGGGGACCAGCGCCTGGGAAGGGCAGGTGACCTGGCCGTCGGCGCTTGTTCCCTCGGGGTCCAGGGCGGTCAGGCTGACGGCGATCGCCGCCGCGCCGCCGCCGTCGTCGAAGACGACAGAGGCGTAGGGCGGGGGTTTCGCGGAGCCGTCGCCGCCGCCCTCCTCTTGTGTGATCTTCCCCTCCGGGAGAAGGCCCTTGAGGGTGTCGAGCATCTGCCGCCCGGTGATCGAGCCGTCTGGATCGGCAGGGGGCGCGGTCGGCGTGTCGGAGACGTTGGCAGAGGCCGCCGCCGAGGAGGCACGGCCCGCGTCATCGGCGCCGCCGAGCAGCCCGCCTCGGTACGTCCCGCCGAGGCCGACCGCCGCCAGGGCGAGCACGCCCCCGGTGACGGCTGCGGCCCTGCGGCGCGCCAGCCGCCGACGTCCGCGACGGATGCCCTCCGTCGCCAGTGCGGAACGGTCCGGCGGCCGGAAGGAGTCGCCGGTGCGGCGCATGGCGTCGCCGAGATCGTCTTCGAAAGGCATGGGAAACCACACTCTCCGCGGCAGATGGATGGAAACGGAAGGCTTCTGATTTCAGGAGGCGGCGAACTCGGCGATGCTGCCGCCGAGCTGCTCCCGGAGCTGCGCGAGCGCCCGCACGGATCTGGTGCGGACGGCGGCCGAACTGACGCTCATGGCGTCGGCGGTCTCCTCCACGCTGCGGTCCTCCCAGTAGCGCAGCACCACCACGGCGCGGTCCTTGGGCGCGAGCCGGGCCAGCGCCTCCAGCAACGCGACGCGGAGGGCCGGGTCGCCGCCGGGCGGAGCGGCGGAGTCGGGCAGCTCGCCGAGGGGGCGTTCCGAGGCGGAGCGGCGTCGCTGATGGGTCAGAAAGGTGCGCACGAGAACGGTCTGGGCGTATCCCGCGGGGTTGTCGGCCCTGGAGACACGTCCCCACTGCGTGTACACCCGGCCGAGTGTCTCCTGGGTCAGATCCTCCGCGAGATATGCGTCACCGCTGGTCAGCAGGCAGGCGGATCGGAAGAGCGCGCTGGACCGGCCGACCGCGAACTCCTTGAACTCCTCTGCGCGTGATCGCCGCATGCCCTCCCCGTTCCTCGTGCTCCGCGCCTACATCTGACTGACGCGCCGGCCTCGGCCAAATGTTTCAGCGGTCGCGGCCGCCGTGTCCAAAACGTCATCTGAGGGCCCCAAGCGTTATCCACAGCCCCCCACCGGCGTGATGCACCGCTGTTAACTTCGTGCCGTTCCGGCAGAAGACCAACACGACCACGGGGGGACCGGGCATGCGTCTCGGGCGAAAGGGCGCGGCGGTCTGCGCTGCATCGGCGGTGCTGCTTGCTGCGGCGATCACTGGCTGCGACGAGAAGGACGGCGAGGCGGACGCCGCTCGCAGGTCGACGCCGCCCCCTGCCGCCGCCGCAGCGTCGCCCAGCGCGTCGGAAGCGTCAGCCGGCCCCGGCGCCGGTGCGAGCACCGGCGAGAGCCCGTCCGGGAGCGCGTCCCCGAGCGGCAGTCCCACCGGGAGCGCCAGGTCGGCCGCCTCCAAGCCGGCGGCGTCCACGGCGGCGTCCACTCCGCCGGCCGGGCCCAAGACGGCCAAGCCGCCGGTGCCGACGCTGCTGGGGCTCCACGCCTCGACGCGGGGAGGCCGTCTGAACCTGGTGCGCGGCGGTGCGGCGCAGGAGTTCACCATCACCCTGCACAACGGCAACACGCATGCGTACCGGCATCTGCGGCTTGCGTTCCAGATGGAGTTCCTGTTCCGCGAGCCCGGCGACGAGCCGCGCTCGGGCCCGGGCTTCGTCCTGGAGCGGTGGGACCGCGCGGCGGGCGTCTGGCGAGCGCAGGAGCTGCGCATCGCCAACGACGCGATGCCCCACTGGCTTTACGAGGGCGGGGAGCCGCTCGCCCGCGACGCCGTCCGCACGGAGCGCTTCCGGCTGCGGGCCGGGACGGCCGTGGCGACGGGCTCCACACCCCTGATGATCTACGCGATAGACACCGACGCGCCTCGGGACGCCTCACTCGAGCGTGCCCGCCCGGGCTACTTCCACCTCCCGCACACGACGCGCGCGTCCTGAACGGCGCCCGCGGACGGTCCGGGCGGGCCCGCGGCGCATGCCGCCGCCCCGCCGGGCCACGACGAGCGACACCAGGACGACGACCGCACCGCGCAGCACCCGGCCCGGCCCAGGGGCACGACGCCACGCGGCGTGCTCCCCGGGCTATGGCCTCTGCGCCGCCAGCACAGAAGGCTTCCCGGACAGCGACCGCGCCACCAGCCGGTCCACACCCGGCACCGCCGTGAGCCGCATGGCCATGCGCCGCACCCGCAGCCGGGTCGGCGACGACGGCAGAAACCACTCGGCAGCGGCCCGGCCCGCCCGCTGCCGGTCCTCCGCGACCGGCCGCCAGCGCCGCTCGTAGGCCGCGAGCCCCTCTTCCACCGAGGCACTCCGACCCAGCTCCTCGGCCAGCACATACGCCCCGGCCACCCCCAGCGAAGCGCCCTGTCCGGCGAGCAGCGAGACCGCATGAGCGGCATCGCCGGTCAGCACCGTGCGGCCCCGGCTCCATCCGTCCATCACGATCTGGGCCACATGGTCGTAGTACACGTCCTCGTGCGGCGGGCACTTCTCCAGGGCACGCGGCACGATCCAGCCGAGCCCTGCGTACTCCGCGCGCACCGCGGCCCGCGCGTCCGCGGGCAGTCGGCGGTCCGCGCTGCGGTGCACGGCGAACGCCGCGACCTTCCCGTCGCGCAGCGCGTAGAACCCCATCTGCCGCCCCACGGTGTCCGTGAGACAGAACCTTCCGCTCACCTCACGCAGCAGCCCTGGATCGTCGAACACAAAGGCGGCGGTGTGGAATCCGAGGTGCCGCAGATACCGGTCCTCCTCGCCGAAGACCAGCCGCCGCACGGTCGAGTGCACCCCATCCGCCCCGACCAGCAGATCCGCATGCTCCACAGTGCCGTCCACAAGCGTGACCCGTACGCCGTCCGCGGTGTCCTCGATCCGCTCGGGGCCGGTCCCGTACCGCAGGTCGCCCCGGTCCGACAGCCCTTCCCGCAGCGCCCGTTCGAGGTCGGGCCGCATGATGCTCAGCAGCCGCCCGCCGACGACCCGGGAGAACCGCCCGTAGTCCAGTCCGGCTCTGCGTCGCCCCCGCTCGTCCACATAGCTGGCCTCGCCTACCCGGTAACTCAGCTCCCTCAGCCGGGGGAGCAGATCCATGGCCTCGGCCGCGTCAAAGCCGGGCCCGAAGAAGTCGACCATGTACCCCTGACCGCGGGGGCGGCTCGCCCTCTCCAGTACGACGACCTGCCACCCCATGTCGTCCAGCCGCTGCGCCAGGGCGAGCCCCGCAATGCCCGCCCCGCAGATCACCGCCTTCACCGCGTCTCCTCCCTCTCCCTCAGTCCCCCGCCGTAGACCGCCAGCACCTCGTCCCCCCAGCGCTCAAGCCCCGCCGCCGAGAGCGGATCCACCCCGATCACCTCCTGAATCCGCCGTCGCAACAGCACCACGGCCAGATCGTTGACCAGCAAGAACGCCGCCCGCACCAGCGGATCCCGCCCCGGCGTCGCCATCCCTGACTCCACCATCCCGGCCAGCGCCTGCCGACTCAGCTCGAAGAGGCCGCGGAACAGCGCCCGCCCCGCTTCGCCGTCGGCCGTCAGCAGCCGGCTCAGATACCCGGGCACCGCCGAACCCTCAGGCAGCTGCCCCGCCATCGCCTCGGCCACGGACCCGCTGGACCCACCGGCGATGGCCTCCTTCAGCACCTTCTCGAAGACGGCCACCACATAGCGGTCGACCGCCTCCCGCAGCCCCTCCTTCGACCCGAAGTGATGCACCACCAACCCCGGCGACACCCCCGCGGCCGCCGCGACCTGCCGTACGGACACCCCCTCGACTCCGCGTTCGGCAAAGAGCCGCAACGCCTCGTCCCGGACGACGGCCCGGCTCGTCCGGTCCTCGGCCACCTCAGAAGACCCAGCGCGCATTGAACACATGTACAGCATGCTAAACACTTGTTCAATCGTCGGCAAGTCCGCCCCCACGCCCCGCCGCCCACCCCATGGACAGCACAAAGCCCAGGCCACACAGAGTGACCTGGGCTTCGACCTACGCCGCGACGTACGGGATCAGCCGAGCGGCAGAGGAACCGGACCCGCCGGGGCGGAACCCGCGACACGGAAGTTGTCGGCGTGCTGCAGCGTGAAGCGCTCCCAGGTGGACGCCTTGTCCGAGCGTGCGCGCAGCAGCCCGGTGTCCGCCCCGGTGTACTTGGCTTCCGTGCTGACGAATTTGCCGTTCCGCACCGACTTCAGTGCGTAGTTCCGGCCGCCCTGCGACACCATGGTGAACGACTCCCATGTGCTGGGCCGCTCGGCGCGGGCGCGCAGCATCCCCTCGTACTTGCCGGCCTGGTTGATCTCGGCGCTCACGAACAGGCCGTTGCCCACCGACCGGAGCGATACCGTCTTTCCGCCGTCACGCGTGTGGAGTGTGAACTGCTCCCAGCCTTGGGCCTTGTCGCTGCGGGCCCGCAGCCTTCCCTCCTGCTCGCCGGCGGCGTTCAGCTCGGCGGCCACGTACTTGTCGTTCGCGTGCGCCTTCAGGGACCAGCGGGCGACATGGGCGCCGATCCAGTCGGTGATGTCGTCCACCCGGGCCTCGACGGCGCCGCGGCGGGTCTCCTCGGAACCGAGGCATCCCCCCTGCCAGGAACGGCTGCTGACGGCGACGAGCTCATCGCCCCCGGCGCCGGCGCGGACCGCGGGGCCACCCGCGTCCCCCTTGCAGACCGCCGCGCCGTCCTGACCCTCGATGTCCAACTGCGCACCGCGCGTGCCGGTGACGGTGAACGCACCCACGTGCATCCGCCCCGGCACCCACCGGTCCTTGGTGCGGCCGTACCCGGCGATGGCCAGCTTCTCCCCGTCCACCGGGGCCTTGGCGCTCAGCGCCACGGGAGCGATGCCCGTGACCGGCGAGGACAGCTTCGCCAGCACCAGATCCCGATCGGCTCGCGGGACGAGTTCCACGATGTCGCGAACCTGACCGGACGCGGAACTCAGGTCCGTGCGCCCCACGGTGACCTTGGCGGGCCGGGAAGGCGCACCCGCGGCGAGCTGCGCCGGGTCGCCGGCGAAGCAACTCGCCGCCGTGGCGACCCACTGCGCCTCTATGAGCGCGCCGGAGCAGGAACCTTCCCCCTTGGCTATGTCGATCTTGGCGACAAACGGCTTCTCCCCGTCCCCTGCGGGGCTCCCCACCATCGCCTGCGCCGGGCCGGCAACGAGCGTCCCCGCCGCAACCACCACGCCGGCGAACCAAGCCCCGTACCTCGTTGTCCTACTCACGTGTCTCCCTCACGCAATCAATCACGGCTTGCCGCCCTGAACCCACGGCCAAAGCGCAGCACTCGATCTCGAGGAGCCACTCCCCCCAAAGGGTGCGCCAATGGTCAGTCGGCTCACCAGAGATGCCGTGGTCAGCGGCGTGTTCAAGCTACCACCAGTTGATCGTCAAGGCGGGACCACACGATCAGCCGTACACGACGGCGGGTGGAAGGCCCATCGCGCCCGCCGAGAGCGCGACACCCGCCGGGCTGAATCAAAGAACCCCAGCTCAGACTGGGTCCGAGCTGGGGTTCAGGATGGAGCCACCTGCGGGATTCGAACCCGCGACCTACGCATTACGAGCTCAAGATCAATCGTGATGATGGGTTCCAGTCAGCACCGGCAAGTGACAGAACATGCAGGTCAGAGCGTTTCGCAAGACCCGTTGATGTCAGCCGGCGCCGACTGCTCCAGAGCGGTCCGGCCTCACCGTGGCCTCACAATGGCCGCACCGGAGCAGGCTCCGAGCCTCACCTCGGAGGAGCAGGACACCGCGCCCGAGCGGCCGATGTGAGGCCACGGGAACGGCGAAGGGGGCCGCACGGATCACCGTGCGGCCCCCTTCTCCGACTCATCCCGCCGCCGCGCTTGGCCCGTCTTTCTGCTGCGGCTCGTTCGTCCTGTCGCCCGATGTGGGGGGAAGGGCGTTCAAGACGAGTTCGAGAGCGAGGGCGCCGGTATCCGTGATGTGCCGATCGTCGATCAGGATGTGTCGATCGGCAGCATCGGCGGCGCCGGCTGCTGGTGCTGTGTTGTCGAGTCGGGTACGGCGGACGCGGAACAAGATGCCCCCCCTTGTGGCATGGCGGAGCCAAGCGCTCGAACATATGTCCGAGGCAAAGGCTCACTCACACTACCGCCACAAACACCGCAGGTCACGCGACTACGACACGCCGTCACCGCCACCCTCGGGCAGGATGCGCAGGTTCCCGAGGCCGAGTTCCTTTAGCTTTTCTTGGAGAACGGGCAGATCATGCGGATTTGTCCCTTCCGCGTAGGCGACGACGACCGTCGCCCCCGGCTTGCTCGTGCGTAGCTTGGCCACGTCGAGGCCGGTCCACTCGGCGGACGCAGCAGCCTGCACAGTTTCGAGGGGTAGGCCGGTCGCCGCCGCGACGGCGCCGACGATCCATCGCTCGCGCCGATAACCCTCCCCACTGGCGATCTTCGGCAGCGTGTTGTGCGCGATCTTCTGTCCGGTCTCCGGGTCTACGGCTCGGGCCGACAGGCTGCGCAGGTTCTCACCTGGCTTATCGATCGCCGCACGGACGATGTCACGCAGCAGGGTCACGGGCCGCTCGGCCTCGCCCGTACCGGGGCGTATGGGGGTGTCGTTCTCCGACACGGTCTCATCTCCGTTCTTGTCGCAGAACGCGAACAACCTCATCTAACCAGCGATCTAGGCCGGTTGCACACCTCGGAACTGCGTTGACGTTGGGTTCTGCCATGCGTACGTTGTTCTTGTTCGTGAACACGAACAGATATTCGACACCTCCGGGGGTCTCTGCGGTGCCGTCTGTTCGAGTTCGTCAACAAAGGTCAGATGGGGGATCTAGTGACCGTCAAGTTCATCGCAGGGCCGCCGCCCGCGCGGCAGAAGAACACCCGGCACGCGCTGCTCGTCGCGCAGCTCAAGGCGCACCCGAACCAGTGGGCCGAAATCCAGGAAAAGGCGACGGGCGCCCGAGCGGCTGCTGCGGCACAAGCCATCCGGTCGGGACAGCTCACGTCGTACGCGCCGGCCGGCGCCTTCCAAGCCATCGCGCGGACCGTCGTCGAGAACGACGCCGCTCGGCACGTGGTCTACGCGCGGTACGTCGGCGCCGGTCAGTGACCGGGCGCCGCACCGCCACCGCGAGCACCGCATGATCTGCGATTTCTGGGACGGCGCGGCCGGCGCCTACTGCCGCGCGATCGGCACCCGTCGCTACATCGTCGGCCATCGCTGCCCCAAGCACACACCCGCCGCCCTCGCCGGACGCCCCGAACCGCCGGGCGACCCGACTCCCGTAAGGAGACGCACCGTTGAGCCTCGCCGCGACGGATTGGGTTTGGGCCCGGTCCGAGAGCCGAGGCGCCGCCCGTCTGGTTCTGCTCGCCATCGCTGATCGGGCCGGCGCCGACGGCGTCGCCTACGCCGGTACCGCCTCGCTCATCCGGCGCACCCGCGCCGCTCGATCCACCGTCCGTACCGCCGTCGACGCCCTGCTCGCCTCGGGCGAGCTCGACATCGTCGAGGGCCGTACCGGGCCCGGTGGCGAGACCGTCTATCGTCTGCCGCTCCTCGACCACGAGGGGGCCGAGGA
Organism: Streptomyces chengmaiensis; assembly: GCF_029846775.1. Classification (NCBI taxonomy): domain Bacteria; kingdom Bacillati; phylum Actinomycetota; class Actinomycetes; order Kitasatosporales; family Streptomycetaceae; genus Streptomyces; species Streptomyces chengmaiensis. Next base: position 79,040 of record NZ_JARWBG010000002.1, read on the forward strand.
TCGCCCCGGGCCGGACATCGACCCGGGCCGGACAGCGGCCCCCGGGGGGCCGGTGAGCAGCCCCGGGGAGGGCCGGACGTCGGCCCCGGGGGGAGCGGATACCGGCCCGGGGGCGGGCCGAGGATCGGCCCCCGGGGGGCCGGAAACCGGCCCCCAGAACGTACCTACTTACTCACCACCACAACAGCAGCAGCCGCGCGCGAGCTCGGCCGCGCTGATTCCCGAACTGCGCCCGCTCGACGACGCCCTCGCCGCGGCCTCGATCACCGTCCGGTGGTCACTCGGCCTCGGGGAGCAGCGCGACGTCTACCGGCTGACGCAGCGGCACGGCGTCGAGACGCTCGTCGACCTCGCCGCCCGTCGCACCACACCGGGCGAGGCCCCGAAAGCGGCCCGCTACTGGCTCAAGGTCTGGTCCGACCTCGACCGCCCGTCGAGCTCGTCGCCGCGACCGCAGCCATCGACCGCCGCCTACGCCGACAACTTGGCCGCCGGCCTCGCCCTGCTCAACGCACAGAAGGAGAGCACCCCATGAACGAGCAGCAGATCGCCGCCCTGTTGGCGTTCGCTGGAACGCTCGACTCGCGGGTGCGCCGCGCGCTCGCCGACCCCCAGCAGTCCGCCCGCACCATCTCGGAGTGGACGGCCGCCGTCGCCAACGTGCCGGCCACCATCTCCGATGTCGGATGGGACGCCGCCCGCGCGACCCGCCGCTACTACGAACAGCGCGGCGGCGACCGCTCGGCGCAGTTCCGGCCGATCGAGCCGCACGACCTGCTCGCCGCATGGGGCCCGTACCGGACCGAGCTCATGAACCGCCACACCGACCCGGTGCCCAACGTCGACCCCGACAACGTCGCCGCATGGCGTGCCGAACTGCTCGGCACCCGGGCGGCAGTTGCGACCGGGCACGCCGCGCCCGCGCAGTACCGCGCGGAGATCGACCACGGCGGGCAGAAACGTCTCGCCGCGCTCATGTCCGGTGTCGGCACCGGCCCGCGCCGGTACATGCCCGCGCACGTCGCGGCCGAGCTCGCACGCTTCCGCCCGGCTCGTGCGCACCGCGAGCAGCTCGTCGCCGACGGCATCCCCGACCCGTTGTCAGTGCGCTGCCCGTACTGCCTCGCCGAGGTCGACGAGCGGTGCCGGTCGAGCTTCCGCAACCGCGGCAAGGGGCGACGACCGCTCTCGGGCGTCCACCCGTCGCGCGTCGAGGCCCTGCTCGCCGAGGCCGGCGACAACGGCCAGGCCGAGGCCGAGCAGATCAGGCTCGCCCGGATCATGTGCCAACCGCCCGCACCGCGGCGAGACGCCCGAGCCCGGCACACCACCGGCGGGGGCGAGGCCCGATGATCCCGCCCGCCGCTCGCGCCGTGATCGCTGCCCACCTGACCGACGAGCTCGACGTGCACCCGCACCTCGCGACCGTCGTCGCCTCGCTCGCCGACCGCCTCGCCATCGAGGGATGGCACGTGACGACGAGCTACCCCGCGCGACCGGTCGCGCCTCGCGCGCGGGAGGCCCCGCGCGCTCGGCGCTCCCTCGCCCGGCTGCTGCGCCGTGCCCGAACGAACGGAGAGACCGCCCCGTGAGCCCTGCTCTGCTCGCCCTCGCCGTCGTGCTCGCCCTCGCCCTCGGCGCGGCCCTGGCCTACTCGGTCCGGATCGACGACCGCCTCGACCGCGAGCTGCGCCGTCTCGACCGCAACACCCGCTCGACCACCTGCACCGCCTGCTCGACGACGCGCCGAGCCGAGAACGGAGAGACGAACCGATGAACGCCCACACCCGGACACGATCGCGGCGCGGCCGGACCCTCGCCCGCGAGGCAGCGCGCGAGGACCGACGCACGGCGCTGCGGCTGCTGCTCGCCCGCGCCGACCGAGGCGCACTCACCCGCGAGGACGCCGCGCACCTGCGGACTCTGGCCGAGGCCGAGATCGCCGAGTGCGACACCTTCCGCCGGTCCGCCGGCGGACAGCAGTCGGCCGCGCTCCGACTGAACCGCCGTATCGACGCCGCCGAGCAGGCCATGCGCGAGATCGAGGTCGAGCGCGACGAGTACGCCGCCGAGGCCGAGGCCCTGCGCGCGGCAGCAGGCAAGGGGGAGCAGTGAGTTACCCACAGGCTGTGCACGAGACCGTGCGCGCCCTGCGCACCCTCCGGGGGCAGTGGGCGGCGCTGCTGCTCACGATCGAGACGCCGCCGGCGGATCACTGGCCACCGAGGCAACTCGCGCACACCATTCGCGAGGGCGACGACGAGCTGCTCGTCGAAGACCGGGCGCCGCTCGTGCTGCGCGAGCACCCCGCCCCGCTCAACCTCGGCGCCCTCGACACCGGGCGCGCGGTCGAGCGGCTGATCTTCGATCTCGCCGACACCCTCGCCGCCGCGGTACAGCGAACCGAGCAGGGCGACCCCCGAGCGTGGGAATGCGCCGACCCGAGCGCGCCGGACAGCCGGCGCGCGGCCGGATCGCGGGCGCACGGGCTGCACTGGGCGTGCGTGTGGATCGAGGGGCGCGTGCAGGATGAGGACACCGCCCCCGAGCACGAGCTCGACGGCGCCCTCGCTGCCCCGCCGTTCGAGGTGCTGCCGCTGTATCTGCTGCACGAAGCGCGGCGCACGGCACGGATCGCCGAGGCCCGGGTGCTGCGCGCCCTCGGCCTCGACCGGCGCGAGACACCCCTGCCCGAGCCGTGCCCGTGGTGCGCCGGCGAGCTCACCCTGCACAGTGCCCCCGACGGGCCGCCGAGCGTCACCTGCTCGGGCGGGCGAGGCTGTTCGGCGCCCGTCCCCCTCGATGGCTGGGAGCGCGCGCGGGTGTGGGAGTGGGACGACCTTCCCGAGCTGATCGCCGCGCTCGGCCTAGACCTCGGCATCTAGTCGATGTGGGGCGCGACCCCCGGCCACTTGGGGGCCGCGCTCCCCCCATACCACATCTACTCGTATCTATGTCAAAAACATGGCTTTCCGAATGAGGTAGCCACAGAAGCGGAGATTCTGCCCCCAGCTAAGTTCACTTAAGGGAGGTCGACTTGCCGATCCACGTTTGCCCCAGCACGATCGACGCGATCGAGCAGGCCGTCGACGAGATGAACGGTGTTGCGCTGATCAGCAATCGCAGGATCAAGAGACTTGAGCGCAAGGACCGACTCCGCATGGAGCGCTTGCGACGGGTCTTCGAACTGGTTCGCCGCCGCGGCCTGGAGTGCTACCCGAGGAACCCCAGTTGGCCCGACGAGTGGTGCACGTTCACCGTCTATCGCCCTGGTCTGTTGAGCGTCGACCTTGCAGCAGTAGCTGCCGACACCGAGCTGATGGCCGCTATGGACTGCGTCATGAAGGGTCTTCGGCATCCCTACTGGCACTCGGATGCGCCCGCGTCATCTGTGATGTGCCGCGAACTTCGGAAGCTCGCCGCGGCTGAGACGAATCAGATTGAGGCCAACCGTCGCCGCCTGCGCGCAGCGTAGCTGCCCCACGCAGGGGCATCGGCGCGTCCTCTACGTGTGGGCGGAGGTATCCGTTGTCAGTCCGCCTGTCTAGGCTCGAACCCGACAGCGACAACGGGGAGCGTCGATGAGGATTCAAGACCTGTCGGATCGTACGGCCGTAGAGAAGGCCCTCGCGGAGTTCGACGACCGCGGCGGGATCGCGTTCCGGAAGCGCTACGGCTTCGGGCCTTCCACCCAGTACTACGTCTGCCACACCGACCGCCTTTACGACGCAAAGGCCATCGCAGGTGTCGCCTACGGCCATCAGCACCCTGCCACGGGGGCACTCGCGAACGACCAGTTCGACGGTGGAGAGGCCGCGACCAACAAGGTCCTTCGCGCCCTGGGTTTCACCGTGCTGGATAGCCACGCACAGACGGTGGAGCAGGAGCGTGCTTGGCGGTTTGCCGTGTGGGCGAACCTGGTGGAGCGTCGAGACGACAACGGACTGCTTACCGCGGACGCCGTTCGGGATGTCGGCGCATACGGCAACTTCCGAGGCATCTGGTCGGACCTGTCGCGGACGAAGAAGGTGCATCCCAGCGGCGTGACCATGGGGCTCAAGCACACAGGCCAGCACTACCCCGATGACCTCAGCGAGACCGGAGTGCTCTACCACTATCCGGTAACCAAAGCCCGAGGTCGTGACCTGGCCGAGGTCAACGCCACGAAGGCTGCGGCCGAACTCCGGCTTCCCGTGTTCGTGATCGGCGAAGTGGGCGAACTGCGAAAGGTTCAGCTCGCCTGGGTTGAAGGTTGGGAGGACGAGAGCAGCCTGTTCCTCGTCGAGTTCGGCGAGAAGGCCCCCGAGCGCATCATCGACAGGGACCGTTCAGATGACGAGCCGTTCTCGCTGGAGGGCAATCGCAGCCGGAAGCGTGCTTCCTCCGTGACCGTCCGGCCCGATCAGGCTCGATTCAAGCTTGAGGTGTTCCGCCGTTACGGGCCTCGCTGCCCTCTCTCCGGTATCGCGGTTCCGCAGATGATCGAAGCTGCCCATCTACGCGGAGACGCCGACGGCGGTAGCTCCGACGCCCGCAACGGCTTGCCGATGAACGCCGCCCTTCACCGAGCGTTCGACGCTCACCTCTTCGCGATCCACCCCGACACGCTCGCCGTAGAAGTCCGCCCTGAAGGCCCGACCCTCGACGAGCTCGGCATCATTCACCCGCGGCTTGACCTCCCCCGCCCGCCGCACAGGGATGCGCTTGCATGGCGCTACAAGGAGTGGCTGAACCGCACCGGCCGCTCGGTGTGAAGCTGGCGAGCCCAAGAACACCCTTGCGTCGTTATCGAGCCGTGACCTAATGTTGGTGGCGCCTCCGGCGTGCCCGAAAGCTTCTCTACCGTACGGGGGCGAGCCGCTCGGCCCCTCCAGCCGTGCGAAGCAGCGCATCCAGGTCCGACCGAGCTTGGTTGTACCTGTCTTCGCTGGAAGAATCGTCGGCGAATTCGTGGAGACTGCCAGGCATGTTGAGCCCCAGTTCCGCGACCTCGCCGATCTCAGCCGCATGGACTGCCGACCACACCTCGGAATCGTTCGCGGGATGGCACCGATCCCCCAGGGACACCATCGAGAGCTCTTCGGCCGCTCGGACATCCAACTCGCCGAAGAGCTGCACGAGACACTGACGGACGCTCTCCCTGCGGCGCGGCGACATCCCCCACGCGTGGGCCACCATGTCGCAGAGACGACGCGACCTCGCCGCGTACGTCAGAAAAGCATCCGGATAGGTCTCGTGCAGCTCGTACCGGCGCCAGTGATACGCCAAGTGAGCGCGCAACTCCACGACTTCCGCACGGAGTGCAAGTTGGGCCGCAGCACGAGCCTTGCCCAGCTCCTGACGACCGGCCACATGCGACGCTAGGACAAACCCGAGAACACCAGCAACAAGGACCGGCAATCCTCTGGTAGTGAGTTCATAAAGTACGGTCACCCGGCCAGTATGCGCAGCGGTCCGCATCCGCAAACCGCATCGGTCAAGGAGGTGAGCAGCTATGGCTCAACCGATCCAAGACCACGACCGCGAGGCAGTTCGCCGGCTGCACGCCGAAGGCAAGTCCCGTAATCAGATTGCCCGCGAGCTCGGCCGCGGTGCCGCCACGGTCTCTAAGATCGCCGCCGCCGAGGGGCTCGCGTTCTCTGGTGGGGCGCGGGTCGCCGCCGCGACCGAGGCGCGCACGGCGGACGCCGCCGCCCGCCGCGAGCAGCTCGCCGACGACGCCCTCGACGGCGCCCTCGCGCAGGTCGAGCGGGTCGGCGTCGCCGACTCTGCCCGCGACGCCCGCGACTACGCCACCGCCGCCCGCGCGCTCACCGAAGTGCACGCCAAGGTCGCCGAGCTCGCCCGCAACACCAAGACCAGCAGCGCCGGCGGAATGCTCGACCGCCTCGCCGACGCCCTGCTCGGCCCGCAGGACGGTGCACCGGACGGGGGGTGATTCCCTCGGGCGGACACCTCTCCGACAAGCAACTGCGCTCGATCCGCGAGGCGACGACCCGTATCAACTTGTGGCACGGGTCGGTGCGCTCCGGTAAGACGATCTCCAGTCTGTTGCGCTTCCTGCTCGCCGTGCGGCGGGCGCCCGCCTCGGGGCTCATCCTGATTGTGGGACGGTCACTCGCCACGATCGAGCGGAACGTGATCGAGCCGCTTCAAGACCCCGAGTTGTTCTCGGATACCGCGGCCGAGGTCCACCACACCCGCGGCGCCACAACGGTCGTGATCTTCGGCCGAGTTGTCCACCTGATCGGCGCGAGTGACTCTCGGTCCGAGGGCCGGCTGCGAGGGCTGACCGCATCCGTCGCATACGCGGACGAGGTCACGTTGCTGCCGGAAGCGTTCTTCACGCAGCTACTCGCCCGACTGAGCGTCGCCCGCGCGATCCTGATCGGCACCACTAACCCCGACGGCCCGCGGCACTGGCTCAAGGCGAAGTACCTCGACCGGCAGCACGAGCTCGACCTCGCTTCCTGGCACTTCAAACTCGCCGACAATCCCGCCCTATCACCGGCATACGTCAAGGCACTGTCCGCGGAGTACACCGGACTGTGGCGGCGCCGGATGATCCTCGGCGAGTGGGTCGTCGCCGAGGGCGCGATCTACGACATGTACGACGAGCAGCGGCACGTCGTCGACGAACTGCCCGAGATCCATCGCTATTGGGTCGGCGTGGACTACGGCACGAGCAACCCGTTCTCGGCGATCCTGCTCGGCCTCGGCACCGACGGCCGGCTATACGCGGTGAGCGAGTGGCGACACGACGCCCGAGCCACCCGCCGGCAGATGACCGACGCGCAGTACAGCCGCGCCGTCCGCACGTGGATCGCCGAGCAGGGCGTGCGGCCCGAGTGGACGTTCATCGACCCGAGCGCGGCGAGCTACTCCACGCAGCTATGGGCCGACGGGTACCCGAACGTCGCCCGTGCCAATAACAGCGTGCTCGACGGCATCCGCAGCGTGGCGAACGCCCTCGACGCCGGCGCGCTCCTGGTGCATCGCTCGTGCGAGGGGCTGCTCGCCGAGTTCCCCACCTACGTATGGGACGACGCCGCCGCGGCCCGCGGCGAGGACCGCCCCGTCAAGCAGGACGATCACTCGCTCGACGCGCTGCGGTACGCGGTGCACAGCACCGTGCACGAGTGGCGCGGACTGCTGACGACCGCCGCCTGATCACTCCCCCATCACCCCGCCCGGGCGCCTCGGGACCGAGCACACCGAGGGGGTGATCGCGTGCCCTCTTCCCTGACCGACCGGTTCCTCGACAAGGTCGCCCCCGGCCCGCTCGGGTGCTGGGACTGGACGGCTCACGTCAAGCCCAACGGGTACGGGCAGTTCAAGGTCGCCGGCCGCCCGCAGTACGCGCACCGTGTCGCCTATGAGCTCGTGCGGGGGCCGATTCCCCGCGGGCTTGTGATCGACCACCTGTGCCGCCGGCGCCACTGCGTCAACCCTGATCACCTCGAAGTGGTCACCACCCGGACCAACATCCGGCGAGGGATCAGCCCCGCCGCGCGTCGGGCTCGTCAGACGCACTGCGCCCGCGGGCACCGGTTCAACCACGCGAACACCTACCGCGCCCCGAACGGCACCCGGCACTGCCGGCCGTGCGCGGCGCGGCGGGCCCGAGACCGACGGCGGGGGGTGAGCTGTGCCCCTGCCTGACAACGGCACGCCGTGGCCGCCGCCGGCCCTCGCTCGGCACTACGCCGAGGTGCGGGTCGATGATGCTTGGTACTCCGGCGACCGCGACAAGCTCGCCACCGTTTACCGCGACGCCCAGCGGCGACGCGACGGCCGGCGCCGCTTGTGGGGACGCGACCGGGCCGAGCAGCCCGGGGCCCCCGATCACCGGCTGCACATCCCCCTGCCCGGCGACATCGCCACCGCGAGCGCCGATCTGTTGTTCAGCGAGCCGCCCGAGTTCACCGTCGACGACACCGGCACGCAAGACCGGCTCGACGAGCTCGCCGCGGCCGACGGCATCGCGAACACCCTGCTCGAAGCGGCCGAGGTCGCCGCCGCGCTCGGCGGCGTGTACCTGCGCGTCACGTGGGATCGCTCGCTCGCCGGCCGGCCGCTGCTCACGACCGTGCACCCCGACGCCGCCGTGCCCGAATGGCGCTGGGGGCGCCTCGCCGCCGTGACGTTCTGGCGCGAGCTCGCCGCAGACTCGGTCACGGTGTGGCGCCACCTCGAACGGCACTCCCCGGGCCGGATCGAGCACGGGCTCTACCAGGGGTCGGCCGACAGTCTCGGCGTGCGGGTGCCGCTCACCGAACACCCCGAGGCCGCCGCCCTCGCCGACTCGCTCGGCCCGGACGGCGACGCGATCGAGACTGGTATCGACCTGCTGACCGCCGCCTACTGCCCCAACATCCGGCCCCACCGCAAGCACCGCGGCTCGCCGTTCGGGCGCAGCGACTACAGCGCTCCCCTGTATGACCTGTTCGACGCGCTCGACACGACATGGACGTCATGGATTCGCGACCTGCGGCTCGCCCGCGCGCGGCTGCTCGTCCCCGACGGGTACCTGCGCGACCACGGGCCCGGCCGCGGCGCGAGCTTTGACGACGACCGGGAAATCTGGACCCTTCTCAACATCCCGCCGACCGAGCAGGGCGGCGCCGGAATCACCCTGAACCAATTCGAGATCCGAGTCGACGAGCACGAGCGCACCTCGACCGCGATCACCCGGCAAGCCGTGATGAGCGCCGGATACTCCGCGGCGACGTTCGGGCTCGGCGACCAGGGCGCCGCGCTCACTGCGACCGAGATCAAGGCGCGCGAGCGAAAGAGCATGATCACCCGGGGAAAGAAAGTCAGGTACTGGGCGCCGCCCGTCGCCGACATGCTGTACGTGCTGCTGCTCCTCGACCGGACATTGTTCACGCCGCAGATCGTGCCCGAGCGGCCCCACGTCTCCTTCGGTGACTCGATCACCGAGGACGCATCCTCGCTCGCGCAGACCTTGACGCTCCTCCAGCAGGCGCAAGCCGTCTCGACCGAGACCAAGGTGCGGATGCTGCATCCCGAGTGGGACGAGGACGCAGTGCGCGTGGAAGTCGACCGCGTCCTCGCCGAAACTGGGCAGGCTGTACCCGACCCCATGCAGGTTGGGCTCTTGCCCTAGACCCGCACTTCGCAGGTCACTCGATCGTGAAGATCGGACGGTCGCAGCTGGTCACATGTCGATCGGAACCGTAGCGACGACGGCTGTCCCGGTCCGGCCCGGTCGGGATCGGAGACCTGGAGGCCGCCACCGCGAACTTTTTCGGCGACCTGCGAAGTACGGGCCTAGACCGCGGGGCCAGCCGATGAACTTGTCGCCGTCCTCGTAGACCAGGGTCATCTAGCCCGCCTCGATCAGATCGCAGAGATCATGGTCGGAACACTCGGGCAGCAGTACCACAAGGTGGTGTTGTCAGTTGAATCGAGGAGACCCGTCGCAGGACGAAGGGCTCGCTGGCGTCGAGGGTGAACTCGCCTACGTACCGGTGCGTACGGGCCCCAGCGATGCTGCCCACGACGTACCCAACCGCAATGAAGAAGGGCAGGGCTCGGCCGTCTTCCACGTGGCTAAGGACGGAACCGTTGTTGCCGCTCAGCGTCTGGTTGGATGAAACACACGTCAAAGAGTTTCAGCCAAACACAAGATGAGCCTTCCAAGAATCCCGTAAGCCAGGCAGTTTACCCGTAACTGCTTTTGCTGGCTAGCGGCTGTTTGCACGGCCCAGACGTCCCGATCCATGCTCAGTGCCATGGACATCACCACCAGCGTGATCACCAGCGCCTTTGGCGTTCTCGGACTCCTGATCACTCTCACCGCCGCAACGTTCCGTCAGCTTCGGGACCTCATCAACGCGTTTCGAGAAGTGCGCAGATCTCTGCGGCAGGGTTCGCCCCAGGGGACTGACGACTCAGAGGTCTAAGCGCAAGCAGTGCCGGGGGTGACATGGCCATCCACCCCGACATGGCTGAGGATCTCTCGGCCACTGTCCGCGACCTCTACGCGGACGCCGAGCAGCGACTGCTCGGCATCGTCGCCCGGCAACTCGCCGACGGGTACGACGCCCCCGGGTGGGCTGTGGCCAAGCTGCGGGACATCCAGCCGCTACGCCGTGCGGCGCAGGGCGTCGTCGACGCGCTCGGGACCTCCCTCGACCTTGAGGTGTTCTCGGCCGTGACCGAGGCGTACGAGCTCGGCGCACGGGCCGGCCTCGCCGAGCTCGGCGCCCTGTCGGATGACGACGCCCGGCGGCTCGCCGACGCCACCCCCAACACCCGTACCGTTGACCGGCTCGCCGCCGAAACCGTCGAGCTCGTCACCGAGACACACCGCGGGATTCTGCGCGGCGTCGAGGATGGTTACCGGCAGATCATCAGCGAAGTGTCAGCGACGCCGATCCTCGGCATCGACACCCGCCGGCAGGCCACGCAGCGCGCGCTCGAACGGTTCGCCGACCGGGGCTTGCGGACGTTCGTCGACAAGGGCGGGCGCGCGTGGCAGATGACGAGCTATGCCGAGATGGCCGTGCGGACCGCCGTCGGGCGGGCCGCGGTCGAGGCGCACGGCGACAAGCTGCGCGCCGCCGGAGTCGGTCTGGTCATCGTCTCCAACGCCCCGCACGAGTGCCCCCTCTGTGCGCCGTTCGAGGGTGAGGTGCTCAGCCTCGACGGACCGGGCGGCGCCCGGACGATCGAGGCCGAGCACGCCATCGAGGACGGGCGCACCATGCGGGTGCACGTCGCCGGCTCTCTCGACGAAGCGCGTCGGCAGGGGTTGCAGCATCCCAACTGCCGCCACTCAACGAGCGCTTACCTACCCGGGGTCACCCGGGCCCCGGTCGAGCACTCCGAGGACCCGAACGGGTACGAAGCCTCACAGCGGCAGCGTGCGATCGAGCGCGCTATCAGGAAGTGGAAGAACCGCGCCGCCGTCGCCACCACACCCGAGGCCAAGCGCGCGGCCGAGGCGCGGGTGCGGCAGTGGCAGGGCCGGATGCGCGAGCACCTCGCCGCGCATCCCGAGCTCATCCGTCGCCGCGAGCGCGAGCAGCTCGGCGCGGGCAACCTGCCGCCGGCGGGGGGCACCGCCAGCCGCCCGGGGACGCAGAGCGGCCCCGGGTCGGACACGTTCGAGGCCGCGCGGGTACGGGCCGGCGACGAGCGCACCCTGCCCGAACTCACCGACGAGCAGCTCGACGCCGCGATACGGCCCGGAGTGCTCGACGAGCGCAACCTCGGCCGTATCGGGGCCGAGGCCGACCGGCGCGACGAGCAGGCCCTGCTCGACCGCATCCGCCCCGGCGGACGCATGGTCGACAGCCTCGCCGAGTTCAGCGACGACGAGCTCGCTCGCGTCGCGCTACTGCTTGACGACGACGGACTGCTGCGCGTCATGGCCGAGGCCGACCGGCGCGACATCGACGCCGCCATGCCCGGCGTGCGCGGCGACCTTGTCGGCATGTCCGAGCAGGCCCTCGCCACCCGCGCACGGCACGTGCCCGAGGACCGGCCGGCGATCGGCGCCGAGATCCACCGCCGCCGCCTGCTCGACGCGCTGTTTCCCGGCGGGCGCCTCGCCGGCGACCTGGCCGAGCTCGGCGACGAGCTGCTCGTGTGGGGCATCCGCTACGCGCGCCCCGAGGACGCCGAGCGGATCGCGGCCGAAATCGACCGCCGGCACCCGCCCGCCGCGCCGCCGCCCGCGGCGGGCGCGACGGTCGCCGACACGCTCGCCGCCCGCGAGGCCCTCGACGACGCCATGCACCCGATCCGCCTCGACGACCCGCCGCCGGCCGACCCCGACGAGTGGGGGCCCCACGGCGCAGACATCGAGCGCGGCCCGGACGGCACAGAGCACATGTCCGCCACCGAGCGTTGGGCGTACGAGCGCGAGCTCGAAGCACGGGCCGCGCGAGACGCCTACAGCCGCGACGAGATACGCGAGATGTACGAGGAACACATCTACGTGCAGTGGCTCGCCGCCGAGGACTACAGCAACGGCTATCTACTCAACCGAAAGGCACGAGCCGCCGGCGTCGACCCGCGAACGCTGTTCAAGGGCCCGGCACATGTCGCGTACGCCCGCGCGAGCGAGGAACTGATTAGGTTTTGGGAAGAGGTCTCCCCCCGGGTCACCCTCGCCGAGTTCACCGAGCAGGTAACCGGCGTGCGGACCGGGGCCGGCGAGACCGCCCGCAATGCCCGCGAGAACCAACGGCGCAAATTCTAGTTCACGCCAGGAAACATCTACCCTCTTGCACCTTGAAAAGCCGACCTGATACTAGCTCCCACAACCCATCGCAGCGTAAACCCCGAGAAGATAGCTAGCCAGGGTCAAATCTCCGAGTACCGCAGCAGCTCCAGAGGCCGCAAGGATCAGAGCGCACGCGGCCTGGGGTGTCAGATCTCCCGGCACCCAGTTGCCGTCTTCAAGATTCTTGATTTTATCCGTCAGAACCTCCGCCTCTTGATGACGAAGTGTCATGAGGTTCGAGAAAGCGGCACTCATGGAGCTCTCAAACCCGTCTCGGCTAGCTAGACGCTGGAGCCGACTTTCAGCCTCACCCGACTCACCTTGCGCAAGCCGCGTAAACGCATCCGCCGCGTGCTCTGAACGACTCACCACAGATTTCAGAACCGGCTGCAAAATCTCCCCGTCAGAGATATGAAGCCAAGCATCCAGGATGCTCGAATTGCCAACATGCGCAAGCTCTCCGATTTCCTCCCGAGTCAACTCTTGACGACTGAGCGCCTGAGTCCAGAATCTGTCGGCACTGATCAGACTTACCGCCCTAATCACAAAGTCTTGAACAGCCCATTCCTCGGAGATTCCTGGCATCTCTATCCTCCGTAGCCCTGCTCCCGTTCTTACTTATGAGAACCCCCGACTGCGCTGTACGCGCCCGGATAGCGTCATCCGAGTGAAGATCAGTTTGAGGCGTGATCCCAATGAGATTCCGTGAGGCCGCGCTGCGCGCCCGCCGGAACGGCGCCGCCGCCGCACGAGCCGGCCGGCCGCTGACCGACGCGCCCCGCTACAACGACCCGCGGCTGACTGCGGCTTGGGTCCGCGGCTACGTCGCCGCCGAGCAGGCCGAGCAGTAGTCATCCACCGACCAAAGGGCCGCCCCGTCGGGCGGCCCTTCTCCATGCCCGCACCACGCCCCGGAGGGCCGAGCCACCATGCCCGAGCACATCCCCGACACCTCCCTGCCGATCCACCCACGCACGGGCGAGGCCGCCCTCGGCTTCCGCCGCGACGGTCGCCCGATCTGGCCCATCAAGGGCGGCTCGGGCGAGGGCGGCGACCCTGCCGGTCCGCCCGCCCCGCCGGCCGGCGATCCGAACCCTGCACCGCCCGCCCCACCGACCTCGGACCCCGCCGGCGAGCAGCAGCTCGCCGACGCGACCGCGCGCGCCGAGCAGGCCGCGGCCGAGCGCGACGAGCTGCGCGCCGCGCTGGACGCCGTGACGCGCGCGCTCAACCCCAACGGTGGCGAGGCCGAGCAGGACCCCGCCGCCCTCGCCGCCGCGGTCGCCGAGCGCGACCGGCTGCTCTCCGAGAACGGGGCCGCGCTCCGCTCGGCCCGCGTCGAGCTCGCCGTCGCCCGCGTCGCCGCCGATCAGGGCGCCCGCGGCGACCGCCTGCTCAACTCCCGCTCGTTCCTCGCCTCGGTCGCCGAGCTCGACCCCGCCGACAAGGGGTTCGGCGACGCGCTCACCGCGGCGATCACAGCCGCAGTCGAGGCCGACCCCGAGCTCTACCGAGCCACGCCGGCCGGACCGCCACGCGGGGGCGGCGAGTTCAACGGCCCGCCCGCCGGCGACCGCCGCGCTACCTCCCTGCACGACGCCGTCGCCGCCCGGATGAGCAGCGCCTGAACCAACTAGGAGAACCCTTTGCCTACCTCCCTTACCGAGGCGCGGAACAACGCGCAGGACGACGTCGACGTGCAGGTGATCGACGAGTTCCGCAAGTCGAGCGACATCCTCGACCGGATGACGTTCGACAACGTCGTAAGCCCGACCGGCGGCGACACCCTCACCTACGGATACCGCCGGCTGATCACGCAGCGCTCGGCCGACTTCCGCCCGCTGAACACCGAGTACACACCCGCCGAGGTCAGCACGCAGCGGTACACCGTCGATCTCGTGCCGCTCGGCGGGTCCTTCCAGATCGACCGGGTGATCGCCCGTATCGGCCCCTCTGCCTCGGGCGCCGTCACCCTGAACATGCAGCAGCTCATCAAGGCGAGCCGTGCGAAGTTCGCCGATGCCGTGATCAACGGCGACAAGGCAGTCGAGACGAACGGGTTCGACGGTCTGTCGAAGATCCTCACGGGGTCGAGCACCGAGTATCTGCCGCTGAACAACGGCGTCGCCGAGGGATACGTCGACTGGACGGCGATCAACGACAAGGCGAGCGCGCTCGCCGCGCAGCGCCACGTCGACGACTGGCTCGCCACCATGGATGACGCCCCGGATGTCATCTACGGCAACCGCAAGACCCTGTCTCTGTTCAAGACCATCGCGGCGTGGACCGACCAGCTCGACAAGGGCACGGACGCTTTCGGGCGCCCGGTCAACGCGTACAACGGGATTCAGCTCGTCGACCTCAAGAGCAGGGCCGGCTCGAACACGGACGTGATCGAGCTCGTGACCCGCGACCCGGACGGCGCCGGCGCCGGCGGGAACGTCTCGGGCCTCGGCGACCTGTACGCCGTGCGCTACGGGCTCGACGGGTTCCACGGGGCCTCGGTCGGGGGCGGCTCGCCGCTGGTGAACACGTGGCTTCCCGAGTTCGACCGGTCCGGCGCCGTCAAGGTCGGCGAGGTTGAAATGGGGCCGGTCGCTCCGGTCCTCAAGGCCACCCGCGCGGCTGCTGTGTTCCGCAACATCAAGAGCGCGTGAGGGGGCCGGACATGACCACCATGCGCATTACCGCCCCGGTCGACGGGTTCACCGGAGAGGGCCCCGGCGGCGTGCCGTTCGTCGACGGCACGGCCACCACCAGTGACCCGGCAGTGATCGGGTACTGCCAGGGGGCCGGATACGACGTGCAGCCCCTCGACCACGATCCGCCGGACGACGAGCAGCCCACCGGACCGGACGGCCCGCCGAACGACAAGTCGGCGGGCCGTTCTGCTGCCCGAGCCAAGAGGGGGTGATCGTGGCTCGACAGCCGTACACCACACCCGAGCAGCTCGCCGCATGGCTCGTGACCGCGGCGCCCCCGGACGCCGAGCGGCTGATCGCGCGGGCCGGCGAGGACATCGACAGTGCGCTGCTGACCGCGATTTACCCCGTCGACGACGACGGCGACCCGCTCGACCCCGAGATCGCCGCCGCGCTCGGCTCGGCGACGTGCGCGCAGGTCGAGTATTGGCTCGCCGCCGGCGACGACGGCACGGGCGCCGCGGGCAAGTGGGACTCGGTCTCGATCGGGCCCGTCAGCCTGTCCGGTCGCGCCGCCTCGGCCGCGGGCGCGTCCGGCGTCGAGCTCGCTCCCCGCGCGGCTCGCACGCTGCGCCGCGCCGGCCTCGAACCGGGGCGGGTGATGGCATGGTGACCCGCGTCCCGCCCTCCCTGCTCCGCCACCGGATCGGCGTCGAGCCCTACCTCGGCGACGGCGCGTACGGACCGACGTACGGGCCGCCCGCCGAGCACTCCGCACTCGTCGGCGAGGCCGTGCGCATGGTGCGCGCCCCCGACGGCCGCGAGGTCACCAGTACCGCGCAGATCATCGCCGCCCCCGACCTGGACTGTCCGCCGGGGTCGCGCGTGACGCTGCCGCGCGGCCGGATCACGACCGCGATCAGTACGGCAGTGCACACCGCCCCGGGCCTCCCGGTGCCCGCGTCAAAGGAGGTGATCTGCGAATGAGCCGCACGCGTCTGCGCTGGAACGGCGACGCCGCCACGGGCGCGATCCGCGAGGCCGCGGCCCGGGGCCTGCTGCTCGGCGCCGAACACGTGCTCGCCGCGAGCAGGCAGCGCGTGCCGATCAACGAGGGCACCCTCGAACGCTCCGGCGCGACCTCGGTCGACGAGTCGACCATGACGGCCACCGTCAGCTATGACACCCCGTACGCCCGCCGCGTCCACGAGGACATGACCGCCCGGCACTCCCCCGGGCGCAGCTCGAAATACCTCGAAAGCGTGCTGCCCGAGACCGCGGGCGAAGTACAGGCACTGATTGCTGCGCAGATACGGCGCGCCCTGGGCTAGATCGGCTCGGCCGCGATCAACCGCTCGATGAGTGCGAAGCCTTTGGGGGTCAGATGTACGCCGGAACTCTCTCGATTTCTCGGATCTCCAGTTGCTGGAAGGACCTCCACCAGGCCATCATCCACGAGGTTTGAGAGGATCCAGGACATTCCGTTATGGACGGTGATCTGCCCCAGTGCGATGCCGCCTCCGCGCAGACTTTGCCGGAGGCGGGACACGAGTGAGCTGCTACCAGGGTGCGCGCGTCCGTGCTGTTCGTCGATCTCTGCCCAGAGCTTGGCGTAGACCTTGAGTAGTTGACGCTCTACGTCTGTATATCGCCCGTTTAGGACTTCCAAGTTCTGTTTGTACTGAAGCATCGACTTCCGATCCATCTCACCTCGGTCGTAGCGCGTGTGACATGTGGGACACAGAGCAATCAGGTTGTCGAACTTGTGCTCTTTCGTCTTGGCCCACGGGGTGATGTGAGCGATCTCCACAGGCACTTGACGGCAGGTGGGAATCGCGCATCGATGCCCGGCCTCAACAAGCACCGCGCGCCGTAGTCCAGTTGGGATATCCGGCCTGCCTTCAGTCATGTCCAGAGCATAGGCAGTTTGGAGCAATAAGAACGATGACCTACACCGTCGACCTCCTCGACGGTCTCGCCCGCCTGCTGCACGAGCAGGGTGTCGGCATCTACCGCGCCGACGACTCGTACGCCGCCGCCGAGACCGCGATCACCATCGCTGCCCTCCCTCCCGCGCCCGACCGTGTCATCTGCCTGTCTGCCTACCCGGTCACCGACTCATCGGTGCTCACCGACACGGCCACCGGGATCCAGGTACGTACCCGCGCGGGCGCCGACCCGCGCGAGGTCGATGCCCTCGACGACCAGGTGCACGAGCTGCTGCACGCGTCTGGACCGCACCGGTTCGGCGCCGTGCCTGTGCAGCTCGTCTATCGCGTCTCGGCCGCCCCGATCGGCGCCGACTCCTCGGGCCGCTGGGAGCGCACCGCCAACTACTACGCCCGCGCGCACCGCGCGCACCCCAACCTCGAATAGGAGGCGCCGTTGAGTACGCCGACGCCCCCGGCCGAGACCGTGACCGCGCTCGCCCGCAGGTACCGCCTTGAGCTGGACATGGGCACCGCGCCCGAAACCCCGGTGTGGACGCTGGTCCCCGGGGTCACCGAGTTCACTCCGAAGATCGACCCGACGCAGCAGGAGGTGACCACCTACGACGCCGAGGGGTGGAGCGAGCAGGCCGTGACCATGCTCGCGTGGTCGATCGAGACCACCATCGCGCACCGCGCGCACCCGACAACCGGCGTGTTCAATGCCGCGCAGGAAGCGCTCAGGAAGGCGGCCCGTTCCTTCGGGGCGGCGTCGTACGTGCGGGTCCGCTACTACGACCGGACCGGCGCCGCAGACGCGCAGGAGGGCACGGCCCTGGTGAAGTGGGAGCCCGACGGGGGCGGCCCGGATGCGGTCGACACGATCAAGGTCACGCTTACCGGTTCCGGCTCGCTCACCGAGATCGCGAATCCGGTCGCCGGCGCCGGCCTGCTCTCCGTCGAGACCAAGACGCTCGGGGGTGATGCGTAGTGGCGTTCGAGGCCCTCGACGAGCTGCTCGACGAACGGCTCGAACTCCCCATCGGCGGACGCCTCTACACCGTCGACGCCCCGTCGGCCGAGATCGGTCTGCGCACGCAGGCCCTGATCAATGCCGCCGCCGTCGCGGCTGACGGCGGACGCGCCGACGAGCAGGTGCTCGGCGACGCCGCCGAGCGCGACCTCTACCGCGAGGTGCTCGGCGCTGCCCACGATCAGATGGTCGCCGACGGCGTGAAGTGGCCCGCGCTCAAGCACGCGGCGATCACCGCCATGGTGTGGATCGCGCAGGACAAGAACGCGGCCGAACGGTACTGGAACGCGGCCGGCGACCCTTCTCGTCTGGCCCCGAACCGGGCGGCTCGCCGGAACCGATCGGGTGCGGCGAGCTCGACCCCGTCTCGGGGCTCTACGAGTGGTACGAGTACCCGCCCGGCGCGGCCCCGAGGAAACAGCAAGGGCCGCAAGCGTCGCTGACGTGGGCGCAGATCCTCGCCGAGTGGCCGCTCGTCGAGGCCGATCTGCACGAGGTCTACGGCATCGACCTAGGCACCCCGGGCCTGCTGCGCGCCCGGTCGTGGCGATGGCTGCGGGTGCGCGTGCTCGCCCTGCTCTCCGCCGAGTCCCGCCTCGCGCGGGTCCTCACTCCTCCGCCTGACCCCTCCCCGTCGGGGGGCCGAACCACCGGGAGGTGAGGCCCCATGGCACTCATGGTGGGCGAGCTCGCCGCCACGGTCACCATCGACGACTCGGGCGCCGTATCCGGGATGAACCGCGCCCGCGCTGCGGTGCAGTCGGGCGGCGACCGGATCGCCGCCGACGCCGAACGCAGCGGCGACCGCGCGGGCGAGGGGCTCGGCGACGGTCTCGCCGACGGCGCGGCCGATGGCGCCGACCGGGCGTCGTCCGGCATCGAGACCGCCGTGAAGGGGATCGCCGCCGCCGCGATCGGCGCGGCGATCGGCGGCGCGCTCATGGCCGGGATCGGGAAGGCCCTCGACCAAAGCAAGATTCCCGGGACGTTGCAGGCGCAGCTCGGCGCGACCGAGCCGGTCGCCAAGACCTACGGCCAGGCCGCGGGCGAGTTGTACGCGGGGGCGATCGTCGACTCGGTCAAGGACGGCGCCGAGATCATCAAGGGCATCGCGCGAAACGGTCTGCTGCCGCCCGAGGCGACCCGAGGCCAGGTCAAGACGCTTGCGACGCAGGTGGTGAGCGCTGCCTCGGTCATGGGCGAGGACGTGTCCAAGGTGTCTCGTGCCGTGGGCACGATGATGAAAAACGGGCTCGCCAAGAACGCGCAGGAAGCGCTCGACGTGCTCGTGCGCGGCTCGCAGAACGGCGTCGACGTCGCGGAGGATCTCCTCGACACGTTCGCCGAGTATCCGACGGAATTCCGGCAGCTTGGCATCGACGCTCAGACGTCCATGGGGCTTTTGCAGCAGGGGCTCAGGGGCGGCGCTCGTGACGCCGACTCGGTCGCCGACAGCTTGAAGGAATTCACCCTTCAGGCGCAGGGGATGAGCGACGCGACGGCGACCGCCTTTACGGATCTCGGATTTTCTGTCGACAAGATGCAGAAGGTTTTCAGAGAGGGCGGGCCGGAAGCGGCAAAGGCTCTCGATCAAGTTCTCGACAAGCTGCGCGGCGTCAAGGACCCTGCAAAGCAGAGTGAGATCGCGCTCGGTCTCTTCGGAACCAAGTCCGAGGATATGCAGCGCGCGCTCTATTCGCTCGATCCGTCCAGCGCGGTAAAGGCGCTCGGCGACGTCAAGGGCGCCACCGATGCCGCCGGCGACGCCATGCACGACAATGCGGCGACCAAACTCGAAGCGTTCAAGCGCGGCATAGAGCAAAAGCTCGTCGGCGTGCTCGGGACTTATCTCGTTCCGGCGCTTGAGACCGCCGCCGACTGGATCGGCGACGGAGGGCTCGGCGGCGCGCTGCGCGCGTCCGTCGGGTGGATCTCCGAGCACTCGACGGCGCTCTCGATCGCCGCCGGCGTGATCACGGTCCTGATGCTGCCGACGCTCGTCGCGCTCGCCACGACCGCAGCGACGACGACCGTCGCGGTTGTGACCGGATGGGCCACACAGACCGCCGCCGGCGTCACCGCAGCAGCCCGGTTCGTGCTGCTCAACGCGACGATGCTCGCGGGTTGGGTGGCGCAGGGCGCGGGGGCCGCCGCGGCTGCCGTGCGGGTGGTCGCGTCGTGGGTGCTCATGGGGACGCAGTCCCTGATCCACGGTGCCCGCATGGCCGCCGCATGGCTGCTCGCCATGGGCCCGATCGCGCTCGTGACCGCCGCGGTCGTCGGCGTCGTCGCCCTGATCGTCGCCAACTGGGACACCGTCGTCGGTGCCACAAAGGCGGCGTGGGACTGGCTGTGGAACAAGCTAAGGGGCGTCGGGGAGGCGATCCTTGCCTTCTTCCTCAACTGGTCGTTGGTCGGTCTCATCATCAAGCACTGGGACGCGATCAAAGCCGGAACGCTCCGCATCTGGAACGCCACCGTCACTTGGATCAAAGGTATCCCCGGCCGCGTCCTCGGCTTCTTCCTGAACTGGCCGCTCGTCGGGCTGATCATCCGGCACTGGGGATCGGTCAAGTCGGGAACGGTCCGCAAGGCCGGCGAAATGCTCGCCTGGGTCCGCGGACTTCCACGCGCGATCGTGGCCTACTTCGGCAACTTCGGCTCGATGCTCTACAGCAAAGGCCGCGACCTGATCGTCGGCCTGTGGAACGGCATCAAAGCCAAGGGGCCGTGGCTCAAGTCGACCTTGACGTCGTGGGCCAAGAAACTGATCCCGGGCCCGATCGCGAAAGCCCTTGGCATCCGGTCGCCGTCGCGGCTCATGCGCGACAAGATCGGCAAGTTCATCCCCGCGGGCATCGTCGAGGGCATCAAGGCTGGCGCTCCCGCTGTCGACCGCACCATGCGGAGGCTCGTCACCGTTCCCGCCGCCCCGCAGTTCGCCACCGCCAGCGCGCCCGCCGCCAACGCGGGCGCGGCGGGCGGTTGGGGTGCACCGGTCCACATCGAGCACTGGCACGCCGGCGAGCAGACGCCCGAGCAGAACGCCGTCGCGCTCGCCTGGCACGCCAAGGGCAGGGGGTGACCAGCCATGGCCACGGGTGATCTGGTCACCCAGCCCGGACACGTTCAATTCGGCGAGCTGCTGCTCGGCCCTGGCACCGCCTACGGGTGGCAGTCCCTCACCGGGTGGGAAGACTCCCCCGCCCTCGACTCCGGCACCGTCAGCCGTGCCGACGCGCACGGCGCCTACCCTGGCCGGCTGCTCGCGCAGCCACGCACGATCACCCTCGACGGCATCGTGATCCGCACCGAGCCCGGACAGGCGGGCACGGCAGTGCGCGCCCTGTCGGCCGCGACCGCGCTACGCGACGACGAACTGCCGCTCGTGATCCAGCTCGACCGCTCCCCGCCGCTGGCCGCCTGGGCGCGGTGCATCCGCCGGGCCGTTCCCGTCGGGACGGGCGGGTACGCGGTCGGCGTCGTGCACGGGGCGGCGCTCCAGTTCGAGGCGAGCGACCCGCGCCGGTACGGCCTCATCGAGCAGCAGACATCTCTGACCGCGGCCGCCCCGTCCGCCGCCGTCCGCAACACGGGCGACGCCGTCTCACACCCCGTGATCACCTTCCGCGGCCCGGTCGAGCGGCCGAGCCTGACGAACGCGGCATCCGGCGACGTCCTCGAATACGACATCGCCCTCGCCGACGGCGAGCGGCTGCACGTGGACACCAGGGAAGGGTCCGTGACGCTCAACGGACAGAACGTCATCTCATCCGCGACCAACCGCAGCACACCAGAGCAGGCGTTCACGCTCGCCCCCGGCACGACGCCGCTCACCTTCGGCATGGCCCCGGGGTTCGGTGATCCGGCCGCGACCGCGACCGTGCGCTACCGCGCCGCCTACTGGTAAGGAGACAACCCGATCCCCGCCAGCACTCTGTATCGGGCACTGTTCTGCGATCTGCGCTCCGACCAGCTGCTCGACGTCCTGCCGCTCACCGACGTGTCCCTCGACGACTACATCGGCAAGACCGGCACCGCCAAGGCAACGATCCCCCTGCCGAACCGGGCACTCGCCCAACGCGCGCGGACCGCGGTCGTCCCCGGCCGCACCGCCCTATGGGTGGAGCGCGACTCTGACATCTGGTGGGGCGGCGTGTTGTGGACCGCCGACGTCACCAGCGACGACCGCGGATTCCTCGGCCTGCACGTCCAGGCCGGCGGATGGGCGTCCTACCTCGACCACCGCGCCCTCTTCCACAGCCAGCAGGCATGGGCGACCGATCAGTTCGACATCGTCCGCGGACTCATCGACTACGCCGCGAGCCTGCCCGGCGGCGACATCGGCATCGTCTACCACACCGAGACCTCCGGCGTCCTGCGCGACCGCACATACCGCCGCCACGACCAGCCGCGCATACGCGACCTGATCGACCAACTCGGAGCCGTTGAGAAGGGTTTCGAGTGGCGCATAGCCAGCGAACGCGACCCGGTCAGCGGACGGCGCGTCAAGCGGTTGCAGCTCGGCTCACCGGTCATCACCGCCGGCACCAGCGACATCGTCCTCGACCATCCCGGGCCGATTCTGGGATACGGGTGGCCGATCGACGCCACCGTGCGGGCCAACGCCTGGCAGGCGCGCGGCGCAAGCGACAACCGCAACCAGACGAGCGAGTCACTGCCGCTGCTGTCCGATCTGCTCGTCGACGACGCCCAGATCGCCGACGGCTGGCCGCGCCTTGACGGCACCTCGGACTACTCCACCGTCTCCGAACAGGCGACCCTCGCCGCACACGCGCGCGCAGACCTCGACGCCGCGCGCCGTCCCCGCACCATTCCCGAGGTGACCGTCGCCCTCGGCCGCGTCCCGCTCTCCCCCGCCCTGCTCGGCGCCACCGTGCGGGTCCGCATCCGTGACGACTACTTCGCCGAGGGACTCGACGAGCGCTATCGCGTCATCGGGCTGGCGATCTCCCCGCCGCTGCGCGGACGGCCCGAAACCGCCCGCCTGTATCTGGAGGCATAGTGGCTTCGATCCCCCTCGACCTGCTCGACCGCATCCGCGCCCTTGAGCGCGACGTGCGCACCATCCTGGGCCGCGCCAACATCCGCCCGGCCCTCGACGAGATCACCCACGGCAAGGTCAAGATCGCCGAGGGCGGCACGCTGGAGGTCTACGCCCCGGACGGAACGGGCCTGTTCGGCGTCGGACAGTTCGGCCCCGCCTACAACCACACCGACGGCAGCCCGCAGCAGGGCGTGCACATCCAGCGCGAGGACGGGACAACCGCGTTCACCGTCCGCGCGATCCCCCAGGCACTGGGTGTCGACGACCAGGCCGTGAGCATCTGGGACCGCTCCGGCCACCAAGTGCTCTCCGACGAGACCACCACCGGATGGGGTCTAGGCACCCCCTACCTCCCCTTGCCGTTCCAGGCACTCAGCGGCGACGACGTCGTTACCAGCAGCTCTTTCGTGAACCGCTACTTCGCCTCCGTGCCCGCGCAGCAGCCCGTCGCCGCGGTCCTCGTCGAGTACGGGGCCGCCGCCGGCGCGACGTGCGAGGTACGTGTGCAGTACCGCACCGCCGACGAAACCGGCTGGACAGACGTCGCCACCGCGCAGATCACCGCGCCCGCGAACACGGTCGCCTGGGATTCCCGCTGGCTCACCTTCCCCCTTCACCGCTCCGCCTACCTGCTCCAGTGCTTCTTTCGCGTACAGGTGCGGCAGAAGGCAGGCAGCAACGGGGCAAGCGTTCACGTCCTCGGCGCCCACACCCGCGCCACACGCTCAACCAGCGAGACACCCGACCCCCGGCCGAGCACGCGCACCGCCGAGCGCAGCAGCGCCACGCCGACCGGCCCCGGACACGGCACCGCTCCGACCCCGGCCTCGCGGCCGCCGCACGGCGAGCAGGACGGCTTGGCGTTCGTCCAACCCACAACTGTCCTCACCGCAGCGGCCCCCATACGAGGGCTGCACGGAATCGATGACTAGGCGTGCTACCGCATGACGTTGGTGCCGCTACCTGCCATCATTGCGCAGCCGGTGCCCCAGTTACTGGCTTCCCTCCCGCACGACTGGATCGGCTGGCTACCGTACTCGTATGGCGTGGTGGCAAGCGGCCCTCTGGGGCCTGACCGGTGGGGGAGCGGCTTCGGTTCTGTCCTTCACGACGGCCGTGGTGTCGTCCGGGTACTTCTGGCCCTGGAGGACGAAGAACGACACCGGGAATTCGGTTGGGGAGCTGGGGCCACGGTTGTTCGTGCTGGCCGCCGGCGCCGTGCTGGGTGCCGCAGTGGCGGCCGCCGCACACGACCAGATCAGCGGCCCCTGGCCGGCCTTCATCTTCGGCGTCGGGGCCCCCGCCACGCTCCGCGGTCTGCTCTCCGGTGTCGAGGTCGCCGCCCGCACTGACCAACCACCCCCACCCGGACCACTCCCCGGTCCCGCGCGACACACGACCCTGCCAACCTCGCGCCCGGGAGAGGTCCGTGAAGACGCACCCTGACACCCCACTCGGCCGCCTTGCGCTGGCCGCACGCCCCTCCCGGCCGTGGCTACACGTCCGCGCCTCCCACTGGTGGTGCCGCGTTCTGCTCGCCGCCGGTGCCCGGCAAGCGCCGTTGACGGGGAAGAACTCGCGTGACGAGAACCGGCACCGTTCGGACTTGACCGACACGGACCTGACCGACACGGACCTGAGCCGCGCAAACCTGTTCCGCGCGCTCCTGACCGACGCAAACCTGGCCAACGCAAACCTGACCGACGCAAACCTGACCGACGCAAACTTGGCCATCGCGAACCTGGCCATCGCTAACCTGCGCTACGCGAACCTGACCGACGCAAACCTGACCGACGCAAACTTGGCCATCGCGAACCTGGCCATCGCTAACCTGCGCTACGCGAACCTGACCGACGCAAACCTGACCGACGCAAACCTGAGCCGCGCGAACCTGACCGGAGCGAAGCTGCGCCGCGCGAACCTGGCCATCGCTAACCTGCGCTACGCGAACCTGACCGACGCAAACCTGACCGACGCAAACCTGAGCCGCGCGAACCTGACCGGAGCGAAGCTGCGCCGCGCGAACCTGGCCATCGCTAACCTGCGCTACGCGAACCTGACCGACGCGAACCTGACCGACGCAAACCTGAGCCGCGCGACGCTGGTCGGCGCGGACCTGCGCCGCGCGAAGCTGACTGACGCGGACCTGCGCCGCGCGAAGCTGATCGGCGCGGACCTGACCGGCGCGGAGCTGTGCCGCGCGAAGCTGATCGGCGCGGACCTGACCGGCGCGGACCTGACCGGCGCGGACCTGACCGGCGCGGAGCTTGTGGATTTGACTTGGTCAGAGCAGACACTTTGGCCTTACGCGCTTGCCAGGCAGGTGCGGGCGCGTTCTGTTCCCCTCGGCGACGGCAACTGGCGTGTTCAAGGCGCTGGCAACAGCGGAGCCGATGTGGCTGTACCCGTGGCCTGATAGCGACTCCACCACCGTCCCCATAACAGCTGCGGCTCCGGCGAGATGTCCCGCCACCGCGCCCGTGATCGCGTGCCGTTGCACCAACCTCACGAGACGACACAACTAGGAGGCTGACACGCTTCCCGAAACCATCCCCACCGTGCGTGTACGAGGGCGGTACCTCTCGCCCAACGGACAGCCGCTATCAGGATCAGTCACCTTCCGCGCCCCCGCTCAGCTCACCTTCCCCGAAGCCGACGTGATCCTTGGCGGCCCCGTGACCGTGCAACTCGACGCGCAGGGCGCGGTCGAGGTCACGCTGCCGGCCACCGACGCGCCCGACATGGACCCGTCCGGATGGGCATACGTCTTGACCGAGCAGCTCTCGGGTATCTCCGCGGGCCGCTCGTACAACATCGTGCTACCGGCCGCGTACCCCGACGTCGACCTCGCCGACATCGCTCCGACCGACCCCTCGAAACCGAACTATGTCGGCGTGCCTGGACCGCAGGGCCCCGAGGGCGCCCCGGGCAGCAGGATCTACAGCGGCACCGCCGCGCCCGATCCCGCCCTCGGCGTCGACGGCGACGTCTACGTGCGGTACGAGTCGGTCGAGTTCCTCGGCGTCACCTCGACGACCGTCTCGACGTGGCAGAGGACCGCCGGCATGTGGACGCAGCTCGGCGGCGACGTGCGCGGCGCCGCTTGGTACGTCAACGACACCTCGACGTCGAGCGCCAGTACGCGACCGGGCGACATGCTGCTGCGCACCGATACCGGCGACATCTGGCAGCGCGGCCCGTCCGGGTGGGGTGCCTCGATCGGCAATCTCAAGGGCCCCCAGGGTGCCCCGGGTGCCAAGGGCGACCAGGGCGAGACCGGCCCCGCCGGGGCACCGGGCGCCCCGGGTGTCGTCCAGTCCGTCAACGGCGTGAGCGCGGCCGACGTCGTGCTGAGCGCCGCCGACGTCGGCGCCCTCGCCACCACGGCCGCCGGCTCCGCCGGGGGCGTCGCGCAGCTCGACGCGACCGGCAAGGTTCCGGCCGAGCAGCTTCCCGACACCTCGGGCACCGGTGCGGTCGAGTCCGTCAACGGGCAGTCCGGCGTCGTCGTCCTGGCCGCGGCCGACGTCGGCGCCGCGGCGACGAGTCACACGCACACCGCCGCGCAAGTCGGCGCCATCGCGACCACCGCGCGGGGCGCGGCGTCCGGCGTCGCCTCGCTCGACTCGTCCGGCCGGCTCCCGGTCGAACAGCTCCCGTCCACCACCACGCGCAACACATGGGCCCCGGCCGCGCTCGGGTTTCAGGCGTGGTCGTGCGACCCCGCGCACGTCTCGAACCCGACCACGGTCAAGGCCGCCGTACTCAAGCGGATCTATCTGAGCGGCATCTACATTTCCGAGCCGACCCCGGTCAACGCCGTGGCGATCTTCGCGCGCGGGTGGGCGGGCAGCAGCGCGGTACCGGCCGCGCGGTTCTATGCCGGGATCTACAACGAGTCGGGGGCGCGGGTGGCGACATCGGGGCAGGTGTCGAGCCTGCCCGCGGCCGGACAGATCACCGGCACTGCCCCGGGCGGGAGGAATAACCACATCGGCGCCGTGCCCGTGCCCTTGTCCGGCATCGTCACCCTGCAACCGGGCCGCTACTGGAGTGCGTTTCTCCTGTCCGCCGGCAGCGCGACGGATTTCTACTACATGCACATACAGAACGAGAGCCCGAGTGCACCGGCCAACTTCTTCTTGGGCAGCGCGTTTCAGCGCGCATTGTGCCTCGACTCGCAGACGTCGCTACCGAGCACCGTGAACCAGAGCTCGGGCGAGGTAGGGCTCGACCCGGCGATCATGGCGCTCGCTCTCGTCTGACCGACCCACCGACCGCACGCCCCGGCACCCCGCCGAGGGCGTTTTTTCATGTCTGGAGACACCCACCATGGCAACCCCGTTCACGCCCGATCGGCTCGTCGCGATCCTGCGCGCCGAGGGCGTTCGCGTCGTCGAGGTCGACTCGTGGCGCACCCACAACCGTAACCACAAGGGCTCGTTTGGGCCGATCAACGGTGTGATGATCCACCACACCGTGAGCGAGGGCACCGAGCACTCGGTGCGGCTCTGCTACGACGGATACGCCTCGCTCCCGGGGCCGCTGTGCCATGGCGTGATCGCGAAGGATGGCACGGTCTACCTGATCAGCGCGGGACGTGCGAACCACGCCGGGGGCGGCGACCCGGGCGTGCTCGCCGCAGTGGTCGCCGAGCGGTCGCTGCCGGCGACGCACAAGCACGACGGCTCGGCGGGCGCGGCCGACGGGAACGCGCGCTTCTACGGGTTCGAGTGCGTCAACCTCGGCGACGGTCGCGACCCGTGGCCCGACGAGCAGCTCGACGCGATCGAGCGCGTCTCGGCCGCGATCTGCCGTGCCTACGGCTGGACCGGTGCGAGCGTCATCGGACACAAGGAGTGGAGCGACTGGAAGTCGGACCCGCGCGGGTTCTCCATGGCCACCATGCGCGAGCGGATCGACCGCCGCCTCGCCACCAAGCCCGAGCAGCCCAAGCCCAAGCCGCCGACCCCGAGGTTCGAGCCGTACCCGGGCGTCGCGTTCTTCAAGCGGCACCCGCGCTCGCCGATCGTCACCGCCATGGGCCGGCGGCTCGTCGCCGAGGGCTGCTCGGCCTACCGCCGAGGCCCGGGGCCGCAGTGGACCGAGGTCGACCGCCAGAGCTACGCACGGTGGCAACGACACCTCGGCTACCGAGGCGACGACGCCGACGGATGGCCCGGACCTACCTCGTGGGCCTCCCTTAGAGTCCCGCGGAGCTGAAGGACTTAACCAGAGAGCTCGGCTCGCCAGTCACGTGGCCACTCCCCGGAGGGGGGAGGGGCTCCGGTGATACCGAGGTCACGCCGTGCGTTCTGATAGAAGTCGTCACGAGCCGCACTCGCCAAGCGATGGGCCTTTGTCCAAACCTCGGCATCAACTTGTCTCTCCCGAACAAGCAGCTCAATACCCCACACCGTCTCGTGCCACCGTCGAGCCGCTGCAATAGTCGCCGCGTCTCCGACTAACAACACGGATTCCCACTCAGCCGAGCGACGAGATTCCGCTTCGGCGAGCAAGGCCAGACCCTCCTCCGGTTCCAGCGGATCAACAACATCCGAGAAGCCGAGGGCGGCACCAATGCGCTGGGCAATACGGAGCTGCGTCTTGAGGACGTTGCCATAACGGGTGTACGTCTCAAAGCGCTTCTCATCCCATCTCTCGTCGCGTTGCCGCCTCCACTGACGGCGCTCAGTCAGGCTCTGTGTCGCATACGAAGCCACCGAGCCAACGACAACCCCTATCAGTGCAGGCAACTGATCTAGAAACACTGTCCCCCCTTAGTCCCGTAGACCGATGAATGCCCCGACTGATGGTCTGGAAGCACATGCATCTGAGCCAGCCCGCCCGTAGAACTGTCCGAACTGTTACGCAGACTGTGCTCGGCCTCGCCGCAGGTCTGCCCCTGATCATCGACGCCGCCAGCATCCCGCAGACCGCCGCCGGCGTCGGCCTGGCCCTCGCCATCACGGGTGGCATCACGCGCGTGATGGCGCTCCCGGTCGTCGACAACCTGCTGCCGCAGTGGCTGCGCGCCGGGCGCCAGTGACCGACCCGACCCCGGGCGACGTCGCGCTCGAACTTGAGCGGCTGCGCGGCGTCGTCGAGGCAGGTTTCGCCCGCACCGACGGCTCGCTCGCCCTGCTCGTGCAGCGCAGCGACCAGACCGACAACCGCCTCGCCGACCACGAGCAGCGGCTCGACATCCTCGAAAAGACCCGGTGGCCCCTCCCGAGCGTCCTCGCCCTGGTCGGCGTGATCGGCCTCGCCCTCACCCTCTGGCAGACCGCCGCCCACTGAACACAGAGCGCCCCCGCAGACCGGCCTCGGGCCGACTGCGGGGGCGCTCTTTGCCGTTGTCTGGTCTCTACGCCGCGGCGACCAGTTCCCGGGCGCGGTCGTTGAAATCGGCGACAAGGCGGTGCGTACCAAACGGCTGCATCCGGCGCTGCAAGTCCTGCACTGCCTCGACAGCCCGCGAGCTCTTGACCTGGCGTGTCAGAGCCAGCGTTCGCAGTCCCGCCGAGTGCGCCGCTTCGAGGTCATTGCGCTGGAGATGCGAGACAGCGAGGGCCGCCTGCGACATTGCGCCGCGGCGGGCCCGCTGCTGCTTGCGGGCGTGGTCGATGGACTGTTGCGCGTGCTCCTCGGCCGCGGCTGCGTCGTTGAGGTCGCGGAAGGTGTTCGCGTGCTCGCCGTGCAGGTACGCAGGGTCGATGAACGCTGCCCACTCTGGCTCGTTCTTGAGCTGTACGCGGCTATAGGCCGCTTCGGATTCAGCCACCGCTCGGGTTGCGGCGGAATTTTCGCCGAGCTTGGCGAGGGCCCGAGCCTCAAGTGCCCACAGGTCAGCCATGCACGCGGGTGACGTGTTCTTGCCGAGTCCGGCGCGACCAGCCTGCGCGAGCCGTCGGCCCTCCGTGGGGTTACCGAGCAGAGTGGTCTGATCGGCCATACCAGCGAGGACGTGCGCGCCGAGGGCTGCGTTACCGGATTCTTCGGCGAGCCGAAGCGACTGGATCAAGTAGCGCTGCGCGGTCCCGTGCTCTCCGTTGTCGTAGCTCATCCAGCCGAGCAGGTACGTCTGCTCGGCCGCCGCCTCGCACAAGGCCCGCCGAACGTCCTCGGAGTGGGTCTCACGCAACAGCGGGTAGACGTGCTGGTTCATGTACTGAGCCAGGATGAGACGTCCCGAGCCGCCGCCTTGCAGTACGTCCATCTTCTGGAACTCGCCGAACATGTTCTTGACGGCGGACACATCTTCAAGGCGGACGCGCCGGCCCGGCTCGGGCTGCTGCTCAAGCGTGTTCAGCAGCCAGTCTCGTGACGGCCCCACAGCGGCGACGGCGGCAAAGGGCGCCGCTGCCAGGAACTTTCGACGGTCCACGTCGGCCCTCCCCAAATCGGCTACCGCTTCAACCGTAACGGCGAATGAGGAGTTGTAGGCGAGTGAGCGGTCGGCTGTTCCGCCCTCGGGAAAGCCCAAATCGTACGTAGTGATCCGGAACCCAACCTTCGCCGAGATGACGTCGGCGATGATCTCGGGCACGGGCGGGCGCGGCTGAAGCCCGTTCAGCCATCGCCGGACGGCCGTTGCGTCGGGCCGGATATGGGGCTCCCCCCATACCTGAGCTGCGGTTTTGATCTGGCGAGCCAACTCCCTGTTGCTCATGCCGGATCGTTCCAGCCACCCCGCTAGATCAGTGTTCGGCGACGTCATGCTCGGTACCTACCCCTTCGACAGGCGCGGTCGCTCAAGTGCCACCCTTTGCCACCCCTCATGACGGTACCCCCGCTGTCCGCCCCGCGGTTGCCTTGTTACTCGAACCAACGGCGTAGGCAAGGGGGTTGAACTCATGCCGAGATCGGTGGCGCAGCGGTTTCCGCGAGCAGATGGCGCGGTACCCGAGGCCCGTTCCTTCTTAGGTGGCGTGCTTGAGGAGTGGAAGGTTACCGACCGCTCCGACGACGCGGTGCTCTGCCTCTCCGAGCTTGCGACCAACGCGGTACGGCACGGCGCACACGGTGGCTTCCTCGTCAAGGTCTCACTCGATGACGGGCGCTTGCGTGTCGGGGTGCACGACGCAGGGGCGGGGGCTCCCGGCCTCGCGCGGCCGAGTGACGACGACACCGACGGGCGCGGGCTGCTCATCGTGTCGTCCCTGGCGGACGGATGGGGGGTGACGCCGCACAACTCGTGCGGCAAGACCGTATGGACCGAGTTCAAGACGGACGAGAACACAACACGGGCCGACGTGATCCGATGCTGATCGCAAGCGCGCCCGTCCCGACTGCCGGCCTACTGGCATCCCTCGCAGCTTGGTTCTGGGTAGACCCCACCACGGTCGGGCACGTCGCCTTTCTCCTCCTTGCCCATCCTCCCGCCCGCAGGGAAGGTGAGTCGCCGGAATCCGTCGAGGGACACATGCGCGGCCTCGCGTCGGCGCTGGAGCTCGCCCATCCCTCGCAGCTGCTTCCCAACATCGGGCCCCGACTCGTCCTTCACGGACGGGCCGCATTCCTGAGTCTCGATGGCTGCTGGGCTTCACTTCGCGTCCCGGTAAGCACCGAGTGGTCGCGGCTGGTCACGGACGGCGCCGCGATAGCGGTCGGGGTTGGTTTCGACCCCCTGCTGCCGAGCACGCCGCTCGCCGCCGTCAGAGCGTACGTGTCGGAAGGGGCGCAGCACGGACGGCTGTTCCTCGGCAAGACGCAGGCTCTTCCCGCCCGGAGGTTCAGCGGAGTAGGCGGCCCGCCCGTCTGACAGCAACGGTCCGCCTCTCACGTCACAACAACCAAAGACCCGACGGCCGCGCCTACGGCCGCCGGGCAGCGAAGCCAACAGCTGACTAGGAGCTGATGACAACATGCGCGACCTTATCGCCTGTCTCTGGTTCTGGTTAGGGCCGGGCATCTGCCGGACCCTCTCCGCCATGCACCGCCGCTTATCCGAGCTACGCAGGCGCCCGACGCCTCCCGCGTACCTCCCCTCGGCGCTTCCCCCCGCTCCGGCCTACGCCCGCCGGCTTCTCCCCCTCCATGTCCGTGACCGCCTGCTGCCGATCGACGGTCACGAGTTCTTCCTGCGCCCCTATGTGCAACTACATGCCCCGGCGGTCCGCCGTGGATAGCGCCGTACTCGCGCGGTGCGGAATCTGCGCGGCGCTCGTGCCGCACGACGACACCGAGACCGGAACGTTCGTTTGCTTCGATGGTGACGGGCACGAGCAGATCGCGAGTCGGCGCTCGTGCAGTGACGTCGTCGCCTGCTACCTCCGGACCGGCGACCCGATCACCTGGCAGCGCCTCGGGGGCTCACTGCCCGTGGGTATAGAACCTCCCCCGGGCGCCCCGGTCGTCAAGTGCCACTGCTGCGACGTCGCTGCGCGCGTGGACGACCTCGACATCGCCCGCGAGCTCGATGACATCGACGGTGTCTGGTTCTCCTCCGTCGTCTGCGCGGATGAAAACGCCTGTTACGACCGACAGATGCTCTATCCGTACCGGCCGGAGCTCTCCGAGTGAACCGCGCCCGGACCGTCGATCAATCGCGCACCCGCTGTCCGGGCACCGCATCACCCCTCGCCGCGGTAGCGGCGCCCATGGCGACCATCCGGGTCAGGGTCGCACCAGAACTCGCGCTTCCACACCCACTTGGGGGGTACATGTCAGCACCTACTCATAGCCTCGTCGTCTCACCGTTCCTCGGCGAGCACCTCGTCTTACGCCCCGGAAACGACGACGGCGTGCAGATCCCGCTCACCCGGTACCTCGAACTGAGCAAGGCCGCGAGCACCGGCACCGAGGCTCCGCGCTGGCTCGTCGACGGCGCCCGCCAGGCATGGGGGCTCGACCTTCCCGGGCACCGCCCCTTGCGCGACACGGTGATCGTGCGCGCCCCCTCCACGTACGGCATGGCCCGTGCGTCGTGGGAGATCAACAAGGGGTGCGACTACGACTGTCCGCACTGCTACCTCGGCCTCAAGCGGTTCGAGGGGATGCCGGGACCGGACAAGATCCGGTTGCTCGACATAATGCGCGACGCCGGTGTGCTCTGGCTCCAGATCACGGGGGGCGAGCCCCTGATCGACCGCGAGTTCCCCGAGATGTACTCGTACGCCTATGACCTCGGGATCATGCTCACAATCTCGACGAACGGCTCGCAGCTCCACAAGCCGAAGATCCTCGACACCCTCGCCGCGCGCCCGCCGCATCACCTGTCCCTGAGCGTCTACGGCGCCACCGAAGAGACCTACGACGGGTTCACCCGAAACCGGGGCGCGTTCGGCCGCTTCATCAAAGGACTCGACGCCGCCCGCGAGGCCGGCCTGCGCTTGCAGCTCAACATCGTGGTCACCAACGACAACGCCGACGAGTTCGCCGCCATGGAAGAACTCGCCGAGCGATACGGGCAGGTGTACGTCTTCACGAACATGTCGCCCACCATTCAGGGCGACGCGACGCCGATCCCCGAGCAGGCCCGTAAGTACCTCCGCAAGCGGAAGCCGTTCACCGGCTGCAACGCCGGACACACCTTCTTTCACGCGGACCCGTTCGGCCACGCGTCCATCTGCAAGATCGGCCGCGAGCCGCACATCGCCCTCATGCAGGAAGGCATCGAGGGACTCAAACGCCTCGGCGGCATCGCCGACGGCCTACAGCTTCGCACCGGGGGCTGCGCCGGCTGCACGTTCGGTCAGAAGGACGCCGACGGCAACCCGGGCGGCTGCACCACGTGCCGCCCCATGGCCAGGCTCTACCAGGAGGCGAAGGCACCACGAGAAATGTACTGCCAGCATCCCGACCCCGAACCTGTGAGGTGAACCCATGGCAACCGCCATCGAACCCCGCACCACCGAATCCACCGCGGCTCGGCCCCGTGGCCCCGTGATGGTCTCGATCATGCCGCGCCCGACCGAATCGGCCGCCGGCCCGCTCCCGGTCGCGATCACGTCGCGCCCGATCGCCGAGGACGGGTTCCGCATCACGAAGGACATCGGCTCGTTCTCCGAGGCCCTCGGCTGCTCCTGCCAGGCCGACGACGACCAGCCGTACTAAGCCCCCACATGCACCACAGAGCCGCCCCCGCCCGCGTAAGGTCGGGGGCGGCTCGCCGTCCACCCCCAGGAAGCCCCCTCATGCCCGTAGACCGCATCCACTGGGACGACCTACCGCTCGCCGCGCGCGCCGCCGTCGAGCACCACACAGGGCCAGTCCTGCACGCCGCCACCGCCGACGCCGGCGCTAACTCAGGCATCGCCGCCATCATCACCACCGCCGACGAAACCCTGTTCGTCAAAGGCGTGCCCACCGATCACCCGCAGATCCGGACACAGCAGCGCGAGGCCGCGATCAATCCGTACCTGCCCCCGCCCTGCCCTCGGCTGCTGTGGCACGTGAACGTCGCCGGATGGGACTTGATCGGATACGAGCACCTGGTCGCCCGCCACGCCGACTACGCCCCCGGCTCCCCCGACCTACCGCTCGTCGCCCGTGCCCTGCTTGAGCTCCAGAGCACGCGCTGCCCCGACATCGGCCTCAAGCGGGCCGAGGACCGTTGGAGCGGCTACGCGGGACCTGCCGGCGTCGAGCAACTCGCCGGCGACACGCTGCTGCACACCGACCTCGCCCCGCACAACGTGCTCATGACCGATATCGCCCACCTGATCGACTGGGCATGGCCTACCCGCGGCGCGGCATGGATCGACCCCGCAGTGCTGATCCTGCGGCTCATGGAAGCGGGACACACTGCGGAAGATGCGGACGCGTGGGCGCGCGGAGAGTTCCCGTCGTGGGCCGCGGCCGAGCACGATGCCGTCGCCGCCTTCTCCGAGGCCAACGCTCACACGTGGGACGAGATCGCCCGCCACGACCCGCAGGACTGGAAGAAGCACATGGGGCGGCTCGCGCATGACTGGGTGACCTACTGGCGAACCCAAGCCCCGTAGATCACTGAACGCCCCGCCCGTCGGTGCCTCCCAGTGACCCGACGGGCATAGCCCTTCCCCTGCTACTCGCCGCTTCCCGGCGCCGCGTCCGCCTCGACGCCGAGGTGCCGGTGAAGGTCATAGCGCGACACCTTGTACGCCCGCCCGTGGCGCAGGACCCGCACGGGGTACCGGCCGGTCCGGGCGAGGTGATACCCCGTCGTGCGGCCGAGGTGCAGCGCACGGTTTGCGGTCTCCAGCGGGACGGCGACGGGAAGGTGCATCAGCTCGTCATGTGTCATCCCCTGCTCTGTAGTCGTCATGGTCTACCCCCTGTGACATCGGTGTGCACTGCGGACCGATGGTGTCGAGCAGTGCCAGACCAGAAACGTACGATTCCGACTGGACCTTTGCAACCAACATAGCTAGCTTTGCAATATGCACAGCCACCAGACAACGGGCGACGTCGTCGCCGCACAGATCCGCCGGCAGCGCGAGCGCCTCGGCATGACCCGAAACGACCTCGCCGCCGAGTGCGCCCGCCTCGGGCGCCCCGACATCACGTACGCCGTGATCGTCAGCATCGAGACCGGCCGATCAGGCGCCGAGGGCAAGAAGCGCCGTCCGGTGGCCGTCGACGACCTGCTCGTGCTCGGCCTCGCCCTGGCCACTCCCCCTCTGCTCTTGCTGCTCCCCCTCGGGAGCGAAGAGACCGTGCCCACCGTCCCGGCCGCCGATCCGCGCGACCCCAACACGGTGTGGCAGTGGATGACCGGCGAGGCGACACCGAAACTCGACGGGCCCCTCGACGGGCGGTACGTCACCGACTCCCGGCGGATGGCCGGAACGGGCCAGACATGGGCCGCAGCGTGGGCTACGGCGGCGTATCCGGCATCGCTCTACCCCGAGTTCGAGCGGCGCCTCGCGATCGTCCGCAGGGCCTATCTCCGCACCGAGGCCGCCCAAGCGAGGGGAGGTGATCCCGACGCCGAGACCGACTTTGTGCACCGCCTCGAAGAACTCGCCCGCCACATCGACGACATGGTGCGCGCAGGGCTCAAGGTCCCCGCCCTACCGCACCACCTGATCGAGGCCATGCAGGGGCTCGACATGCTCGACGCCCCCAACTCAGTCACACCCGAGGAGAACGACTAGATGAACGGAACGATCACCAAGCGCTGCGGATGCCGCGACCCGCAGACCGACAAGCAGCTCGGCGCAGCGTGCAAGAAGCTGACCCAGCGAACACACGGTGTGTGGAGCCTGGTTCAGGAACTGCCGCCCCGTGAGGACGGCACCCGGCGCCGCTTCCGGCGCAGCGGGTACAAGACCAAGACGGACGCGCAGACCGACATCACCGCGCTTGCTGCGCTGCTCGACATCGCCGACAAGAAGTCGGACCCCGACGGCCGCCGTCGTCTCGCCGACTTGCTCGAAACCGTGTCCGCGAGCGGCGAGGACATCCCCGATTACGACGAGACGAAGCGCCGTTTCGCGACCGGGCAGTCTCTGACTCAGCACATCACGGTCGCCGAGTGGCTCGACGTGTGGCTCGCCGGTAAGAAGGCACTCCGCAAGAGCGGAGAAACCCGGTACGAGGTCGACATCAGGTGCCACCTGAAACCCCGGATCGGGCACATTCGCCTCGACCGCCTCACGGTGCAGCACCTCGACGAGGTGTTCGCCGGCATCGCCGAGACCAACGCCGACATTCACGAAGCGAACGTGCAGCGCCGCGCCGCGCTCGACGAGCTGAAAACGATCCCGTGGAAGGGAGCCGAGAACCGAGGCCGAAGGAAGTTCCTCAAGGGCGCCATAGACGCGATGCCGCCGTTCCGCCGCATCACCGGACCGTCGACTCAGAAGCACGTCCGCGACACGCTGCGGGCCGCGCTGAACACCGCCATCGCACGCGGGGCGATCACCTTCAACCCCGCCTCATACGTCGAGCTCACTCCGGCCAAGCGCCCCAAGGCGATGGTGTGGACGCCCGAGCGGGTCGAGGCATGGGTGCGGACTGGCGAGCGGCCCTCGGCGGTCATGGTGTGGACCCCGGAGCAGGCCGGGCAGTTCCTCGACTACCTCGCCGAGGCGAAACACCGACTGCTGCCGCTGTTCCACCTGATCACGTTCCGGGGTCTGCGCCGCGGCGAGGCGTGCGGCGTCCGGTGGGCCGACTACTCGGCACCAAGTCGCACAATGACCGTTGCCACTCAACTCGTACAGGATGGATGGGAGGTTATAGAGAGCCTGCCCAAGACCGACAGCGGCGAGCGCGTGTTCTCGATCGACGAGTACACCGCCGAGGTGCTCGACGCGCACCGGACCAAGCAGGCCGCCGAGCGCTGCCAGTGGGGGCGCGCGTGGATCGAGTCGGGCCGGATGTTCACCCAAGAGGACGGCGACCGGATTCACCCCGGGTGGCTGACCGATCAGTTCGAGCGGCTCGTCGACCTCTCCGGACTGCCGCCGATCCGGCTGCACGACCTGCGCCACGTCGCCGCCTCGCTCATGCTCGCCGCTGGCGTCGACGTCAAGATCGTGTCCGAGACCCTCGGCCACAGTGACAGCCGGATCACGCGAGACATCTATCAGTCGGTCATGCCCAAGGCCGCCGCCGAGGCCGCCGAGGCAACCGCCGCCATGGTCCCGCGCGGAAGCGCCCGCCTGCCCCAGCAGAGGGCGGTCGAGCAGGCGAACGAGCAGGATGGCCTCACGTCGGCCTCACATGAGGGCGCGAAGATCATCGCGTTCCGACCCCGCACGGCCAGTGCATAAGAAAAAGCCCTGGTCAGGGGCTATCTGACCAGGACTTCTCTGGAGCCACCTGCGGGATTCGAACCCGCGACCTACGCATTACGAGTGCGTTGCTCTGGCCAACTGAGCTAAGGTGGCGCGCTGCGAGAAACACGTCCCCCCTCGGGAACACGTTCGCATCAGCAGCGGCGCTAAGTCTACAGGGTTATTCCGGGTGCCCCGAACCAGGTCCCGCCGTGGACCAGGCCCTGCGGCGCGGTGGGTCAGCAGCGCTTGCCGTCCTTGGGAGGGGTGCCTTCCAGGAGGTAGGTGTTGATCGCGGTGTCGATGCAGTCGCTGCCGCGGCCGTACGCGGTGTGGCCGTCGCCGTCGTAGGTGAGCAGGGTGCCGGAGTCGAGCTGGGCGGCGAGGGACTCGGCCCACTTGTAGGGGGTGGCCGGGTCCCTTGTGGTGCCGACGACCACGATGGGGGCCGCGCCCTCGGCCTCGATGCGGTGGGGGGCGCCGGTGGCGGAGGTCGGCCAGAAAGTGCAGTTCAGGGCGGCCCAGGCGAAGCCCTTGCCGAAGACGGGGGACGCCTTCTCGAACTCGGGCAGGGCCGACCGCACGGCGGATGCGTCCTTGAAGGCGGGCGGGAGGTCGAGGCAGTTCACAGCGGCGTTGGCGTACATCAGGTTGGCGTAGGAGCCGTCCGCAGAGCGCTCGTAGTAGCTGTCGGCCAGCAAGAGCAGGCCCGAGCCGTCGCCGTCCATGGCTGATGCCAGTGCCTCGCGCAGCTGCGGCCAGGCGCCCTCGTCGTACATCGCCGCGACGACGCCGGTGGTGGCCAGGGACTCGCCCAGCTCACGGCTCTCACCCGTGGGCACCGGATCTGCGTCGACCTGCGCGAAGAAGGCCTTCATCCGGGCCGATGCGTCGGCCGCGGACGTCTGGCCGAGCGGGCAGTCCGGCTGCTGGACGCAGTCCGCGGCGAACGCCTGGAAAGCGGTCTCGAAGCCGGCCGTCTGGTCGCGGTTCAGCTCGCGGGCGGACAGCGAGGGGTCCATCGCACCGTCGAGGACGAGCCGGCCCACCCTCTCGGGGAACAGTTCGGCATAGGTCGCCCCGAGGAATGTGCCGTACGACGCCCCTACATACGTCAGCTTCCCGTCGCCCAGCACGGCGCGCAGGATGTCCATGTCACGGGCGGCCTCCACGGTGGACACATGCGGCAGAACCTCGCCGGAGCGCTTCTCGCAGCCCGCCGCGAAGTCCCGGTACGCCCGGGTCAGCGCCGCCGTCTCCGCCGTGTCGTCCGGCGTCTGGTCGACCTGGGTGTACGCGTCCATCTCCGCCCCCGTCAGACATTCGACGGGCTCACTGTGCGCCACGCCGCGCGGGTCGACTGCGACCATGTCGTAGCGGGCCCGCACCGGGGCGGGATAGCCGATGCCCGCGTACGCCTGGAGGTACTCGAGGGCCGAGCCGCCGGGCCCGCCCGGATTGACCTGGAGCGATCCCAGGCGCTTGCCCGGTCCGGTCGCCTTCTTGCGGGCGACGGCCAGCTCGATGGAGCCCTCGCCGGGGGCGTCGTAGTCGAGCGGGGCCTCCATCTTGGCGCAGTCGAAGCCGGGGACACCGCACTCCCGCCAGGTCAACTTCTGTGTGTAGTACCGCTCAAGGCCGGCGGAGGGCGCCGCGGAGGCGGACGACGGGGAAGAGGCGGCAGCCGGCGATTCGACGGCGTCGGACGGCGAACTTCCGCCGGTGCAGCCGGAGACGAGCACGCTCAGCGAGCTGAGA
The DNA here is from genome assembly GCF_029846775.1 of Streptomyces chengmaiensis. Classification (NCBI taxonomy): domain Bacteria; kingdom Bacillati; phylum Actinomycetota; class Actinomycetes; order Kitasatosporales; family Streptomycetaceae; genus Streptomyces; species Streptomyces chengmaiensis. Next base: position 118,436 of record NZ_JARWBG010000002.1, read on the forward strand.
GCGAGGGCGGAGGTGCGGAGCAGACGCCTGGTGTCCATTCCCGGAGGGTAATGGACGGATGCGTCGGAAGGGCGGGCAGGCATATGCCGCCCCGGGCACGAGGCATCGGCCCGGAGCAGGGTGCCTATCGTGGCGCAGGGTGCGGGGTGCCGGCCCGACACACGAGGCGTCAGCCCGGAACAGGGTGCCAGCCTGGTCGCGGGGCACCTACCCGACGGCGCGCAAAGCCAGCCGATCGCGGGGTGCCGGCCCGACACACGAGGCGTCAGCCCGGGGCAAGGTGCCAGCCTGGTCGCGGAGTGCCGACCCGGCGGGGGCGGCCAACCGCGCATGGCGCCGGCCCGGCGCAGGGTGTCAGGCGGCCCGCAGCGCCACCGCCATCGCCTCGACGGCCAGCAGCGGCGCGACATTGCGCCCCAGCGTCTGGCGGCAGGCGACGATCGCCTCTATCCGGCGCAGCGTCCGCTCCGGCGTGGAATCCCGCGCGACGCGGTCCAGGGAGTCCCGTACGTCCTCGTTGGCGAGGGCGACCCCGGAACCCAGCTGAAGCGCCAGGACATCGCGGTAGAAACCGGTCAGGTCCGAGAGCGCGAGGTCGAGGCTGTCCCGCTGGGTGCGCGTCCTGCGGCGCTTCTGCTTGTCCTCCAGCTCCTTCATCGCACCGGCGGTGCCGCGCGGCATCCGGCCGCCCGCTGCCGCGCCCAGCGCGGCCTTGAGCTCCTCGGCCTCCTTTGCGTCGATCTCCTCCGCCGCCTGGGCGGCATCCTCGGCGGCGGCGTCGATCAGCTCCTGGGCGGCCTTGAGACAGCCGCCGATGTCCGCGACGCGCAGCGGCAGCTTGAGCACGGCGGACCTCCGGGCACGGGCGCGCTCGTCGGTGGCTAGCCGGCGCGCTCGGCCGATGTGCCCCTGGGTGGCACGGGCGGAGGCCTCGGCGGCCTCCGGCGCGATGCCGTCACGCCGTACGAGGACGTCGGCGACTGCCGCGACCGGGGGCGTGCGGAGGGTGAGGTGACGGCAGCGGGAGCGGATGGTGGGCAGCACGTCCTCCAGGGAGGGCGCGCACAGAAGCCACACTGTGCGGGCGGCCGGCTCCTCGATCGCCTTGAGCAGCACATTGGCCGCGCCCTCGGTGAGCCGGTCGGCATCCTCCAGGATGATGACCTGCCAGCGTCCGCCGGCCGGGGAGAGCTGGGCGCGGCGGACCAGGTCGCGGGTCTCCTTGACGCCGATGGACAGCAGGTCGGTGCGGACGACCTCCACATCGGCGTGGGTCCCGACGAGGGTGGTGTGGCAGCCGTCGCAGAAACCGCATCCCGGCTCACCGCCGAGAGCCCGGTCCGGGCTGACGCACTGCAGTGCGGCGGCGAAGGCCCGGGCGGCGGTGGAACGCCCGGAGCCCGGCGGGCCGGTGAACAGCCAGGCGTGCGTCATCTTCGAGGCCGCGGGGGCCGCTTCTCCCGCCGCCGCGGCGGTGACGAGGGAGTCGGCGTCACGCGCGGCGGCGGAGAGCTGCGTCCGGACACGGTCCTGCCCGATCACGTCGTCCCATACGGCCATGCGCCGTCACCGCCCTTCCTGCGCTGCGGCCTCCCATTGTGAACGAGCCCTCTGACAATCCGTGCCGCCGGCCGTCCCTCCCATGAGACCGGCGGCCCGGACGGCCGCGCTCAGCGGCCGCGACGGCGGTCGTCGTCCTCGTGCGGGCCGAGCAGTTCGTCCGCGAGGGTCGGCAGGTCGTCCAGCGGGGTCTCCTCGGCCCAGTCCGGGCGCCGACGGCGCGGACGCTCGCCGGCGCCTCGGTCCCGACCCCGGTCCTGGCCCCGGCTCTCCTGTCCGTCGGCGCCTGCGTCCGGCCCGACCTGCGGCAGTTCGCGGGTGCGGTCCTCCGTAGCCGAGGACCCACCCGAGGATCCGCTCGAACGCCGCTCGTCGCGGAAGAGGCCCGGCGGCACCCGGTCCACGGGGTCCGCCGCCTTCGGCAGCAGGGCCGTCTCGGCCGTGTCCGAGGATCCCGACGGCGCCGAGGAGTCCTCCGGAACCCTCGGCAGCACCGTCGTCTCGATCCCGTCCGCCCCGGCATCCCGGGGCGGCTCTCCGACCTCCGGCCGCGGGACCTCCTGCGTCACCTCGTCCGGACCGACCTCGTCCGGACCGGCCTCGTTCAGCCCTGCCTCGTCCGCACCGACCTCCTCCGCACCGGCCTCCTCCGCACGGCGCTCCGGCTTCACCAGCGGCGTGGGCACGGTCACCTCGGAGGCCGACTCGTCCGGAGCGTCCGCTTTCGCAGCCGCAGCCTCGGCCTCCGCGAGCCGCCGCGCCTCCTCCGCCTTCAGGAGCGCTTCCTCGGCCTTGCGCTGCTTCTCCAGCCGCCGCGCCTCGGCCTCCGCCCGCAGCCGGGCCTCTTCCTCCGCCTGCTTGCGCAGCCGTTCCTGTTCCGCGAGCCGGGCTTTCTCCTCGGCCTCGCGCCGACGCCGTTCCTCCTCGGCGAGCCGCCGCGCCTCCTCGGCCCGCTGCCGGGCCTCCTCCGCCTGCCGTTCGGCCTCTCGCCGCCTGGCCTCTTCCAGTTCGCGGCGCTTGCGCTCCTCCTCTTCGGCGCGCAGCCGGGCAAGCTGCTCCTGGCGCTCACGCTCCCTGCGCTCCTCCTCGGCCTTGCGCGCCGCTTCTTCCTCCGCGCGCCGCCTGGCCTCCTCCTCCGCGGCCTTGCGGGCCTCCTCCTTGGCCTTCACCTCGGCTTCGGAGAGCGGCAGGATCTGGTCGAGCCGATGCCGTACGACGGTGGTGACGGCCTCGGGATCCTGGCCTGCGTCCACCACCAGATAGCGGCCCGGATCCGCCGCGGCCAGCGTCAGGAATCCGGCGCGCACCCGTTGATGGAACTCGGCCGGCTCCGACTCCAACCGGTCCGGCGCCTCGGTGAACCGCTCGCGCGCGGTTTCGGGAGAGACGTCCAGCAGCACGGTCAGATGCGGTACGAGGCCGTCCGTCGCCCAGCGCGAGATACGGGCGATCTCGATCGGCGACAGATCGCGCCCCGCGCCCTGATAGGCGACGGAGGAGTCGATATAGCGGTCCGAGATGACCACTGCACCCCGCTCCAGCGCCGGGCGCACCACCGAGTCGATGTGCTCGGCGCGGTCGGCGGCGTACAGCAGCGCCTCGGCCCGGCTGGACAGTCCCGCGCTCGACACGTCGAGCAGGATCGAGCGCAGTCGCTTGCCGATCGGCGTGGCGCCCGGCTCACGGGTCACCACGACCTCGTGGCCCTTGGCGCGGATCCACTCGGCCAGCGCCTTGACCTGCGTGGACTTGCCCGCTCCGTCGCCGCCCTCGATGACGATGAAGAAGCCCGCAGCGGCCGTGGCCTGGGCCGGGTCCGAACCGCCGCGCAGCGCTTCGCCCAGGTCTCGGCGCAGGGGCACCCCCGCGCGGTCGTCCGTCCTGGCGAGAACGATGACGGCCACGGGCAGCAGCAGGGCTCCCACCAGCATCAGGGTGAACGCCGCGCCGCCGTGCGCGAAGACGACGTCGCCGCCCGTCAGCCGGTGCCGGCCGATGCCCGCGGCGAACAGCGGAGCGGCGATCGCGCCGAGCCCGACGGCGACCCGTACGACCGCCTGCAGATGGTCGGTGATCCGGGCGCGCCGGAACTCCTCGGTCTCCTGGTCGATCAGCACATGCCCGGTGTTGGCCGCCACGCCCGCCGCGCAGCCCGCCAGCAACGCGAGCAGCAGCACGGTCGCCGTGTCGGGCACCAGACCGACCGCGAGCAGCGCCACGCCGGTGACGGCGAGGGCGAGGGCGAGGAGCCGCCGGCGCGAGAGCGCGGGCAGGACGGCCCCGGCCGCGCGGATGCCGACCCCGGCGCCGCCGGTGAGGCCCAGCACGAGCAGCGCGAAGGTCGCCGGGCCGCCGCCCAGGTCGACGGCGTGCAGAACGGACACCGCCACGGCGGAGGAGATGGCCCCGGCGACGGCGGCGCAGGCCAGCACGAACAGCGGTATTCCGCCGGTACGCCCCTTCTCCAGCGCCTTCTCCCCGCTGCCGGCAGCTGAGGCGGAGGGACGGCGCAGCCCCTCCAGCGGCGAGCGCGGCCGGGGCGTCGGCGTGCCGGGGAACTGCAGGAAGTACAGGGTGGAGACGGACGCGGCGAAGAGACCGGCCGCCACATACGATCCGAGAGCCGCCTGGTGCAGCGAGAACCAGTCGACACCGGTGGCGAGCAGCTTGCTGATCAGCGTGGCGACGAGCAGGGCCGCGGCGGCCGCGGGAACGGCGGCGAAGCCGGTGCGCAGCCACAGCCTGCGCAGCGCGGCGAGCCGGTCGGGCAGCGGCCGCACCGCCGCCCCCTCCGGGGGCGGGCCGGGCAGCAGGGCCGGAGCGGCGCTCTCCCGTGCGATGGTCCAGAAGCGTTCGGCCGTCCCCGTCAGGAAGACGGTGACGAGCAGCAGAGTGAGCGCGTCGCCCCGGATCCAGTCGATCCACAGGGGCGCGACGACCAGCAGCGCGAGCCGTACGCCGTCCGCGCCGATCATGGTCCAGCGGCGGTCCAGCGGTCCGCCGGGGGCGGTCAGCGTGGTCATCGGGCCGAGCAGTACGGCTCCGAAGAGCAGGGTGGACAGCACGCGCGCGCCCAGCACGGCCGCGACGGCGAAGGCCGCTCCGCGGTAGCCGCCGCCGAAGGCGCCCTCCAGAACCGCCGCCTCGAGTGACAGCAGCAGGAGCACCAGCACCGCGAGCGCGTCGCCGACGCCGCTGACGAACTGCGCGCTCCACAGCCGCTTGAGTGCGGGATAGCGCAGCAGGGCGCGCACCGCGCGCTCTTGTGAGTCGGCGGTCAGCCCGTCGGGAACGTCGGACACGTCGGAATCCGCAGCAGTGTCTGAGGCTCGCGTCATCCGCCCAGCCTATCCGGACTGCCATGCTCCCCGGAGGTACGCCCGAACATGCGCGCGCGTGCAGGAGCCCCGCGGGAAGGGTGGGAATCCTGGGTTCCCGCCCTCCCCGGACGCCTGCGGCAGGGGATCGGCTGCGGCCGTCTGCTACTCGTCCCCGGAGGACGCGTTCGCCGACGCGGTCTTCTTCGCCGCCGTCTTCTTCGCCGCCGTCTTCTTGGCCGCTGTCTTCTTCGCCGCGGTCTTCGCGGCTGTCTTCGTCGCCGTGGCCTTCTTCGCGGCGGTCTTCTTGGCCGCGGTCTTCTTGGCGGCCGTCTTCTTCGCCGGCGCCTTCTTGGCGGTCTTCTTCTTCGCGGGGCCCTTGGCCCGCTTCTCGGCGAGGAGCTCGTATCCGCGCTCAGGAGTGATGGACTCGACGCTGTCGCCGGTGCGCAGCGTGGCGTTGGTCTCGCCGTCCGTCACATACGGGCCAAACCGGCCGTCCTTGACGACCACCGGGCGCTCGCTGACCGGGTCGGCGCCCAGCTCCTTGAGCGGCGGCTTGGCCGCGGCACGCCCGCGCTGCTTGGGCTGGGCGTAGATCGCCAGCGCCTCGTCCAGCGTGATGGTGAAGAGCTGCTCCTCGGTTTCGAGGGAGCGCGAGTCCGTGCCCTTCTTCAGGTAGGGGCCGTAGCGGCCGTTCTGGGCCGTGATCTCGACGCCTTCGGGGTCGGTTCCGACGACCCGCGGGAGTGACATCAGCTTCAGCGCGTCGTCGAGGGTCACCGTGTCCAGGGACATCGACTTGAAGAGCGACGCCGTGCGCGGCTTGACCGCGTTCTTGCCGGTCTTGGGCGTGCCCTCGGGCAGCACCTCGGTCACGTACGGGCCGTAGCGGCCGTCCTTGGCGACGATCGTGCGGCCGGTGGCCGGGTCGGCGCCCAGCTCGAAGTCGCCGCTGGGCTTGGCCAGCAGCTCCTCCGCGTACTCGACCGTCAGCTCGTCGGGCGCGAGGTCGGCGGGCACGTCGGCGCGTTGGTGGCCCTCCGCGTCCTTCTCGCCGCGCTCGATGTACGGGCCGTAGCGGCCGACGCGCAGCACGATGTCCTTGCCCACGGGGAAGCTGGAGATCTCCCGGGCGTCGATCGCACCCAGGTCGGTGACCAGCTCCTTGAGGCCGCCGAGGTGGTCGCCGTCGCCGTTTCCGGCTTCGGAGGCGGCGCCGGCCTGCTCGCCCTCGCCGAAGTAGAAGCGCTTCAGCCACGGCACGGCTTGCGCCTCGCCGCGCGCGATGCGGTCGAGGTCGTCCTCCATCCTGGCGGTGAAGTCGTAGTCGACGAGACGGCCGAAGTGCTTCTCCAGCAGGTTGACGACGGCGAAGCTCAGGAAGGAGGGCACCAGGGCCGTCCCCTTCTTGAACACATAGCCGCGGTCGAGGATCGTGCCGATGATCGAGGCGTAGGTGGAGGGGCGGCCGATCTCCCGCTCCTCCAGCTCCTTGACCAGCGAGGCCTCGGTGTAGCGGGCGGGGGGCTTGGTGGCGTGGCCGTCGGCGGAGATCTCCTCGGCGGTCAGCGCTTCGCCCTCGGCGACCTGCGGCAGCCGCCGCTCGCGGTCGTCCAGCTCGGCGTTCGGGTCGTCCGCGCCCTCCACATAGGCCTTCATAAAGCCGTGGAAAGTGATCGTCTTGCCGGACGCGGTGAACTCCGCGTCCCGGCCGTCCGACGCCCGGCCGCCGATCTTCACCGTGACGGAGTTGCCGACTGCGTCCTTCATCTGGGAGGCGACGGTCCGCTTCCAGATCAGCTCGTAGAGCCTGAACTGGTCGCCGGTCAGACCGGTCTCCGCAGGGGTGCGGAAACGGTCGCCGGACGGGCGGATCGCCTCGTGCGCCTCCTGCGCGTTCTTGACCTTCCCGGCGTAGACCCGCGGCTTGTCCGGCAGGTAGTCGGCGCCGTAGAGCTGGGTGACCTGCGCCCGGGCCGCCGAGACGGCGGTGTCGGAGAGCGTCGTGGAGTCCGTGCGCATATAGGTGATGAAGCCGTTCTCGTACAGCTTCTGCGCGATCTGCATGGTGGCCTTCGCCCCGAAGCCCAGCTTCCGGGAGGCCTCCTGCTGCAGGGTCGTCGTACGGAAGGGCGCGTACGGCGACCGGCGGTACGGCTTGGACTCGACGGACCGCACCGCGAACGAGGCGTCCCGGAGCGCGGCGGCCAGGGCGCGGGCGTTCGCCTCGTCCAGGTGCAGCACCTGGGCGGAGGAGCCGCCCTTGAGCTGCCCGTCGGGGCCGAAGTCCCGGCCCTGGGCGACGCGCTTGCCGTCGACGGTGTTCAGGCGCGCGCTGAAGACGGACGGGTCGGAGACGTCGCCCGCCCGGCCCGTCGCGAAGACGCCGGTCAGATCCCAGTACTCCGCGGAACGGAACGCGATGCGCTCCCGCTCCCGCTCGACGACGAGCCGGGTCGCGACGGACTGGACACGGCCGGCCGACAGCCGGGGCATGACCTTCTTCCACAGGACCGGGGAGACCTCGTAGCCGTAGAGCCGGTCGAGGATGCGGCGGGTCTCCTGGGCGTCGACCATGCGCTGGTTGAGCTCGCGCGGATTGGCGACGGCCTCGCGGATCGCGTCCTTGGTGATCTCGTGGAAGACCATCCGCTTGACCGGGACCTTGGGCTTGAGGACCTCCTGGAGGTGCCAGGCGATGGCCTCCCCCTCGCGGTCCTCATCGGTGGCGAGGTAGAGCTCGTCGGACTCGGCGAGCAGCTCCTTGAGCTTCTTGACCTGGGCCTTCTTGTCGGCGTTGACGACATAGATCGGCTGGAAGTCATGGTTGACGTCGACGCCGAGGCGGCGCACCTCGCCCGTGTACTTGTCGGGCACCTCGGCTGCGCCGTTCGGCAGGTCGCGGATGTGCCCGACGCTCGCTTCGACGACGAAGCCGGGGCCCAGGTAGCCCTTGATCGTCTTCGCCTTGGCAGGCGACTCGACGATCACGAGTCGGCGGCCGCCCTGTGCGGTCTCGCTTGTCGGGGACAACTTCGCTCTTCTCTCCGGTCGACGCTCGGTGACACAAACGGCAGTGCGGCGGTGGCGTGTCGCGCTGCACGGTGCGTGTCGCTCCTGCCGCTGCGGAGTGTGACGGTACAACCCGCCCCCGTGTCAAACGGCAAAAGCCCGCAACGGCCACTCGAACGGTAACCCGACTCCAGGCATTCCTGCCGCCCGGACCGGCACGTCGGTCCCTCGACTCCCTGATCTGCTCATGGGGTGCGCCCGCTGGACGCCGCCCCCGCGGGCCCCGCCTCCCGGTGGGAGATCCCCCTGGTCAGGCCCCCTGTGCTGCCCTCTTAGGGCGGCTGGATCGAGCCGGTTCCGTCAGTTGCGCGTCACACGCGGGCGAAGCACCAGACGCCCAGCGCGAGGAAGGCGGCCCCGAACAGAGTGGTGAGGGCCGCCGCCGTGGCGGGACTCACTCCATGAGCCACGGGCGCCCGGTGCGCCAGACGCACTCCGGTCCACACCAGCAGTGTGGCCCCGAACAGCGCGAACGCCGTCCCCGCGAAGATCGCCGGCCCGCTCTCCATCATGTGTCCCTCCCACCTGGCCCCTGTGCGCCCTGCCTGGTCCCTGATGCCCGAGGCTGACACCTCCGGACGTCGTCGGCGCGAATTCCAGGTGAACGGCCCGCGGGTTCACTCGCGCGGCGTCACCAGGGGACCCAGGGGCAGAAGACCCTCGGGGACAGGCCTCGGGGACAGGCCTCGGGGGCAGGGCCTCAGGCGCCGACGTCGGAGGCAGGCGCCGGGAGGAGGCATCAGGGGGAGGCGTCGGGGGAGGGGCGGAAGCCGGGCATTGGCTGATTTCTTCCTTGGCCCACCGCGATCCCCCGGCATAAGGCCTATGTCCCCATGGACTCCTCTCCCGCTTCGCCGGCCGGCTCCAGGAATCCTTCCTCGATCAGCCGGCGCAGCGCCTGCGGCGTCCGGTCGCGCAGCACCACGGGGTCCTCGTCGATGAGCTGGGCGATCGCGTCCAGGATCCGGCCGGCGCTCAGTGTGCCGTCGCAGACGCCCGCGAAGCCCGCGCCCACGGTGTCGACCCGGGTCGCCCGGCGCATGCCCCTGTTCTGCCTCAGCACCACATGCTCGGGATCCTCCGCGCCCGGCATGCCGACCTGCTCCTGCACCACCTCCGGCGCCAGGGTGAAGCGGTCGGCGAGCAGGGCCGCGTCATCGTGCGTCCGCAGATAGTCCATGCGGTCGAAGTGAGCGCGCACGACCTCGCCGAGCGGCTGCTCGACCGGGTGCGGCCACTCCTCGATCACGATCGACGGACGCTCCGCGTTCGACTTCCGCAGTGTGATCCAGCCAAAGCCGACGGCTTTGGTCCCCCGCGCCTCGAACTCCTCCAGCCACTCCTCGTACCGCGCCGCATACCTCCCGGAGTCGCCCTGGTGGTCGCCGCTGTCCCGCAGCCACAGCTCGGCGTACTGGGTCACGTCCTGCACCTCGCGCTGGACGATCCACGCGTCACAACCGCGCGGCACCCAGGAACGGAGGCGCTCCTGCCAGTCCTCGCCCTCCACGTGCTGCCAGTTGGCGAGGAACTGGGCAAAACCGCCGTCGTTCAGCCGGTCACCGGCCTGCTGGACGAGCGTGCGGCACAGATCGTCGCCGCCCATGCCGCCGTCCCGGTACGTCAGCCGCGCACCGGGGGAGATCACGAACGGCGGGTTCGACACGATCAGGTCGTAGGTCTCGTCTTCGACCGGCTCAAAGAGCGAACCCTCGCGCAGATCGGCCGGCCGGGCGCCGGAGAGGGCAAGGGTGAGCCGTGCGAAGTGCAGGGCGCGGGGGTTCACATCCGTGGCGGTCACCCGAGTGGCGTGCCGGGCGGCGTGCAGCGCCTGGATGCCGGAGCCCGTGCCGAGGTCGAGCGCGGAGCCGACAGGGGTGCGCACGGTGATCCCGGCGAGCGTGGTGGACGCACCGCCCACGCCGAGCACCACCCCTTCGCCCCTGCCGCTCGCACCACCCGATCCGCCGACCGAGCACCCGAGGTCGGAGACGACGAACCAGTCCTCTCCCTCCGGTCCTCCGTACGGCCGTACGTCCACGGTGGCGCGGACCTGCTCGCCGTCCTCGACGAGCCAGCCGTCGGCGAGGCACTCCTCCAGGGGCAGGGCGGCACGGGCGCGGTCGGCGGCCACGGGGCGCTGGAGCAGAAACAGGCGTACGAGCGTGTCGAGCGCGCCGTCCCCGCGGGTGGCGCGCAGCGCGGGCACGGTTTCGCTGCGGGCGAGCGCGGCATAGGCGGGGGCGCCGAGCAGATCGAGCAGCCCGTCGGCGGTGAAGGCCGCGTCGAGGAGCGCCTCGCGGAGGCGGAGCGCGGAGCCCGCGGAGGCGTCGGAGTCATCGGAGAGGGAGGCGGACAGGGGGAGGCCTGCGGCAGGGGTGGTCGTACTCACCCGACCCATTGTGGTCGCCGCCGCTGACAATCGCCGCACGGCCCGGCCCACCGCGTGGGAGCCGGGCCGTCACACGGCATCAGACCCGGCTCAGGAGTCGGCCCCAGACGCGGACTCAGACGCGGACGCACGCGCGGAGGCGGAGGCGGAGGCGGAAGACGAGGACGAGGCGGAAGACGAGGCGGAGGTCGAGGGGGTGGACGCGTTCGGCGACTCCGCCGATTCCGCGTTGCCGCCGCCGCCAGCCGGGCTGGACGTCGCAGTCGACTGACAGCCGGGCTGCTTCGACATCGCGGTGCCCAGCTCGCCGGAACGCAGCTTCTCCAGCGCGTCCTGGTCCATGTTCTCGATCTCGGCCAGGCCCTCCGCGACGTCCTGCAGGCCGTTCGCGAACGCCTGCTGGTTGCTCGCGTCGAGAGCGTCGACCTGCTTCTTCAGGTCCTGGTAGGCCTTCGACGCGGCTTCGAGTTCCGTGATGGCGTCCTGCTGGAGCTGTTCGCCGTTCTCCACCGGCGGCACGCCCGCCTCCTGGATGGCGTCGGCGAGAGCCTGGTCGGCCTCGGCGATGTCCTGGAACGCCTCCGAGTCGGCCTGCTTGATGTCGGCGGGCTGGCCGTCGGCCGCGGTCGAGATGATCGACTGGTGGGCGGCACTGTGCTTCTCGAACTGCGGCTGCGCCTGGTCGCAGAAGGTCTTGGCCCAGGCGTTCACCTTCTCGTCGCCGTCGTCGTCACTGCACCCCGACAGCGCGAGTACGAGCACCGCACCGCCGGACAGTGCGGCCGCAAGCTTCTTGTTCACCGGATTGGTCCCTTCCAAGGCTCTCGGCCCCGGAACATACACGCCAAGTGGGCGACAAACGCGTGTCGTGCATCCGATTCATAGGCTATTGCAGCCATTTGCACCAGCGTGGCACGAGACGAGACTCACGAAGGCGGAGACAGAGGCAGAGGCCTGGGCAGAGACAAGCGGGTGGACGGCGCCCGGTGATGCGCCGTCCACCCGCTCTTCGCACCGGCGTGTCAGCCGGGTTGTGCCCTTGGGGCTAGGAAACCACCGCGGGATCGGGCGACTTGGCGTTCCGCTCCGTCGCCTCGCCGCCCTCCCCCTCGTCGCCCACGGCGATGCCGCGCCGCTTGGACGTGTACACCGCTCCGATGATGACGCCGATCGCCAGCACCGCGACCAGGGCGCGAACCGCCGGGCTGGCGTCATCTCCATAGCTGAACTGGATCACCGCGGGCGCGATCAGCAGCGCCACCAGGTTCATCACCTTCAGCAGCGGGTTGATGGCGGGGCCCGCCGTGTCCTTGAACGGGTCGCCCACGGTGTCGCCGATGACGGTCGCCGCGTGCGCCTCGCTGCCCTTGCCTCCGTGGTGGCCGTCCTCGACGAGCTTCTTGGCGTTGTCCCAGGCGCCACCGGAGTTGGCGAGGAAGACCGCCATCAGGGTGCCCGCGCCGATGGCTCCGGCGAGGAACGCGCCGAGGGCGCCGACGCCCAGTGAGAAGCCGACGGCGATGGGTGTCATCACGGCGAGCAGTCCGGGAGTGGCCAGCTCGCGCAGGGCGTCCTTGGTGCAGATGTCGACGACCCGCCCGTACTCCGGCTTCTCCGAGTAGTCCATGATTCCCGGATGCTCGCGGAACTGCCGCCGCACCTCGAAGACCACGGCCCCCGCCGACCGGGACACCGCGTTGATGGCGAGACCGGAGAAGAGGAAGACGACGGCGGCGCCGAGGATCAGGCCGACCAGGTTGTTGGGCTGCGAGATGTCCATCACCAGGTTCATCGGAGCGCCTTCGCCGAGGGTCTCGCCGACCTCCGCCGCCGCGGTGGCGATGGCGTCGCGGTACGAGCCGAACAGCGCGGCCGCGGCCAGCACGGCCGTGGCGATGGCGATGCCCTTGGTGATGGCCTTGGTGGTGTTGCCGACGGCGTCGAGGTCGGTGAGGACCTGGGCGCCCGCGCCTTCGACGTCGCCCGACATCTCGGCGATGCCCTGGGCGTTGTCGGAGACGGGTCCGAAGGTGTCCATGGCGACGATGACGCCGACGGTGGTGAGCAGCCCGGTGCCGGCGAGCGCCACCGCGAAGAGCGCGAGCATGATCGACGTACCGCCGAGCAGGAAGGCGCCGTAGACACCGAGGCCGATGAGCAGCGCGGTGTAGACGGCCGACTCCAGGCCGATGGAGATGCCGGCGAGGACCACGGTGGCGGGCCCGGTCAGCGAGGTCTTGCCGATGTCCCGTACCGGACGGCGGTTGGTCTCGGTGAAGTAGCCGGTCAGCTGCTGGATCAGGGCGGCCAGCACGATGCCGATCGCGACGGCGACGAGGGCCAGGATGCGCGGGTCCCCGTCGTGCGCCGTGATGGCGGCCTCGGTCACACCGGTCAACTCCGCGTAGGAGGAGGGCAGGTAGATGAACGTCGCTCCGGCCACCAGGGCGAGCGAGATCACCGCGGAGATGAAGAAGCCGCGGTTGATGGCGGTCATCCCGCTGCGGTCGGCGCGCCGCGGGGCGACCGCGAAGATGCCGATCATCGCGGTGACCACGCCGATCGCCGGGACGATCAGCGGAAAGGCGAGGCCTGCGTCGCCGAAGGCGGCCTTGCCGAGGATCAGGGCGGCCACGAGGGTGACGGCGTAGGACTCGAAAAGGTCGGCGGCCATGCCCGCGCAGTCGCCGACGTTGTCGCCCACGTTGTCGGCGATGGTGGCGGCGTTGCGCGGATCGTCCTCGGGGATGCCCTTTTCGACCTTGCCGACGAGGTCGGCGCCGACGTCCGCGGCCTTGGTGAAGATGCCGCCGCCGACTCGCATGAACATGGCGATCAGCGCCGCGCCCAGGCCGAAGCCTTCGAGCACCTTGGGTGCGTCGGCCGCGTACACGAGAACCACGCAGGCGGCGCCCAGCAGGCCGAGGCCCACCGTGAACATGCCGACCACGCCTCCCGTGCGGAACGCGATCTTCATGGCCTTGTGCGCAACGGACGTCAGATCCTTTTCCGGTTCGCCCTCGCCGGGGGTCGCCTCTCGCGCGGCGGCGGCCACACGCACATTGCTGCGTACGGCAAGTCGCATGCCGATGTATCCGGTGGCGGCCGAGAAGAGCGCGCCCACCAGGAAGAAGACCGAACGGCCCGCTCTTTGCGACCAGTTGTCCGCGGGCAGCAGCATCAACAGGAAGAACACGACGACGGCGAAGATGCCGAGTGTGCGCAACTGCCGTGCCAGATAGGCATTCGCCCCTTCCTGCACGGCTGCCGCGATCTTCTTCATGGAATCGGTGCCTTCGCCTGCGGCGAGCACCTGGCGCACAAGCAGCTGCGCGACGAACAGAGCCGCCACGGCGACCGCCGCGATCACAATGACGATCATCCGATTGTCATCGGTGAGTACGGCTGCCGCGAGGGAAGTGGGGTGATCGATCAGTGCCGGGTTGAAGAGCCCCGCCATTCGTCCTCCTTGACGTTCAGAGCCCAAGATGTGGACGGATTGTAGGGAGCGGAACCTGATCAAAACAGGGCGCGGCAAATGGAATTGACCTTGAGTGGCTACTCAGCAATTGATCGCGTTCCGGAACTACCCTCGAAAGCGGTAATGGGGCAAACGCATTGACGCTTGATCGATGATCTAGAAAATGCGAAGAGGCCCTGCTGAACAGGGCCTCTTCGCAATGCAACAGTCAGAGCCGCGCGGGCGGCGCGGGCGGTGGGAACGGCCGGCTCCCGACGGGTCCCGGCGGGCCGGCGGCGGGTCAGGAACCGGCACTGGCCGGATTGGCCGGCCAGCTCATCCGGATCACTCCGCCGTCTTCGCCGGAGGAGACCTCCACATCGTCGACGAGGCCGCTGATGACGGCGAGCCCCATCTGATCGTCGGCCCCCTCGCCCTCCGCTTCCGGCTCCGCGCCCTCGACTCCGGCAGCCGCGCCGCGACCCGCGCCGGGGACCTCGTCGCCGACCTCGATGGAGAACGCCTTCTCCTCCTCGGTCAGCACCACCCTGACGGGCGCCACGATGCCGTGGCTTCGGTGCAGCCCCACCGCACGGCTGCACGCCTCTCCCACCGCGAGGCGCACCTCGTCCAGCGCTGCCTCGTCGACCCCGGCCCGACGCGCGACAGCGGCCGCCACCAGACGGGCGGTCCTGACGTGCTCGGGCTGAGCGCTGAAGCGGAGCTCAACGGTAGCCATGCATCCCCCTCGGGCGTTCGAGCGTGCTCACGGGGCCCCGGGCTGGCTGCCCGGTGCCCTCACTTCCTTCTCCCGGCTTCGGCCGACTGTGGGTCCCGGCGCGCAGCCGACCGGCTGCGCGCCGGCGGCCTCTTCCGGCCGCGTCGGCCCGCCACCGGCCCTTTCGGCCTTCTCGGGCCCTTCCGGCCTCCGCCGACCTTCTCCGGCCGACTGTGGGTCTCGGCAGCACGGCCGGGCCTCAGTCGGTGGCCTCCACGGCCTCCTCGACCGTGTTGTGGATCGGGAACACCTTGGTCAGGCCCGTGATCCGGAAGATCTTGAGAATGCGCTCCTGGTTGCAGACCAGGCGCAGCGAGCCCTCATGGGCGCGCACGCGCTTCAGTCCTCCCACGAGCACGCCGAGGCCGGTGGAGTCGAGGAAGTCCACGCCCTCCATGTCGACGACCAGGTGGTAACTGCCGTCGTTCACCAACTCGACCAACTGCTCGCGCAGCTTGGGCGCGGTATACACATCAATCTCGCCACCGACCTCGACGACCGTGCGGTCGCCGCCTCGGCCGGTCACAGTGCGAGTCGACAGGGACAGGTCCACGGATCCTCCAGCACCTTGCTATCGAGCGGCCGCCCCCGCAGGTCTCCCCGGCGGAGCCGGAGGACGGTCGCCAGCCGCGATGGCATTCAATCACTTACCAGCAGCCATGCACGACGCCTTGGGCCCATTGTCCGTCACGCCGGTGACACACTCGTGCCGATGGCCAGGAATCCGCGTCCCAGACGACCACCCGAGAGCCGGGAGACCCGGCCCTCTCCTCATGCGGTCCTCGACCGCCTCGCTGCGGGCGCGGGCCGGGCTGCGCGCATCACTCATACGGAGCACTTGCCCCCCAGGCCGGGTCGCCATGCAGTCTGGCCGCACCGCATCCGCCCCGAAGTGATCAACGCCATTCAGCAGGCCGGCATCGACCACCCCTGGGCCCACCAGGCCGCCGCCGCCGAGCACGCCCTGGACGGCGAGTCCGTCGTGATCGCCACCGGCACCGCCTCCGGCAAGTCGCTGGCCTACCTCGTGCCCGTGCTCTCCACCCTGCTCGACGGATCAGAGGCGCCGAACGGCAGGGGGACCACGGCCCTGTACCTCGCGCCCACGAAGGCCCTGGCGGCTGACCAGCGACGCGCCGTGGCGGAGCTCGCTCAGCCCCTGGGCAACCGGATCCGGCCCGCGGTCTACGACGGCGACACGCCGGTAGAAGAACGCGAATGGGTCCGTCAGTACGCCAATTACGTCCTCACCAACCCCGACATGCTGCACCGGGGGATCCTCCCGTCCCACCCCCGCTGGGCCTCCTTCCTGCGCGCTCTGCGCTATGTCGTGATCGACGAGTGCCACACCTACCGGGGCGTCTTCGGCTCCCATGTCGCCCAGGTGCTGCGCCGGCTGCGCCGGGTGTGCGCCCGATACGGCGCACACCCCGTCTTCCTCCTTGCCTCCGCCACCGCCGCGGAGCCGGCCGCGGCTGCCGGACGGCTCGTCGGGCTGCCCGTGCGGGAAGTCGCCGACGACGCCTCCCCGCGCGGCGAGCTGGTCTTCGCCCTGTGGGAGCCGCCGCTGACCGAGCTCCGCGGCGAGAAGGGCGCCCCCGTCCGCCGCACCGCCACCGCCGAGAGCGCCGACCTGCTCACCGATCTGACCGTGCAGGGGGTGCGTACCGTGGCCTTCGTACGCTCCCGGCGCGGCGCCGAGCTGATCTCCGTGATCGCCAAGGAGCGCCTGGCCGAGGTCGACCGCTCACTTCCCGGGCGTGTCGCCGCCTACCGCGGCGGCTATCTTCCCGAGGAGCGACGTGCCCTGGAGCAGGCCCTGCACTCCGGGGAACTGCTCGGTCTTGCCGCCACCACCGCCCTCGAGCTGGGGGTGGACGTCTCGGGCCTGGACGCGGTGGTCATCGCCGGCTATCCGGGCACCCGCGCCTCCCTGTGGCAGCAGGCGGGCCGGGCAGGCCGCTCCGGAGAGGGCGCCCTCGCGGTGCTCGTCGCCCGCGACGACCCGTTGGACACCTATCTCGTCCACCATCCCGAGGCGCTGTTCCGGCAGCCCGTGGAGTCGACGGTCCTCGACCCCGACAACCCTTACGTCCTCTCCCCCCATCTGTGCGCGGCAGCCGCCGAGCACCCGCTGACCGAACCCGACCTGGAACTCTTCGGCCCGTCCGTCCCCGCGCTCCTGCCCCAGTTGGAGGCCGCCGGCCTGCTGCGCCGCCGGGCCTCCGGCTGGTACTGGACCCGCCGCGAGCGCGCCGCCGATCTCACCGACATCCGGGGCGAGGGCGGGCGGCCGGTCCAGATCGTGGAGGCGGCCACGGGCAGGCTGCTGGGCACGGTCGACGCCTCCGCCGCCCACACCGCCGTCCACGAGGGGGCCGTCCACCTCCACCAGGGCCGCACCTATCTCGTGAAACAGCTCGATCTCGAAGACCCCCGCAGCGCCGTCGCCCTCGTCGAGGAGGCCAGCCCGCCGTACTCCACCACCGCCCGCGACACCACCTCCATTTCCGTCCTCGAAACCGACACAGAAGTCCCCTGGGGGGACGGACGCCTGTGCTTCGGCTCGGTGGAGGTCACCAACCAGGTCGTCTCCTTTCTCCGCCGCAAGCTCATCACCGGCGAGGTGCTCGGCGAGACCAAGCTCGACCTGCCGCCCCGCACCCTGCGCACCCGGGCCGTGTGGTGGACGGTCACCGAAGGCCAACTGGACGCCGCCCGCGTGGGCCCCGAGCAGCTCGGCGGCGCGCTGCACGCCGCCGAACACGCCTCCATCGGCATGCTGCCGCTCTTCGCCACCTGCGACCGCTGGGACATCGGAGGAGTCTCCGTGCCACTCCATCCGGACACTCTTCTCCCGACGGTCTTCGTGTACGACGGCCACCCGGGCGGGGCGGGCTTCGCCGAGCGGGCCTTCCACACCGCCCGCGACTGGCTCACCGCCACCCGCGAGGCCATCGCGTCCTGCGAGTGCGAGGCAGGCTGCCCGTCCTGCATCCAGTCCCCCAAGTGCGGCAACGGCAACGACCCGCTCCACAAGAGGGCTGCCGTACGCCTTCTCACGGAACTGCTGCGGCACGCCCCCGTGGAAGCAAAGGCCCGGCAGGAAGCACGGGACCCACAGGAACCACAGGGCCCATCGGCGCCGCTGGACCCGCCCGTGCCCTGATCGCGGGGGCATACGGGCCGAAGCGGGCCCGCGCCGTGACGTCCGCGACCTCGCCGCGTACGGCGCAGCGCACCACCGCCGCCCCCTGAGCGCGCGCTGTCCGGGCAGCGACCGCGCAGGCGGCGGAAGCGCCGTGGAGCGCCCGGTCGGCCGCGGCGAGCGCGGCCAGATCCGCCGCCGCAGCGGCCCGGTGACGGGCGGCGACCGCCTGCCCCAGCGCCAGGGCCGCCGCGAAGACCGCACAGAGCACGGTCACCGCCACGGCGGTCAGCACCGTCGCCGACCCCCGCTCCCCGGGCCGCTCCCCTGGTCGCTCCCTGCTGCTCATCGCGCCGCCTCCCCTCGCACCGCCGCGCTTCCGACGGCGTCCTCAGCCAGCGCGGCCGCCTCGGCCCTCAAGGTGAGGGACAGCGCTCCCGGGCCCGGGGCCCTTGCCTCCACCCGCACCCGCCACAGATCGCCCGCCCGAAGCAGCGTGATCCGCGCGCCCTGCGGGGCAACCGCCCGCGCCGCCCCGACAGCCACGGCATACGGCTCGGACCGCGCAGCGGCACGCGCTCCGGACCGCGCCGCGTCCACGCACTGGATCTGCGCGGCTGCGGCCGTCAGCGCCCAGACCAGCGCCATGGCGAAGACCACGAGTGCCGGCACGGCGATCGCCGCTTCCGCCGTCACCGAACCCGTGTCCCGCGGCCGCCTGCCCCGCAGCCGATCAGAACTGCGCATTGAGCGCTTTGCCGATCACCGACTGCAGCGCCCCTGACACGGCCGCGCTGGTGACGATCTTGTAGAGCACGGCTGCGAACGCGCAGGCGGCGATCGTTCCCACGGCGTACTCGGAGGTAGTCCTTGCTTAGTTCATGTGTCTCTTTGATGTAGTCCGAGATCAGTGGCAATGTCAAAGTCTCTTGCACTCCTCTGAGTCTCAAACATACCGTCCTCGGCATGCATCTGATCTTCTACAGCCGAACGGGCTGGGAGGGCTGGGAGCTTGGACGTCAGCCGCTGATCCCCGAAGGCATGCCGGTCTTGATCGACGAGGACCTGGCCTTCGAGGACGGCGGCGTACTCCGGCCCACGGTGGCGGCCAACCGCTGGCTGCGCGAACTCCCTCTCAACGGCGCTCGATCTCATAGGACTTGGAAGAACTACGCACAGGCTCTGCGCTGCTGGCTGGAGTTCCTGGCCAGGATCGGCGTGGATCCGCTCGGGGAGCGGCAGCCCTTGCGGGAGGCGCTGAGCGCGTTCTCGGAGTACCGGTTCGCGGGGCCGCTGGAGGCCCGCTGGGACGAGGGCACGTGGGACCAGAACATCAACACCGTGGCGCGCTTCTACGCGTGGGCTGAGGATGAGGGGCTGTGCCCGGCTGTGCCGTTCACGTACCAGATGGTCCGTCGGTACACCGAGGCCGGCGTGCAGCTCGCGCGGCGGAACACGGCTACGGTGCGGAGGGCGAAGCCGCATGTCACGGTGAAGTATCTGGAGAGCGACTTCCTTGAGCTGTTCGTGCGGGCGCTGGCCGGTCTGCGCCCGGACGGGGAGCCGGACTCGTTCCGCGGCCGTCACCTGGGGCGCAACGCCGCCATGGGGTCGCTCGTGGCGTCCAGCGGTCTGCGGGCCCAGGAGTTCACGCACCTGCTGACGTACGAGCTGCCTGCTCTGCCTGCCCGCAGTAGCACGGTTCCGGTCCGTTTCCCGTTGTCCGCGCAGATCACGAAGGGCAGGAAGGCGCGCCAGACGTGGGCGAGTTACGACGTCCTGGCCGATGTGCACCAGTACATCGAGCTGGACCGCGCGATGCTGGCGGAGGGCCGCCGTTACCGGCCTGACCCGCGCCTGGGTGAACCAATGATGATCACTGCCCCGGATTGGGAGGGCGGGAAGGTCAACGGCCGCCGGGTCTCCTGGCGCAAGCTGACGTTGAACGAGCGACTGCGGCTGGTGACGCCGGAGGGCACGCCCGCGATCATCGCGGTGCAGTCGGACGGCACGCCGTTCACCGACTGGGCGACTGTCTTCCGCCGGACCTCGGAGCGCATCCGGCGGGACTTCGAGCCGCGGTTCCCGACGGTCGGCCCCCATGTCCTGCGCCATACGTTTGCGATGGCGACACTGGAAAGGCTGGTCAAGGGCCACTATCAGAGGGCGGCGGCCCTGGTGGCGGACGCCGGTGAGGACGCCGCGCTGTCGCTGTACCTGACGAAGGCGGACCCACTGATGGTGCTGCGGGATTTGCTCGGGCATTCAAGCGTGACCACTACGGAGATTTACATCCAGCGCCTGGACGTGCAGCGGATCTACCGCGAGCTCTACGACGAGGCGGGCAAGCACAGTGGCCAGTTCGCCGCCGAAGCGGACGCCGAGTTCAACGACGAGGAGGGTGCCGCATGGTGACCCGTGTCGAACACGACCCGCTGCGCATCGAGTTCACTTTCCCCCACGATCCGGCCTGGACGGGCGACTTGAGTTCCACGGCCAACGAGAAGCTTGCGGAGGACCTCGCCCACGGCCTGGTCCAGATGGTGCACCCGCTGGGCCGCATCACCGCACGTCAGAGCGCGGTGACCTACACGTCGACAATCCGCCGGATGGTCGCGGAACTGGCCGCGCTGGGCTTTGACGGAAGCCTGGCGGATCTGCGCACGAGCCACGTCCTTGCGTACTGGATGTCCGTCGGCGGCAGGCGCGTCTTCCACACCCGGCGCCTGCTGGCCGGCTGCGGGGACCGCGTGGACGCCGGCATTCGGGCCTACCTGGACGGCAAGGCCGTCAAGAGCCCGCCCCGGAGCAAGCCGCTCAAGCCGTACACCGACGGCGAGTGGCGGCAGATCGAGGCCGGGCTGCGGGACTATCTGCAGCAGGTCATGGACCGTCAGCGCGAGGTCCTGGAGCTGGCCGCCCTGGGTCCTGACAACTCCGACCTCGGCCGGAACCGGCAGAACTTCGCGTGGCTGCTGCGTGAGCACGGCCCGCTGAAAGTCCCGGCCGCCGCCAAGGTTCTGGGGCTGACCGTGGACTACTTCCGCGACGGCATCGGCGGCCAGTACCGGGACGTGCGCGGCGCGATGTACCCGCCGGTGCAGGTGGCGACGGCCATGCGGCTGTTGTTCGGCGTCTACAGCGGCGTCGTTCCGGACGGGATCCGGGACCTGGGGCTCGAGGACTTCACGTGGACCGGGGACCGCACGGTGCTCATGGACTACGTCAAGGGACGCCGCGGCCCGGAATCGGTGAACCTTCCCGCTCGGGCCGTGCGGCTGCTGGAGCGCTGGCTGGAGCTGTCGGAGCCGGTGCGGCGACTGGCTCCGGAATCGATAGCCGGCGACTTGTTCGTCTTCCTGGACACCGAGTACCGCAGCACGGACGGCGCGAAGTCCCAGCTGTCGGCGCTTTCCACCCGGGCCGCCCCCAAGAGCGGGAACAAGGCCCGGCGTCAGCTGGCGAAGGAGCTGGATCTGCGTACGGACGCGGGAGAGCCGCTGCTGTTGCACTCGGCGCGGATCCGGACGACATACCACAACGTGCTGGCGCGTCGGGGCTGGACCGGCCGTACGAAGATCGACCCGAATCACACGGCCGCGGTGGAGGGCAGCCACTACGTCTCGACCACGACGCCGGCCCAGGCCGAGGCGGTGGAGGCCATCATCGAGGACGCCCAGGCCGACATCCTGCGCCGCAGTCGCCCGCCCATCGTGCTGAGCGACGAGGAGGCCGCCGAGTTCGTCACCGAGCAGCCCGAGCAGGCAGCCCGCCTGGGCCTGGACGCCGAGGCGATGGCCGAGCTGCTGGGCGGAGAGATGGACGTGTTCACCGCGGCGTGCGCCAACCAGCTCGCCGGACTCCACGGCCCCAAGGGCAAGCCGTGTCCGGCCCGGCCCTGGGTGTGCCTGCTGTGCCCGCTGGCGGTCTTCACACCCCGGCACGCACCCAATCTGCTGCGGCTGAAGGCCTATTTCGCCCGTCAGTCGCGGCAGCTCACCGTGCAGCAGTTCCTCGCGGTGTTCGGCCCCTACGCCGACCGCCTCGACCACGACATCCTGCCCCGCTTCGACACCCGCCTGCTGGAGAAGGCGGCCGGTGAGGTGGACGACATCGACTCCGAGCTGCCGCTTCGGCCCGAGGAAGGAACCCAGTGACCCGCGCTACCGCCCTGGTCGTCGAGAGCCCCGCTGGCCCCATCCCCCGCCAGTGGGCCCTGAAGTCCCCGTTCGCGGGGCTGGACGTGTGCCGCGAGGCCGGATGGGACATGTGGCCGGACGGGCCGCGTCCCGTGTTCGACGAGGACTTCTGGGACCTGTCGGCAGTGAAGTTCCCCAAGGGGGTGCGGAGCAACGTCAAGCGCCTGGACTTCACCGGCATCACCAACCCGGCCCTGCGGCTGACCGCCAAGGAGTACGTGTTCGCGCTGGTCGTGCCGGACCATGAGCGTGTCCTTGCTCTGCCGGAGGCCCGGCGGGATCCGTACAAGCCGGAGTCGGCGTTCAACTTCTGCGTGCAGTTGGTTCGGTGGATGAACTTCGTGACCGAGCAGGGCATGTCGTCGCTGAGTGAGGTGATGCAGGAGCACTGCGAGGTGTACCGGGAGTTGCGCTCGCGCCGTACCCGCATGCGCCGGGCGGGCAGTGGGCCGATCACGCCGGGCACCATGCTGACGATCCTGCGGCCGGTGGTGGACCTGGCCACCTACCGCGATCTGTTCACGGTGGATGCCTACCGGCCCGGCTTCACGCCGTGGGAGGGGCACACGGTGAGCGAGGTCGCGGGCTGGGAGACCTATGCCATGTCCTCGACCCCGCCGGTGGCGGATGAGGTGTTCCAGCCCACGGTGGCAGCGGCTCTGTATCTGGTGGAGACGCTCGGGCCGCTGGTCGCGGAGGAGTTCGAGCGCATGCTGGAGTTCCGGGCGAACAGGGGCGGGCAGAATCCGAGGGCCGTCACGGCGAAGCACCAGGCAGGCGTCGCTGCTGCCGCCGAGTGGCATGTCCGGGAGCGGGTGCCGCTGCTGGCGATCGACGCCCGGCAGGTCACGCGGCGTGTCAAACGGGGCTGGCGACCTGACGATCCGCTGCTGAATGTCGATGTCGGTGAGTTCTTCGGGCAGGCGACCGGCTCGAGATACGCGAGGGTCGCGGACCACCTGGTTGAGGATCTTCGTCCGTTCCTGGAGCCCGTGGTGGCCGAGGTGGGGGTCGCGGGCATGTTCGGCCGGGACGCCTCCCGGGTGCCCCGCGCCGACGACCCGCAGCAGCTGGCGCCGTGGACTCTGCCTCTGACGGGGGACGAGCTGAAAGGCCTGCAGATCGTCAGCCTGGCGGCCTGCCGGGTCCTGGTCGCGGCCCTGAGCGGCATGCGGGCCGGGGAACTGGACGAGATGACCGCCGACTCCCCCCAGCCGCCGGTCACCGTCTCCGGCGGCACCCAGCGCTTCAAGCTGGGCAGCAAGCTGATCAAGGGGCAGGAGTTCGGCGGCGTCGCCGAGGAATGGGTGGTGCTGGAACCGGCCTGGCGGGCGGTGAAGCTCGCCGCCCGCCTCAACCAGGCCCGGGTGGGCGAGCGGGCTTTTGCCCGCTCGCCCATGGACTTCCTGCACAAGAGAATGCGGGAGTGGGTCAACAGCCCCGCCGGCCAGCGGCTCGGCCTGGCGCCGATCCCGGCCGGGCCGGTGAACGGACGGATGCTGCGGCGAACGCTCGCTCTGTCGCTGGCCCACCGCCCCGGCGGGCTGCTGGCCGCGAAGATCCACCTCAAGCACGTCTCCGTGGTCACCACCGAGGGCTATGCGATGCGGCCCGGCGGCTCCCAGGGCAACCTGCTGGCCGAGGTGGAACGGGAGCAGGACAAGAACCACCTGAAGCTCACGAAGGAGGCCTTCGAGGACTACCGCGCGGGCCGCATGCCGGCGGGCCCCGGGGCCCGTGAGCTGATCAAAGCGTTCGAGCACATCGACGCCTCGCTCAAGGACCACGAGGCGGGCACCGCAGCGGTGATGGAGGCCGAGCGGCGGCTGGAGAACCTGCTGCGGCAGCAGTCCAAGCACCTGCATCTGCAGACCGCGAACTACTGCTGGTTCCGCGACCCGCACAAGGCCCTGTGCCTGAAACTGGCGGGCACCCCGGACGCGACGAAGCCACTGGGCGGGATGTGCGATTCCGCCCGCTGCCCGCAGGCCACCCACCACCCCTGTCACCTGCCCGTTTGGCAGAGTCAGGTCGGCACCGGCAAGGTCTTCCTGGCAAACCCGCGCTTCCCCAAGGGCGAGAAGAAGCGGCTCGAGCCCGAGGTGGAGCGGGCCCAGCGGGTGGTGGACGAGATCCTCCATGCCACACAGGCCGAAGCCGAGGAGGTGAGCTGAGCATGGCGCGCATCAGCGACGAGACCCGCACGCGCAACGAGCAGGCCATCCGTGCGGCGATGGACCGGATGCTGCGCGGCGAGCTGCCGCCCGGCGGCAAGTGCGATCTCAAGACCCTCGCGGCCGAGGCAGGGGTGACCCGCACCGGCTTCTACCCGAAGAAGAACCGTGACGGCACCGAACGCCCCGGCCCCTACCAGCACCTCGGCGAGGAGTTCGAACGCCGCCTGAGGGCTCTGCAGGACGCCGGGGAGGTCCCCGACCCCCGCACCGCGCAGATCGAACGCCTCAAGGCCGAGGTCGCCCAGCTCAAGGACCGCGTCGCCGCCCGGGATGCGGCCCTGCGCGAGCTGGAGGACTTCCGCGTCCAGGCCGTCTCCCGGCTGGCCGCCCAGCACGAGGAGATCACCCGCCTGCGCGGCCAGGTCGCCCAGGCGGGCGAGGCGGGCAACGTGCGACGTCTTGCGGGCGCCGGGGACCGCACGGCGCCGTTCGGCTCGTGTAGCTGACCGGGACGGCACCGGTTGGTCCGCCCCCGCCGCACCGGCGGACCAACCGGCATCGTCAGGGGCAGGATGCTTCGCGGGCCAGTCCCGCCTCCCACTCCTCACGGTCGGGCTGCGGCAGGGCCTCGATTCGCTCGGTCAGCGGCGGCAGGGCCTCGCTCAGGGCCGTGGTGCCAAGGTTCAGGACGTATACGCCGTGGTCGCGGTATGGCCGGAACCCCAGGCGGGACCAGGTGCGTTGGAGGGCGCTGACGGCACGGTCGTGGGCGGCATCGTCCTTGAGGCCGGTGCGGTCCAGGGGCGAGGGGTAGCAGGCAGCCCCGCGGGCCCCGGCCCCGAGCCGGGCGATGGCCTTGCCTGCCAGCACCGCGCCGACGCCGAACCCACGCCACGGGCGGGCCAGCTGTGCGGAGTTGAGCAGGAGCATGCCGGATCCGAACGGCTCGGCGTACTCGTCCAGGTCGTCGCGGAAGTGTCCGGTGGAAGGGTCGAGGATCGACTCGGCGATCACACCGACATCGCCGTCGTAGCCGTCGAGGACGCCGAACAGGTCACGGGTGGCATAGGGGTCGGCGCGGTAGAACTCGAAGCCGCCGACGCGCTCGACGCTCGTATCGCCCTCCAGGTCATAGAGGTCAGCGGCCACATGCCAGATCTCAGGCTCGTCCTCGCCGGTGTCCCACCAGCTCTGCTCGCAGGTGTAGGTGAGGCGGATCGCGCTGACGGGGCCGGGCAGCGCCCGCGGCTCGGGCGCCGTCACGCGCGGGCCGCCGCGGCCCGGAGAGCCCCGCGTCCTGCGTCGGTGATCTCGACGAGATCGCCGTGGCTGCCGTCCGCGGGCACCACCACGCGCACCAGTTCCCGCTTCCACAACTGCGCCGAGACGCCGTACCAGGCGATCTGCCGCTCGGTCCACGCCTCGTGACCGGGGTGGTTCTCGTCCATGCCGGGCTCGGCGGGGTTCAGGGCGGGGAAGCAGTCGGACATCACCAGCGGCTTGGGCGAGTCGGCGATCATCTCCAGCAGGTCACGTTCATCGGTACTCAAGGCCATGCGCTCCACGCTACGGCAGCCCACGGACAGTTCCCGCGCGATGCCTTCACCTTCCGTGGTTTCCGGCAGGAGGTGCGGTCGGTGAGGTGACCGCGTCGCGTTCGAGGCTGTGACGCAGCCGCTCCTCACCCGCCTGCACTGCGCGCATCAGGTCACTGCACAGGGGCGCCGGTATGGTCCCGGCGCCGAGTCCTGCGGCGCGGACCAGGCTGGTCAGAGCCTGGCGCTGGGCGGTCGTCATCGCACGTCGAAGCGGCGGGTGGGTGAGCACGTCCCGGGCCGCGTAGCCGTCGGCGTGGGCCATGGCCAGGACGTCCGCCTGGAGCAGGGGGATCCGCTCGTCTGGGTGGGCTGCGGCCAGGGTCAGCGCGGTGATCCCAGCCCGGGTCCGGAAGACGGCCGTGCCGGGGGCAGGCTGCTGCTGCAGGGCGAGCACGGCGGTGAGCATGGCGTCGATGTGCATCGCCGGTACGGCATCGGCCTCTCGGTACGCGACGCTCAGCAGGTGCTGGACGGCGTCTTCCCAGGGCTCGGCGGGCCGGCTGTTCTCGATCAGCGCCCGCGCCTCGTCGTGCTGCCGGTTGTGGGCGAGGGCGAGGATGGTGATCTGGCGGCCGTCGAGGAGCCGGGCGCCGACGCCGCGGTGGGCGGCTGCCGCTGCGGCGGCTTCGTGCCAGCGGCCGGCCTGGGCGAGGGCGCGGGTGCCGTCGGCGAGGAGCGCCGCCCACACCAGGGTGACGACGGTCTTGTGGCCATCGGCGGAGCTGGTGAGCCGGTGCAGGTGCACGGTGCGTCCGGCGATCTCGGTGGAGGTGCGGGCGCGGGCAGCGTGGAAGAGGGCCTCGAGCATGGCGTGGGCGCTGGTGCCGTCGCCTTCGCGGATGAGTTGCCGGGCGATGTTGAGGAGCGGCTGGAGGGCGAGCTTGACCGCCCAGGTGGGCAGCGGCCGTGCCTGGTCGAACACCGCGTACTGGGACCAGCACAGGTGGCGGGCGAGGTCGGGGAGGGCGCAGTCGGAGGCGATGAGGGCGGCCTTGTTGCAGATCTCGGCGGCGCGGACGGCCTGCTGATGGATGTTGCCGGTGGCGGGCTGCGCGGCCAGGTCCGTCAGCTGGCGGACCCGGGCGTCGAGGGGGAGTGCGGGCGGGCGGGGCCGCTGGATGAGCGGGAACCAGGCCAGGAGCCGGTCGTTCATGCCGGGCCCCCCGGGGCGCTTTGGTGCTCGTTGGTCGGGTCGGGGCCGAAGACGACGGCTTTGGCGCCTGCGGCGAGGGTGGCCTGGGTCGCATGCGGGAGCCCGAGCCGGTTGAAGGCGAAGATGAGGTGGTGCGCCAGGACCGCGCGCAGTCCGCGGTGCAGCCGGCCGTCGGCGGCGAGGGCAGCCAGTTCGCGGCCCGCGGTGGTGAAGGCGTGCGGCCAGGCGGCGGGGACGGTGAGCGGGGCGCCTTCGCGGGTGAGCTGGGCGATGTCCGCGGTCATCAGATGACGCAGACCGCCGTGCAGGGTCTTCAGGCGGCCGTCGGGCTGTCGCCGGGGAGGGTCGCGGTGGTCGGCCACGCGTGCCCAGACATCGCCCTGCTCGTACCAGTCGAGCCCGGCGGCGCGGAGCAGCGCGGTGCACAGCAGGATCGACAGCTCGCGGCGGCGCGGCCGGCCGGGGTGGCGGGTGAGGTGGTCGATCAGGTGGCGGCTGTCGAGGTGGAAGAGCCGGTGGGCGCAGGCCACGGCCTCCGGTCCGCCGAAGGCGTGGGTTTCCGGCTCGTAGATCACCGGGGTGACGGCGGTGATGTGCCGGGCCTGCTGGAGGGGGCCGAGGGCGTCAAGGAGGTGGTTCTCGGCCGCGGGCCGGTCGCCGGGTGGCTGGTAGCGGATACGCCAGTGGGGGGCCTTGCGGAGGAAGAACCACGGGCCGATGAGGCGGGCGGTCTCGGCGGTGTCCAGGAGCGGGACGAGGTGGGTGAGGGCGGTGTGCTCGGCGCTGTCCCAGTCGGGGAAGGCGATGTTGATCTGCCGCCAGGAGGTGTCCATGTCCGTTCGGCTCCGATTTCATCTATGCCAGGAGGAGGAAGGTGTCCCAGCCCGATTCCGGGGGCGTGTCGGTGCCGAGGGTGTGCAGGGCGAGCGCGCTGCCGGCGATGCCGTCCAGGAGTTCCGGGTCGCGCTGGGTGAGGTGGGTGATCTGGCGGGTGAGCCGCCCGGTCAGGCGGGGCAGTTCGGCCGTGAGGGCACTGGTCGTGGCGTCGGTGGCCATGCGCCAGGCGGCCTGGAGCAGCCCCGCGGTTCCGTGGCAGAGCCCGGTCTCGGTGAGCATGTTCAGCTGGGCCGGGTCCTGGAGGGTGGTGAGCATGGCGTGCTCGGCGGTCTGCTGGCGGGCGCGGTCGCCGAGGGCCATGCCGGCGAGTTGCTGGGCGCGGGCGGTGCCGGCTATGCCGTAGCACCACGAGGGCCTCGGCCGCAGCGCCGGATCGACCCGGTGGCGCCGGGCCTGGTCGAGGGTGATGAAGCCGGGCCACCAGGGTCCGGTGGTGTCGTGCCGGCGCCACCGGTCCATCCAGGCGCAGATCCGTTCCACCGCCTCGCGGGTGCCGGCGACGGCCGGGCCGTCAAGAAGGGTCAGGGAGAGCAGGGCGAGGACGGAGCCGATGCCGTGGGCCATGCCGAAGTTCCCGTGGCCCCCGGGATAGTCGGGGCTGATGTCGCCGTCGGGTGCCACACCGGTCCACCACGCCGGGAGCCCGTGCTCCTGGGGGCGGGGTTCGGTCAGGCGTACCAGGTAGGCGAGGACGTCGGCGGTGATCGGGTGGTCTGGGTGACGTGTGAGGTGGTAGGCGCCCAGCCCGGCCAGGCCGCGGATCACGTCGAACTCCTTCATCGCCGGGGCCTGCCCGCTCTCGATGCGGGCGTGGGCGGCGGCCAGGCGCCGGCGGGTGACGGTGATCGTGGCGTCGTCCAGCTTCTTCAGGGCGCGCTGGTACCGGCTGGAGTCTGCTGCGGCGGCGTTCATGGCGAACGCCAGGGCCGGGGCTCCCATGTAGAGGCTGGCGTTCGCGGCGGCGGTCAGGTCACCGGCGGCGGCCGAGGCCAGCCAGGTGTGCACGGTGTCCCAGTCGCCGCGGCCGCAGTGGGCGCGTTCGATGTGGAGCAGGGCGATGCCCGCGGCGCCGCCCGCCAGCGACTGCGGCCACGCTCGTCCGCCCGGCGGTGCCGCATCCCAGGCGGTGCGCGGGTCGGACAACTCTGTGGCCAGCGTGTCGGCCAGGGCCAGCGCCTGCGGTATCGGCCTCACGATGCTCTCCTGGTTGCGCGGGCGGTCCAGCTGAGGGCCGCGGCGCGGGCCAGGTGCACGCAGCGGCGTTCGGCTTCCATGCCGAGGCCGGCCATGCGGGTGTGGTGCAGGTGCAGCAGCTCCGGCAGCACGACGGTCGCCGTGCTCCCTCCCGTGTTCGCGAGAGCGCGGCGGTAGGCGGCCAGCGCCTCGCGCCGCCTCGTCCACCGGGCGATGACCTCCCCTCCCCAGGGCTGCCCGGCCAGGGCGGTGCGGTCGTGGGGGTTGGCCAGGGTGATCGCCTGGTCGTACAGGCCGCGGTCGGGTGCGGTGCCGGTGTTCTGGGCGCAGTCGATGAGCCACCGCATGGCCTCACCCGCCTCGCCGATCAGCCCGATGGTGAGGTCGAGCATGCTGGCTGCGGTCAGGGCCCGCTGGTCGGGCCCGTCCTTGGCCGCACAGGCGGCCCGTTGCGCGGCGGCGGTCATCGAGTCCGCCGCGAAGTACGCCTCGGCGGCCTCCCACGCCTCTTTGCCTCCGAAGCGGGCGGTCTCGGGGAAGTCGGTGTCCCACTGCACCCGGGCCAAGAGCCCGGCTTCGCGGAGCCGCCTCGTCCATGCGCCGATCGCCGCGGCGGCGTCGGCGGCCTGGCAGTCGGGGACGGTCAGGCGCAGCCGCAGGTGATCGTCGGGGTCGCGGTAGGGCAGGAACCACCACCGCGCCTCGTCGCCCAACTGGTGGAGCAGGTGGGGCAGATGGCGGGTCAGGATGC
This sequence comes from Streptomyces chengmaiensis, assembly GCF_029846775.1. Classification (NCBI taxonomy): domain Bacteria; kingdom Bacillati; phylum Actinomycetota; class Actinomycetes; order Kitasatosporales; family Streptomycetaceae; genus Streptomyces; species Streptomyces chengmaiensis. The sequence continues at coordinate 148,135 of NZ_JARWBG010000002.1, forward strand.
TGGTGTGGCGGTAGGGGTGTGCGTAGAGCTTGATGAAGAACCGCCCGTCGCAGCCGGGCAGGCGGCCCGGCTCGCGCTCCGCCACCGGGTTGGTGTGCAGCCAGTGCGGCGCCTCGACGGGGCTGGTGGTGGTGAGGGGGATGACGGCTTCGTGAGGGCGGCCGTCGATCCAGCCCGCGTCGGCGGCACTCTCGGCACGCAGGACCGCCGTGCCGTCGCGCCGCATCTGCGTATGCAGCAGGGCCCGGTGGGAGGGTTCGGCCAGATCCAGGCGGAGGCGCTGGTCGCCGTCGCCCAGGTAGACGGTGCTCGGCACCGCGGCCAGCTCGCGCCACGCGGACAGGGACCGCTCCCACTGCCCCCAGTCGGCTGCGGGGTCGGCGAGGTCGGCGCCGGTGAGCCGCCATCGGGCCGGGGACAGGATCGTGCGCCCGTAGCGCAGCGCGGGCAGGAACGGCAGCCGGGCGGCTGCTCCCCAGTCGAAGGTGGTGCACGGGACGCTGAGCGCGTTGGTGGCCTCGGTGAGGAACCGCACCAGCGGATGGGTGCGGCGGGTCGGCTCCACCGCGTTCATGGTCACGAACTCCAATGGCCGGCGCCGCGAGATCGATATCAGGTGCAGGCGGTGGGCGTCCGCGGTGACGGCGACGTCCTCCACGGGCACCAGATCCGTGCCGCCGTCGTCGTGGCACTCGCCGAGGCAGACGGCGGCGGGCATCACCTGCACGGTGCGGGCGACGTTCCCGGTGCCCGCATACAGCGGGGGCGCACATGCCTGGACCCTCAGCGCGTTCTCGGTCGCGGTGGACGCCGCCGCGTATGCCGCGGCCATCCGCTCCTGGTCTGAGGTGTCGAGCAGGCTCAGGAATCTGCCGGTCGTCGTCCCGGCGGACCGCGACACCCCCACGACCGCCAGTGTGAACTCCCCTGCATCCAGGGCCCGTACGCTGCGGGCCCCGATGCGTACGGTCACCTCCGTCGTCGGCTGGATGCGTATCTCCGGGCCGGTCTTCTCGGCCAGGTCGGTGACCATGGCGTCGTCCAGCACGATCTCGTGGCAGCGGCGCAGGGCCGCGTTCTGCGCGAGCGTCAGGAGCTTGGTGTCCCGCTCGTTCACGGCGGCGGGCGCCGGGGCGGGTGGGCCGCCGAGGAATCCGGCCGGGTAGCCCAGGCCCGTGTCGCTGTCCACCGCCTCAAGGAGCGGCACCACGGCGCGCGGCCCGTAGCGTTCCAGGAAGCGGCCGTGCCAGGCCACCCAGCCGGGGGAGAGCGCGGGGCGGCCCGAGAGCCGGACGAGCGCGGTGGCCGCCCGCGCGGCCTCCGCCGCGACCGCGGCGGGAAGCGTCACCTCGGCCTCGAGGCGCAGATCCACCGACAGCACTGGCCCGGCCACCGGGCTGAGGTCGCGCATCACCGCGGTGATGTCGGCGCGCTCGGCCTGGGCGGTCGACGGGTCGGTGGTGGTGTTGTGCCGTGCCAGCGCGCGGGTGATCTCGCGCAGCTTCACCGCCGGCTCGGCCGCCGCGGCGGTGCCCTGGGAAGCGAGGACGGTCAGCACATGGGCGAGCGGGTCCGCCGTCGTCATCGGCGGGCGGAGGTTCGTGACCAGAAGCCGCTGGTCGATCAGGCCCGCCAGGAGCCGGCTGACGGTGGGTGCGGGAACGTGGGGGAAGTCGGCGGCCAGTTGGGCAGCGAGATCCGCGGTGCGGATGGGGTCGCGGGCCGCGTCCAGCGCCGCCTTGACGGGTGTGGTGAGGCGGACCTGCACCTGCTCGGGGGCACCGCCGCCGCTGCCCGCGGGGCGGTGTTCCAGCACCACATGCCCGTCCCGCTCCACCGCGAGCGGATGAGCCTGGACCGTTAAGAGGGGCTGGAGTACCCGGTCGGCTTCCAGGCGTTCGATCACCGTCGCCAGCCAGGTGGCATCCGGCCGGGCGACGGCGCTGTGTCCGGTGCCGATGCGGGCTGCCGACACGCCGTCGATGCGGGCCGGCGCTACACCGGCGAAGAGGCCGAAGGGGGTGGCCCGGCTCGAGGCGCGCAGGACATAGCGCATGAGGGCGACCACCGCTTTGCGGACGGCCGGCTCGGGCAGTTGCCGCCCCTGACAGATCTGCTGGACGCGGTGTGCCAGCACCGGGCTGGCCTGCCCCAGGGCGGCGGCGAAGCCGGGGACTTGCAGGGTCTGCTCCAGCCATGGCCGCCACGACGCCGGGCCGTCGCCGTCGCCGGTCAGGTCGGGCCAGAACCGGATACGGCGATCCGGTGGCCAGGCCGCCGCACGCAGCATGGCCGCATCAATGGACTCGTACACCAGCCACCCCCTCATCGCCGCGTGGTGCCCGGCCGCAGGCGCGGCCGGGCACCACAGATCTTCACAAGCCCGGACGGCTACGGGCAGGTCGTCGAGCAGGCGGACTGGCAGGTCTGGCCGCAGCCGTCATCGGTCATCTGGATGAGCCGGTCGGCCTCGGGGCCGGACTCGACGATGGAGACATCCAGGTCCCAGCCGTCGACGCTCCCCTCCGGGCCCCCTGCTGCCGCGGGGACCGTAGTCACTGCTTCCTCGGACTGCACGGACACAACAACCTCCATGAGAGTCGGGTGGTGCACACAGCCCCATCCCCGGGCGGTCTGCCAGGGGGTGGGAAGCCTATGACCAGGAGACTTCGACGGCCCCGAGCCGCTTCGCCACGACCTTCGCGGACGGCTCAGCCGCTCCCTCGGGCATCGGCACGTAGCGGATGCGGGCGGCACCGCGGCGCCGGTGATCGCTCGCCCACCGCCGCAGCAGTTCCGCGTACCGCGCGGCGACCGTCTCAGCGTCGGGCCCGTGGGCGAACACCCCGCTCTCGAAGCCGCCGGTCTCCTCGTTGGGCCGCTTGGTCCGGTACGCGAAGCTGCCGCCGGCCACCAGAGCCGGGACACCGCGCGTCACCGACGGCGCGAGTACGCCCTGGTCGACCAGGTCCTTGCTGCCGTGCAGCATCACCATCTGGGGCGTGCTGGTCGCCAGGAACAGCTCCAGCTCATCGGGCATGTCGAAGGCGGCACCGGACCAGACCTCCACCCGCGGCGCGTGCACAGCGGCGGCCAGGGCCTTCGTGTCGAACTCCTGGCGCTGGTCGTCGAGCTGAAGAGCAACTCCGTCCGTGACCGGCAGGAGCCGCTCGGTGTAGGCGCCGCTGCCCTGCATCGGCACGAAGCCGCACAGCCGGTAGCTGTCGCTGACGAGGTCCTTGCCGTCGTGGTCGAACGCGAACGACCGGGTGATCCCTCGCATACGCAGGGGGACGACGACCCTGCCCCGCTCGGACATCTGCTCCCGCCATGCCGGCGGGATGTCCCATGCTCCCGCGGTGACGATGATCCGGTCGAACGGCGCGTGCTCGGGCACGCCGCCCTCAGCGTCGGCCAGCACCACCTGGACCCGGTCGTAACCGGCAGCGTCCAGGCAGGCGCGGGCGCGCTGAACGATCTCCGCGTCGATGTCGGCGGTGACCACCGTGCCCGCCTCTCCGACGAGCTCGGCGATCAGGGCGGCGTTGTAGCCGCCGGAGCCCACTTCGAGCACGCGCATCCCCGGCTCGATCTCGGCCTGCTCCAGCATCACCGCCTGGATGTGCGTGGCCGACAGCGAGCTCAGCGCCTGGCCCTGCCTGTCGCGCTTGATCACCAGTGCTTTGTCGGCGGCATACGCCGCCTGGAGCGGCTCTCCCGTCGCGAACAGGTGCCGGGGCACCGTCGCGACAGCCTTCGCGACCGCCTCGGACTGGAACACGCCCATCTCGTGCAGCTCGCTCACCATGGCCGCGCGGAGCGAGGCCGCCGTGTCATCGGTTTCTCGGACCGTAGTCATGACATCACCCTAGACATCTGTGATCGCGTTACGGGGACGGTTGGAAGAGCCAGATCCCGACTCGTATGGGGCAGCAAATCCACGGAAGTTGACGGTGCTGTCGGGCGGGTCTGGTGGTCCCGTCCCGTCCCGCCCGGGCCACTGCTCTCCGGGCGGGACGGGACGGTGGTGCAGCCCGCGCCGTGGCACGCGGGCTTCGCCGCCCTCGGGGGTGAGGCGGCATGAGCCGGTCCGCTGTCCTTCTTCGCGGTGACTGGACCGGCGTCCGGGGTCTCCTGGGCGGGCGGGGCGTCGAGGGCGACGGCCGCACTCGCTGAGTGCGGGGTCTGGCCGGCGACGATGACGCCCAGACCGAGCAGGTTCGCCGTGAGCAGGACGATCCCGGCGAACACGCCGTCCCCGTCCGGCTTCGGCGGCTTGGGCAGGCGGTGGCGGGCGCTCACTCCTCCACCGCCGCTGCGTCAGCAGGCGTGAGCAGCTCGGTCTCGCTGATGAGGGACTGGCGCTCGGTGCCGTTCTCCAGCCGCGCCCACACCAGGGCGCGGTCCGCGTCCACCCCGGCGTAGCCGCTGCCGAGCTGGACCACGGTGCCCTCGAACTCCTCCGGCTCCTCCCGGCCCCGCCGCTCGGGCGGCACGTAGGAGGTGCCGCGTACGCGGTCGCCGATCCGGAAGGGTGCCGTCTCCTGCCCGCTCACGCCGCGTCGCCTCCCTGCGCGGCCGGGGCGCCAACGCGCTCCAGGTCCAGGTAGATCTCGAAGTCCTCGGCGCTCCACCCGGCCGGCAGTCCGTGGGCCGCGCGGAAGGCGGCGGCCTCAGCGGCTATCGGGGCCGTGAGCTTCCTGCCCGCCGGGCACGGGCGCGTCGCCGGTTCGATGGAGCTGGAGCGCAAGGACATGCCGCCTCCGAGGGGGTCAGCCGCAGCGGGATGGGGTGGCCTGCCCCGACAAAGGCGCGGGGCAGGCAGGCCTCCTTCGTGCCCGCCGGTGTCCAACTTCCAGAATCCGGGGGCCCATTCACCGTGGCCGCAGGCATAGTGGGTCCGCAAGTGAAACCGCACCGAAAACGTCGCTGCGGGGAAAGTGGCACATGCCAGGGCAAGCGCATCGCTGTTTCAGCGGGCGCGTGCCGTGCCACACTCCGCACATCGCAGCGGCAGCGGACACATACGCCGGGGAGGCAAGCGGGTGCCAGCACGAGCCAGACCAACAGCACGGCGCATCGAACTTGGCTACGAGCTCAGAGAGCTGCGCAAGCGGGCCGACCTCACCCTGGAAGAGGCCGTCCACGGACTGCCCCTGTCGGACACCAAGCTCTACCGCGTCGAGACCGGACTGCAGGACCTGCGCAACGCAGGCGACCTGCGCAAACTCCTCGGCCGCTACGGCGTGAGTGAGGAAGAGGACATCGAGCGGCTGCTAGCGATCCAACGCGCGGCCTCCAGCCGCGAGTGGTGGACCCAGTTCAAAGGCTCGATGCCCTCGGGCATGCCCCGCTTCATCGGCATCGAGTCCGCCGCCGTCGAAATACAGGCCTTCCACCCCGTCGTGGTCCTCGGGCTGCTGCAGACCGAGCGCTACGCGCGGGCCCTGTACGAGATCGCCAAACAGGTCGAGGACACCACCAACGAGTTCATCGACCAGGGCGTCACCCTGCGGATGAAGCGCAAGGACTACCTCACCCGCGACGAAGAACCCGGCAGGCTGTGGGCGATCCTGTACGAGCCGGCCCTGCGCTACCTCGTCGGCGGCCCCGACGTGATGCGCGAGCAGTACGACGAGATCACCCGGCTGGCCGCGCTCGACAACGTGACCGTCCAGGTCCTCCCCCACACCGTGCGCGGGTACGTCGGCGTGAACGACTTCAGCATCCTTCACCTCGGCGACACGCTGCCGACCACGGTCCAGGTGGACAACGCGTGGGGCGCCTCGTCGGTCTCCGACACCCCGCGCGAAGTCGCGAAGTTCTCGCGGAAGTTCAACGCCCTGGTGGCGTCGTCCCTCCCGCCCGAGGACACCCCGAAGTTCCTGCACCAACTATCGCGAGAGATCACGGAATGACCACACACACCCGCACGCTCACAGCACCCGACCTGGACGGTGTGGCCACCTGGTTCAAGTCCTCCTACAGCAGCGGATCCGGCAACAACTGCGTGGAGGTCGCCGACCTGACCCACACCGCTCACCGCGCGGTCGCCATCCGCGACTCGAAGAACCCCAGCGGCCCCGTCCTGCTGATCGAGCCCGAGCACTTCGCCGCCCTCGTCGACGGCGTACGCGACGGCTGCCTCACCACCTGAACAGTCCGCCCTGATCCGAGCGGGCCGGCGCCGAGCGAGTCGAGTGCGCTCGGCCCCGGCCCGAGCACCACACCAACAACTCGATCACACAAGGGCAGAAACCGACATTGAGGGCAGCCTCGGCGGGGTGCGCTCTCCGGAGATCACCGCCGCATCTTCGGGGGAAGGACCAGCTGCAGCAGATATGGCCGCGGTGTCTGTGCGTTGCCACGGATGTCGGTCAGGAGATACACGGTGTCATCCGGACCGTGGGCGAACCCAGTGATGTGAGTGGTGTTCGGCAGCCGGAGGAGCAACGTAGGTGTGTGGTCGTGGATGTTGACGGCGTAGACGGCCTTCTCGAATCCCTGGACGCTGCGGCCTGCCAAGAGCACCGTGCGGTCGCCGACGGCGAGGGCGGCATCGGGAGTCAGAGGTGCCGAATCGGCCCAGTGCTCATGCGGGCAGCGCCAGTTGCGCTCGCCATCAGTGGTGACGCTGTGGCCGCCCCCGGCAATATAGAGCGCTCCGGCAGGGGTGAGGACGGCTTGATGGATCTGGCCGGGGAAGTCGACCTCCCAGGTGACGCTGTCGCAGAGGTTCGTTGCAAGCTGGGTGAGTGTGTGGCCGCCGTAGCCTTCGGGCGTACGCGGTCCGGACGAAGCGAACACCCACCCCCTGCTGTCGGGCCCGGGCACGAGCCAGCGGCTGCCCTTGAACCCGCCGCCCGCGACAGCAGCGCTGCCGCCCTTGCGGAAGCGCACCGCCGCCTCCTCGACCAGCACAAGCATGCTGCCGTCGGCCTCGGTGAACGCCGGACCGTGGCAGAGAGGCGGAGCGGCCGTCCACATTCCAGCGCCCATGTCGGGAGTGACCTGCAGGACACCGTCACGCGTCGTCCACAGCAGTCGTCCATCCCCCGTGGCGGCCACGCCGTCCACTTCCCCGGCTGTCCACGGCCCATCGGCAGTCAGAATGCTGGAGACAGCCAACCCGGCTTCCGGGCAAACGGGAAAGCCCTCCGGGGGCTGGTCGGCCGAGCGCAGGGCGGGCAGCGGCTCGCCTGCTGCAGTCGGGGTACTAAGAAGGTCCGCCAGGGACGTGTAGGCACCGCCGCGGCGACTCGTCACCGACAGCAGCTCATGGAAAAGGCGGTCCGCGCTGAACAGGCCAGCAACCAGCGCCTCCACATGATGCCGGTCCAGCAGGAGGATCTGCGCGTGGTACTCGGCCTTGCCGTAGACAGCTTTGGTGTAGCCCGACATGGATACGAAGAAGCCCTGAACACCGGGACGCCGAGTTTCCAGCCGTTCCTTGAGCTTGCCGATCGCCGACGCCTCAACCCGCTCGCGTTCCCACTTGGCTTCGAGAATGCAGCCGGTATAGCCAAGGGTGAAATGGACATCGATCTCGTCCCGCCCGTGCAGCCCGCGCTGATCACTGCTCGCGTCGTGCAAGTTGCCGCGGCGCAGCAGTTCGGCGAGGAAGGCGTTGAACTGCCTGCCGCGGGCCTGCTCCTGACCCGCAACTGTGTGATAGAGGGCGGAATAGGCGCTGACTTGGCCCATGACGCCCTGCCAGGGGCTGGATGCGGTGAGAAGACTGGAGGAGGCGTCCGGCATGACTGAACGCTAGCGCTCACACGCCCCGCCCATGGCCGAAACCAGGGAGGAGGTAACCGGGCAACCACCGCCGCTGCACTCGCTGACCCGGACGTAGCGGGGCTGAGGGGCGCATCCGGTCAGAGACACCCGCGGGGCCCGGGCCGGCGGGTTTGGTGTGAGAGGAATGCGGCTGTGGCGGCGTACGGGCCTCCCCGGCAGCTAGGCTTATCGACTGCAGAACGGTGCGCCCTGCTGCCCCGCGTGGAGGTGAGCGCTGTCCTGACATGAGTCGCGGCAGGGTGCCGCTCAGGGAGGAACCTTGCAGTTCACCGTCCTGCCCGCGCGGACGCGCCCTCCGGTGCCCAGCCCCCGCCAGGTGTTCCTGATCAAGGACGACTGGGACGACTACACCTTCAAGACGACCTTTCTGCTGCTCTACAGCGACGGCACGGAGATTCACCAAGTCGGGCAGGTCAAGATCGGCCGGTTCGGGATGCGCGAGCGTGAACGCACGACGCTGGCCGATCACTTCAGGTCCGTCGACGAAGGGTTCTTCTCCCTCGGCCAGGACGACACCTACTACGAGAAGCTCCGTGATCTGGGCGACGACGTCCGGCTCGCAGTTCTGGTCTCCCTGCGCGACGTCGCCTACGACCAGGAACTCTTCGCCAGAGCCTGCGAGGAAGAGGTGACGCGGACGTCGCTCCTTCGTTCGGTCTCCGGGGAGACGGTGGTCCATCAGTTCCATCGGATCGCCCGGGGCGGCGCCCGGCTCACGCCGTTCGACTTCTCTTACACTGCCCCGGGGTTCGAGGGCGTGGATCCCCTGACCCTGTCGTTCACGGTGAAGCCGGGAGCGTCGCCGCCCACGAACGTGCACGCTCTGATCGGCAGCAACGGCGTCGGCAAGACGCGTCTGCTCAGCTACCTAGCCAGAGCAGTCGCAGACGGCTCTGTGGCAGTGGAGGACGTCGGCCATGTCACGAACCTGACCGGCACGGGGCCGGTCTTCACGAACATGGTCTCGGTTGCCTCCAGTGCGTTCGACCTCTTCACTCCCGTGCAGGAGACCAACGGAACCCACCACGCCCATGTCACGCTCGCCCGTGGCAGCATCCATAGCTACGACGTGACGCCCGCCCAGCGCTTCGCTCAACTAGTCGCAGGGCTCACGGGAGCCCGGCTGGCTCGCTGGCAGACCGCCCTGTCCACCCTGGCCGAGGCCGACCCACTTCTCCGGGACGCGGACGTACTCGCAATCAGCAGGCTGGCGCCCGAGCACTCCCCAGCCGACTCTGAGGAGGCGTTTGACAGGCTCAGCTCCGGGCACAAGATCGTGCTGCTCGCCGTCACTAACCTCGCGGACCTCGTCACCGAAACCACCCTCGTCCTGATCGACGAGCCCGAAACTCACCTCCACCCACCCCTGCTTGCCGCGTTCATCCGGGCCGTCTCCGACCTCCTAGCCGACCGCAACGGCGTCGCCGTAATCGCGACCCACTCGCCCGTCGTCCTGCAGGAAACGCCGCGCAAATGCGTGTGGGTCCTGCGCCGGTCCGGGCAGGTTGTGCGAGCCATGCGCCCTGCCATCGAGACCTTCGGCGAGAACGTTGGGATCCTCACCCATGAGGCATTCGGGCTCGAAGTCACGCGATCGGGCTTCCACCGGGACCTGGAGCAGGCCGTGAACGAGGGCTTGGCCTACCACGAGGTCGTCGAACGCTTCGGCGGAGAACTCGGCAGCGAAGCCAAGAGCCTAGTGCGGGTGCTCATCTCCGTCCGAGACCGCCGGGAGCGCCTGTTCTGATGCGCCCGCTCCCGGCACCCGTGCACACCGCCCGCGACACCTACCTCCTCTGCATTAGCAGAATCCGCGACGACAGCCTCAAGCAGCGCCTAACTGGCTTCGAGGACGCCGTAGCCGAAGCAGCGGCGGTCTTCGACACCGCGGTGCGCGCCACCATCCTGCACACCCTCGATCCGGCAGCGTTCACGCCGGGCACCGCGGCAGACCACGTTGAGCTGCTGAAGAACTACACCCAGCGCATGGCCAAGGCAGCCGCCCCGGCCAGACCCGTCTACGACGAGTTGAGAACAGCACCTCCGCGGTGCCCGCTGTGCGACCACCGCGATGTCACCACTATCGACCACCACCTGCCCAAGAGCATCTTCGCCCTGCTCGCTGTCGCGCCGACGAACCTGATCCCCGCCTGCAGCGAGTGCAACAAAACCAAGAGCGACACTACTCCCGGCTGGGCTGAAGAACAGACCCTTCACCCATACTTCGACGACCTTGGCGACGTCCAGTGGCTCGGCGCCCAGGTCGCCGAGCAAACACCCACCTTCCTGACGTTCTTCGTCAACCCACCTCCCAGTTGGGAGAGTCTGCTGGCAGCGCGCGTCCGCTTCCACTTCGACGTCTTCGGGCTCGCTGCCCTGTACGGGGCACAAGCCTCCTCCTTCGTGGGAGGCCTTCAAGGATCCGCGCGGCGCCAGCACACGCTGGGGGGCGCCGCAGCAGTCCGCGCCTTCCTGGAGGACCTCGCCCACAGCTGGGAAGAAGGGGAAACAATAGGCCCTAACCACTGGACACCGGTCGCACTTCGAGCCCTGGCTTCCAGCGACTGGTTCTGCTCCATAGGTTGCCTCGCCTCTTAGTGCGTTGCGGCAAACTCGATCTTGTTCGAGCGGCAGCAAGTGATCGTCTGTACTGAGATTCGGGTGCGGTCCCGGGCATGAGAGAACGGGCCCCTTGGTAGTGACTCTGTTGCGACACCAGCACGATCATCGGCACGGAGTGTCCGGACCATAGATTAATCGACACCCGGGTGGCGGCCGATTGATGGAAAGGCCGACCGTCGTGCGGTCGGTGTCACTCGGGACGCCGGTCAGGAGCCGGTCGTTGGTGTCCGCAAGATCCGTCGCCGGGGCGGGTTACGCGGGACCAGTCCTGGCCTCCGGTCAGTCGGCGTAGGATCAACAGCAGTGCTATCAGGTGGCTTTGACGCAAACATCACTTGGGGGGTGGCGGTGCGGATCAGAGTGCTGGCCGACGGCGACGAACTAGGGCTCGCGGGGCTGACGGCGTGGTTGCGCAGGGATTCGAGGACCGCCCACCTGCACGTGGTTCAGGTGGGCCCCGAGGACGCCTCGACGATGAGTGTGCTGGAGGCCATCGACATCGTCCTGAGCAATGCGATCGCCGTCACGAACTTCGCGGTCGCTTACGCCACCTGGCGGGAGGCCAAAGCGCAGCATCCCGGGACCGGTGCGGGAACTCTGGTCCATCGGGACGCGGCGGTGGACATCAGGCATCTGTCGGCTGACGAACTGGTCGTTCTGCTTACCCAGCTGCGTGGTGAGGAGCCGGAGGGCGAGGCGGAGTGACGCCCGAGGAGGGGCGTTCTTCCCGAGCCGTGCTGTTCGGGGTCCACGAGTTCCGTCACTTCGGGGACCTGACCGGCGTCCAGCACAGTCTGGCCGCATTCAGGGACGTGCTGGCCGACCAGGACATCTGTGCCCTGCCAGAGGGGGCCTGCGAGGTGGTTCCTGCGGATGCACCTCCGGGCGGGTTCCTCGACGCTCTCGAAGATGCTGCCGAGGCAGCGGAGCACTTGCTGGTTGTCTACTATGCCGGGCACGGGCATCACGAAGCGGACGGCACTCTTCTCTTGGCGACTCGGGCCTCAAGCGTGCCACGTCCCTACCATTCGGTGAGGTACGAGACCGTGCGTAGGATCGTGGCCGGTTCGCGTGCACTGCACAAGGTAGTGATCATCGACTGCTGCTGGAGCGGGCTGGTTCACATGGACGGCGAGAACGCGGGTGCCACAGCTTTCGCCGTTCCCGGCACCTGTGTCCTGTCATCGGCTGCGGCCACGGAGAAGTCGCTGTGCGAACCCGGGGGAAGCGTCTTTACGCTCGCCTTGACCAAACTGCTCGGTGAAGGACTCAGCGGACAGCTTTCGGACGGAGCCTTTGGGGAGCACGTGCCCCGACTGGCGATGGACCAAGTATATGACGCCTTGTGCGTTCGCCTGGCAGGACGCGAGGTCGCCGGTCAGAAAGTGCCGCAGCCGCGTATGAGTGCGCTTGACGCCGGCCATCGCATCGCGATCGCCCGCAACCGGGCCTATGTGGGCGTGCCCATCGAACTTGAGGCCCTCCACGCCGAATACGAGCGCCTGGCCGCTCGGCGAATTCGACCGGACGTGCAGAATTATTCTTCTCAACAGCGATCGCCCCCCGGACATGGAGCGCAGTGCCCCTACTGCCTCCGATACATGCCTTTTGACGCAAACCGGCTGTTCCAGTTCGACGAGCGATACCAGTTCCTGCCCACCGCCCTGGACGATACGATGCATCCGGCGTTACGGCACAGAATCCTGCAGAATTCTTTTCACGAGTGCCCATTTGGCGAGCAAGGCGATCACGCACCGCTCCCCGCCCAGTACTTCCTTCATGACGAGCCATTGACCATCGCCCTGATTGGTTCCTCCACATCAGGCCGGACGACCCTGCTTGCGGCAATGATCTCGCAGATCGAAGAGGGCCTGCTAGAGCCGCTGGGGGTGCGATGTATGCCACTCTCGACCGTGAGACATGATCGCTACAGGAAGGAGGGCAATATCCATCTGTACCGGGAAGGCAAGGAGGTGAGCATGACGCCTCCGCATATAGGTTCCGCCGTAGAGCTCCTTGTGACGGGAGGGGGAAAGACCCGGCCCGTGATCTTCTTCGACGTCGCCGACGGTACTCTAGATTCGACCTCCTTGCCGCAGACGCAATTCATAACGGGGGCGACCGCATTCATTTTCACACTGGACCCGATCAACGCGTTCCGAGGCGCAGCGCTCGAACACTGGCGCCGCTATTACGGGAGGGAGCGCTCCGTACTCGGCGACCGTATGTTCAACCAATTGATCGATGCATTGCCGTGGCAGTCCCAGCATGCCGAGGCTCACGCCACCGTTGCCGTGGTCAAAAGTGACCTCCTCTCCGCCGATCCGATCGTGCAGCGCTGGTTGTCGACGGAGCTCGGCCCCAACGATGGGAACCCGGGCGAGGAATCGCGCGACGCCTACGCTTATGCCCGTCATTACGGTGGAGTCAATTGGGTCAAACCCTTTCACTACTTCTCTCGCTGCACCCTCCACTTCGTTTCGGCCACCGGAGGGCATCCATCCCCGGGCGGTGACTACGCATTCCGGCCACGGCCGCAGCGGGTTCTTGCACCTCTACTGTCGATCTTCACTGCAGCTGGCCTGCTCGACACCGAGGAAGGACAGCTGGGCGGAACAAGCGCTGCGGCACCGTAGCAGCAGTGCGGGGGGATGCTGCCGCGCACAGCGAGTGCCGCGACACTCGGAGGCGCACACGCCCGCCTGGGGGCAGACGTTGAAATGGCTTCCATCAGGCATTTCGATCACAAAAGCTGGCAGTGTCCAGTTGAGTTCTGTGGACATACACCGTGCCGCCTTCGTCCAGTCCCGGAGGCGTAGCAGCAGGATGTGTCGTTCTCCTCAAGAGTCTCGCGCCCTTGAGCCCTTGAGCAGTGCGAGTGTGAGGATCGGGTCACAGGGCCCTCGCTCCGTAGGAGCCGCTCCTCACCTGCGCCAGTGTCATCAAGATGTACATGCCCAAGCCACCCGCCTCACGCTGATTCGCGGGCTGCCGTAACGGGTCAGCGCGGCTGCTACGGGCAGCCGGCCAGCACTCGTAACGGTTCGGAAAGTTCGGAAGTTCGTGTTTTGCCTGCGGCGCGGCCATGGAATGATCGCTGCACTCGGTAACCAGAGGGAGGCGGTGGGTGCATGACCAGCCCGGAGAATCCCTTCGAAGCATCGGCGTCAGCGCTCGGGTACCTCTACCAGCTCCGCGTGGCGCTCCAGCGGTGTGTAGAGCTCTCCAGGGGCGGGATCGAGTGGAGTGTGGCGATTGAGGCTACGGACGATGTCCAGGCCCTCATCGGCTCGCAGACCGAGCTGACCCAGCTGAAAAAGCGGGCAGACAACGTGAGACTTACGGACCTGTCGTCGGACCTGTGGAAGACAATCAGGGTCTGGTCACACGCCGTTACCGAGGGGCACATCGATCTTGCCGAGACAAGCTTCTACCTGATTACCACCGCAGAGCTGCCGGACGACAGCGCGGGGTTCCTCCTGCAGCCCAAGGCCAGCGGGCACCGTGACGAGCCAGCTGCCGAGGCCCTCCTCGTCCAGGCGCGGCAGTCCTCGAAGAGTACGACGTTGGCCAAGGCATTCGAGGCGTTCGACGCGCTCGGGGCGCAACGCCGGGCCGAGCTCATCAGCCGGATCGAGGTCATCGGTGACGCGCCGGGGATGGACTCCATCAGGGAGAACCTGCTCGGCTACGCAAGCCTGGCCGTCGAGCGCCGCTTCGCCGAGTCCTTTCTTCAGCGTCTTGAGGGCTGGTTCTTCGAGCGGGCGTCCGTCCAGATGAGCTTCCCGGGATCAGCCCCGGTGACCGGCGCCGAGTTCGACGAGCTGTTCAACGACCTGCGCAATCAGATCGGTGAGCACAATCTGCCGATCGACCCTGATATCGCCGCGCTCACGGCTGCTGCCCCCGCCGCTGCCGATGCCGCCGACAAGGTATTCGTGCATCAGCTCCGGCTGATCGACGTGGGCGCGGAGCGAGTCGGCTACGCGGTTCGCGACTGGGTGAGGGCCTTTGCTCAGCGCTCCCGCTGGGCGAACGAGAACCTGCTGCGTGCCGGCGAGATCGGCGCGTATGAGCGCAGGCTCGTGGAGGAGTGGCAGTCGCGCTTCGCAGAGATGCGTGAAGACCTCGGTGATGAAGCCACCGAGGAAGAGATGAAGCGTGAGGCCAAGCTGATCTACAGGTGGGTCGACCGGGAGGCCCGGCTTCGCATCCGCACCGGCTGCGAAGAGGTGTTCGTCGTCAAGGGGTCGTACCAGATGCTCGCGGACGAGCTGCGGGTCGGGTGGCATCCGGACTTCAGCGCCCGGCTGGCGGCTCTGCTGGAGCCGGCGGGAGCCGCTGATGGCCGAGCGTGACCTCAGCCGCGAGGAGCGCGCCCTGTTCAACCCGGCCTTCACAGCACTCGTGTGCGTCCGAGTTGTGCAGGGTTACGAGAAGCAGTACCGCTCCGCCTGCCCGCTTCCAGTCGCAGTGACCGCCGCGGTCATGGCCCTCCAGCCGTCCATCCGGACGGCGCTTCCCGCCACCATCCGCACCGGGCTGATGAACTGGCTCGACGAGAACGAGGCCGTGCGCGTGGCCATGGGTCTCAACGCCGCCGCCCTCGCCGCCGTCGTGCGACCAGGCTTGCTCTTCGCCCTTCAGAGCGATGTGCTCAGGCTTCAGGGCTCCGGGCTGATAGTGAAGCCACGGGCCGTGACGGCCCTCCAGGACGGCCCCGAACAGAACACCGCGATCCAAAAGGCCGCCCACCAACTCGGGCGCTGGCTGCCCAGCACCGGCAGCATCAGCACCGTCCTGACGCTCCTGGGAGTCCAAGCGTGACCTTTCAGATCCAAGCGGTCACCGTCTACGGCAAGCAGCCCGGACAGGTCCGCACGGTCCCGTTCCGCACCGGCACTCTGAACATCGTCACGGGCGACTCCCGGCGCGGAAAGAGCGCGCTGCTGACGATCATCGACTACTGCCTGGCCAGCTCCGACTACCCCGTCAAGGCCGGCAAGGTCCGCAAGTACGTGGGCGCCTACGCCGTCACCCTGGCGAAGCCCGGCCAGCAGCTCTTCGTCGCCCGGCGCGCCCCGGAGCCGGGGAACGCCGTGAGCACCGTGCTGTGTGTCCTGTCCCAGGCCCCGGAGACCCCTCCTCTCCCGCTGGAAGAGCTGACCTTCGCGACGCCCCTGGACACCGCCAAGGACATCCTCAGCGACTTCTGCGGCATCGACCGCACCGTCAAGGTTCCCGCGGTCGCCCGCGCACAGACCATCGCTCCGTCGATCCGCCACGCGCTCTACTTCTGCTTCCAGGCGCAGAACGAGGTCGCCAACCCCGACCTGCTGTTCCACTCCCAAGGTGAGGAGTGGCGGCCGAACACCATCCGGGGTGTGATCCCGTACTTCCTTGGCGCCGTCGACCCCGAACAGGCAGCGCTGCACAACCGGCTGCGGCTCCTGCGCCGGGACCTTTCCGACCTTGAAGCCAAACTCGCCCAGGCCCGCGACCTCGGCCCAGCGTCGGGCCAGGCCCGAGCACTGCTCACCGAGGCGGTCGAGGCAGGGCTTCTACCGCACCGCGACAGCGAGCCGACGGCCGAGGAGGTCCTTGGCCTTCTGCGGTTGGCCTTGGAAGGCAGCATCCGGCAGGAGCTGGAGTCCCGACCGGACAACGACGGCGACCCGTTGGCCGCAGCCATCGGCCGGCGCGCCCAACTCCGTCGCGCCGTTGGGCGGTCCCGGGCCCGCATCGCCGACCTCAAGCGCGCGGTCGAGGAGAATGACGACTTTGCGGGCGAGGCGAGAGAGCAGCGCCGGCGTCTCGCGTCTCTCGGGTTGATGCGGCTGTCCCCGGACACCTCCCAGGCCGCCCAGTGCCCGGTGTGCGAAAGCCCGATCGCCTCGGCCAACACCACGGTGGCGACGATCATGCACGACCTCGAACGCCTCGACGGCGATCTGCAGGTGATCGGCAGCGACACGCCCGCCCTGCAACGCCAGATGGCCCTGGAGGAGGAGCAGTTGCAGCAACTGCGCGCGGCGCTCTCCGGCAGCCAGGACGAGATTAACGAGATCAGCGCCGGGCTGCGCGCGCTGCAGCAAGAGCCGGACCAGTCGCAGCGGGCCGCCCATGTGCGCGGTCGTATCAGCCTTTACCTCGACACCACCGCCCAGCATGTGAGTGCCCCGCAGGTCGAAGACCGCCGCGACGACCTCCAGCGACAGATCGCTGAGCTGGAAGAGCTCCTGAGTGACGACACCCAGGGCGACCGGCTCACCAGTTACCTGTCCCTGATCAGCCAGAACATCCGCACCAAGGCTGCATCACTGGAGCTCGACCACTCGGACGCACCCATCCGCCTCGACGTCAACCGGCTGACTGTCGTCGCCGACACGGCCGACGGTCCAGTCCGGCTCGCCGACATGGGCAGCGCCGAGAACCACCTGGGCTACCACGTCGCCACGCTGCTGAGCCTGCACGAGTGGTTCAGCGAGCACCGCGGACCCGTTCCTCGGACGCTGATCCTCGACCAGCCGTCCCAGGTGTACTTCCCGCCCGACTACACCGGCGAGCCCACACCCCAGGGGACCGACCTCAGCCACCTGCTGAATATCTACCGCATCATCAACGACACCGTCCAGGCACTCGACGGCGCGCTCCAGGTCATCGTCGTCGAGCACGCCGACCTGGCCGACCCGCTCTTCCGGGACCACGTCGTCGAGCGCTGGCGCTACAGCAACAGCCAGGCCCTCGTACCTTCGGAGTGGATCACTGAACCGATCGACGACGAGGACGAGTAGCCCAGCACTCGACGTTCGGCGTCCGCTCCACGCCGAGTGCACCTGTCGCCGTATAGTTCGAGGTCCTGTCAGCGTGATCGACCACCGAATCAGCCAGTGGACATCGAACAGCTGGCCCTGTCGCGAAGAGCGTGATCTAAGTCACAGATCAGCGAAGGAATGAGACACCTTGATCCTCCATGGCGGGTTGGCGCCTCGGGGCTCCGGTCCCACGTAAAGCGACACACACACGGGGGACACGGCGTCTGCCGCGACACCGGAGGTCGTCATCCCGGCGTCCCGCGTCGTCTGGTCACCCCGCAGGGCACACAGTCGCTCTCGCACCCGCCGCGTCCACCGCATGCGGCCCCGCGTCGCGTTCGGTGTCGTCTCCTGCGTCATCTCCTGTGTTGTCCTCACCATGTCTGCCTCCCAGAGGTCGTCTCGGATGTCTTGTCTGTTGTCGCCTGCTGCAGCCCGCGCGCATGACACGCCGTCAGCCGCCGCCGAGCAGTCCGTCCGCCAGGCCGATCACCACCGGGGCCACGCCGACCGCGAGGAAGGCCGGCAGAAAGCACAGCCCCACCGGTGCGGTGATCAGCACCTGAGCCTTACGGCCGCGAGCCGTGACCAGCCGGGCCTGATCCGCCCGCAGGCGATCGGCCAGCCGGGCGACCGGCCCCGCCGCCGGCGCGCCGGTGCGGTCCGCCCGCTCCAGGCAGCGGGCCAGCGGCTCGGCTCCCGGTATCCGGCCGAACCGGGCCCATGCCCCGGCAGGTTCACCTCCGAGCCGCAGTTCCGCGGCGGTCCGCACCAGTCGGCCGCCCACAGGCCCGGAGAGGGCCTCTCCGACCGCCTCCGCGGCGTCACGGGGCGCCGCTCCGGCGGAGAGACAGGCTGCCAGGAGGTCCGCCGCCAGAGGGAGCTGCCACATGGCCTCCCGGGCGTCCGCACCGCCCGCGCCATCCATGCCGTCCGCGGCGGCGCGCGTCGAGTCCTTCGCACGGGCCGACTGCCACCGCCGCACCGCATAGGCCGCTGCGAGCCCGGCCGACGCGCCGGCGACCCCGCCGATCAGCACCCACCCGGCAACCAGGGCCCCCAAGGGCCCCGCCCACCCCCGTGCCCACACGGCCGGCACGCGCCATCGCCGTCGTCGGCCCGCCTGCTGGCCGCCCCGGGCGGCCAGCAGGGCCTCGGCCCGGTTCCTCGTCCGGCGCTCACGGCGGTGGGCGGACGCCATCAGGGCGAGCAGGGCCAAGGCCGCGAGGGCAGACGCCGGCACCGCGAGTCCACGGAGGGCGTCCAGCCGCGCAGGGTCCAGCGGAACGCCGACCGTGCCAACGCTCATACCGGCTCCCCCCGGCGTACGATCCGGCCGGCCCAGTACAGACCGGCGCTCTCCAGCAGCCCGCCGGCGGCCAGGCAGCCAAGGCCCGCAGGCGTATGCAGCAGCACCCGCAGCGGCTCGGCGCCGAGTGCCGTGCCCATCGCCAGACCCGCTGCCGGAAGCAGCGCCAGCAGCAGGACGGTCGACCAGGCACCCGCCAACTGGGCCCGCAGCTCCTCCCGTTGGTCGCGGCGGGCCCGTAGCGCCGACTCAAGCCGGTCAAGCCCCTCCGCAAGACCCGCACCGCCGTCCACGGACACCCGCCAGCAAGCCGCCATCCCCGCGAGTCCCTCCGCCCCGGGCTCCCGGGCCGCCTCCCGCAGCGCTCCCGGCACATCGCCACCGAAGCGCGCGGCTGCCAGCACCGCGGTCTCCGCGCCGCCCAGCGCTCCGGTGGACCGCACCGCGGAGGCCAGCGCAGGCCCCGGCTGCAGTCCCGCTCTCAGCTCCCCCACAACGGCGCCGCACAGTGAGACGACGCCCTGCGCCCTGCGCTCCCGCTCCCTCGCGTGCTCCGCCGCCCGCAACCGGCGGCCCAGCAGCGGAACGGCCACCGCTCCCGCGATCAGCGGCAGCAGCGACCCGCCCAGCACGGCCACCGCCAGCGCCGCGGGCACACACCACCACTCCCGCCGCGCGCCCGCCCGCCGCCGCAACCGCCGCGCCGCCGACCGCACGCGGTCCGCCGCCCCGTCTCGCGACGACGCCACCGCACCCCCGCCCGCGAGCAGCAGCCTGCCCCTGCGCAGCCCCTGCTCCCCTCCGGCCATCAGCCACGCCGCCGCCCCCGCACACAGCGCGGCCGCGTACATCGGCTCGTCTCCCCTCACAGCGCACCCCCGGCCAGTGACCGCAGCCGCTCCCAGCCCTGTGCGCGGATGAAGCCGTCCTCGCCCCACCGCAGCGCGGGGACGGTCACCACGAAGCCGTCCCGGTCCCGCTCGAGGACATGCACCTCAGCGATCCGCCGACGCCCGCTCCTGTCCCGTACGAGATGGATCACCACCTTCAGCGCAGCCGCCAACTGGCTGTGCAACGCGGCCCTGTCCAGCCCCGCGGCCGCCCCCAGCGCCTCCAGCCGCGGTGGAACGTCCCCCGCGGCATTGGCGTGCACTGTCCCGCAGCCGCCCTCGTGACCGGTGTTCAGAGCGGCCAGGAGGTCGGACACCTCCGAGCCGCGCACCTCGCCCACCACCAGCCGGTCCGGCCGCATCCGCAGCGCCTGCCGCACCAGGTCCCGAAGCGTCACCAGACCCGCGCCCTCCTGGTTGGCCGTGCGCGTCTCCAGCCGGACCACGTGCGGGTGATCGGGGCGCAGCTCCGCCGAGTCCTCCGCGAGCACGATCCGCTCCCGCTCGCCCACCATTCCAAGCAGGCTGGAGAGCAGGGTGGTCTTCCCCGAGCCCGTGCCGCCGCCGATGAGGAACGACAGCCGGGCCTCGACCAGCGCGCGCAGCACGACGTCCCCGCCGGGCGGAACGGTTCCCGCCGCGACGAGTTCCGCCATCGAGAAGGCGCGGGGCCGGACCACCCGCAGCGACAGGCAGGTCGATCCCACCGCCACCGGAGGGATCACCGCGTGCATGCGCGTCCCGCCCGGCAGCCGGGCGTCCACCCACGGCCGCGCGTCGTCCAGCCGCCGCTCCGCCACGGCGGCGAGACGCTGCGCCAGTCTGCGGACCGAGCCCGCGTCCTCGAAGGTCACCTCCGTCAGCTCCAGTCCGCGGCCGCGGTCCACCCACACCCGATCCGGTCCGGACACCAGCACATCCGTCACCCGGGGGTCGGCCAGCAGCGGTTCGAGCGGTCCCGTGCCGACCAGTTCACAGCGGAGCCGCTCGGTGCCGCCGAGCACTTCCGCGTCCCCGAGGAGCCGGCCCTGAGCTCTCAGCGCAGCCGCCACCCGCGCGGGGGTGGGTTCGGCCCCGCTCTCTGCCAGCTGCCTGCGCACCTCGTCGAGCAGTCCCGCGGTCATGAGACGTCCTCTCCCCTCATGCCGTCCCCCGCCAGCGCGCGCTCCCAGAAGGCCGAGCAGAACCGGGCCAGCGGGCCGCGGGGGCTCGCCCCCGGCGGTGTGCCGTTTTCCTGCGCCGCCAGCAGCCCGTCTTCGAAGGGCAGTTCACCGGCGAGGGGAAGCCCCAGGGCGCCGGCGACCCACTGCTCGTCCAGCCCGGAGGCATACGGCCCGCGGACCACGGCGCGCAGGTCCTGGAGCACCATGCCGACCGCCGACGCCACCCTGTTCGCCGCGGCGACCGCACGCAGTTCGCCCGGTACGACCAGCAGCCCGAGGTCCAGCTGGGCGAGTGCCTCCGCCACGCCTTCGTCGACCCGGCGCGGCAGGTCTACGACCACGACGCCGCCCCGCCTGCGCGCCGCGGCGAGGACGGAGCGCATGGCCTCCGGAGGGATCACCACGGAGTCGCCGCGATCCCAGCTGAGCACCCTCAGCCGATGCAGTTGCGGAAGCGACTCCTCCAACGCGCCGCCTGCCACCCGTCCTTTGGATGCCGCGAAATCCGGCCATCGCCTGCCTTCCGCCTGCTCGCCGCCCAGCAGCACATCGAGGCCTCCGCCCAGCGGGTCCGCGTCGACGAGCATGGTGCCGCTGCCCGAGCGCGCCGCGGTCACCGCCAGGGCGCAGGCCAGTGTCGACGCCCCGGCGCCGCCGCGCCCGCCGATCACTCCGACGGTCAGGGCCTGCCGACCGACCCCTTCCGTGGCGTCGGCGATGCGGTCCACGAGCCAGCCCTCCGCGTCCGGCAGCCGCAGCACGCAGTCCGCCCCGATCTCCACCGCCCGCCGCCAGACGTCCGGGTCGTCCTGGTCCCGCCCGACGAGGAGCACCCCGCTTCTGCGTGTCGCCCCACGGCAGCGCGCAGCGGCGTCGTCGCCGACCAGCACCAGAGGAGCACTCGTCCAGCCGCCCCCACGCTCGGGCAGACAGTGACAGACCTCCGGTTCGGCTCCCGCGGCGGCGCACAGCCGCAGCAGATCGTCGAGCAGCTCCAGATCCTCGGTGATGATCAGCGGGCCGTCGCGCCGCCCTTCGGCGGTCTGCCGCATGTCCGATGCGATGGATCCAGCCATGATCGCTACGCCTCCTCCTGCGCCCTCGCTTCACCGCGAGATGTGGATTCCTTCAGTCCGCGAACTTCGCGGGCGGAATCACCGTGCAGCGCACCGGGAAATCGTGTGGATCTTGCTGAAAAACTGTGGACAACTGGCCACTTGTGAATATCTCCGTAGCCCAAACCAGTGACTCCCGGAGAGCACCCTCACGACTACCCACAGTGACGAATATGGGCATGGCTGCGCCCCGTCCGACAGAGGCGGCACATCGGGCCGACAGTCGGAGCCGATCATCGAGCGAACGGAGAAACGCCCCCGGACATGCGACGACCCCCGCCGGGGGGGAGAGCGGGGGTCGTCTCTCCGGCCGACTCGGGGGGGGAGGAGCCGGTCCGGGTTAGCACGGTCGCGAACGATCCGTGACTTCCATGGTGTACCCGAGAGCCTTCTCAGGCAAACCCACGCGCCCCAGCGTACGCCGAATGGCGGGCACCTATGCTCAAGCTCGTGGAAAACCACTCCTTGCCGCGCACAGCAGCCTTCTTTGACCTGGACAAGACGGTCATTGCGAAGTCGTCGACGCTGACCTTCAGCAAGTCCTTCTACCAAGGCGGGCTGATCAACCGGCGTGCCGTCCTGCGGACCGCCTACGTCCAGTTCGTTTATCTCGTCGGGGGCGCCGACCACGACCAGATGGAGCGGATGCGGGAGTACCTCTCCTCGCTCTGCAAGGGCTGGAACGTCGAGCAGGTCAAACAGCTCGTCGCCGAGACACTGCACGATCTGATCGACCCGATCATCTACGACGAGGCCGCATCCCTCATCGAAGAGCACCACACCGCGGGGCGCGACGTCGTCATCGTCTCCACCTCCGGCGCCGAGGTCGTCGAGCCGATCGGCGAGATGCTCGGCGCGGACCGGGTGGTGGCCACCCGGATGGTGGTGGGCGAGGACGGGTGCTTCACCGGCGAGGTGGAGTACTACGCCTACGGCCCGACCAAGGCCGAAGCGGTCAAGGAGCTTGCCGAGTCGGAGGGATACGATCTGGCTCGCTGCTATGCCTACAGCGATTCGGCGACCGATCTGCCGATGCTGGAGTCCGTGGGCCATCCGTATGCCGTCAATCCGGACCGCGCACTGCGCCGGGAGGCCGTTGCACGTGATTGGCCGATTCTGGACTTCCACCGTCCCGTACGACTGAAACAGCGAGTGCCCGCCCTGTCCATGCCGCCGAGGCCCGCTCTGGTCGCCGCCGCCGCGGTCGGAGCGGCGGCGGCGACCGCGGGCCTGGTCTGGTATGCGAGCCGCCGCCGCTCCGCCGCGCACAGCAGGACGGTGAACCGGGTGCGGGAGTTCGCCGGCCGGGTGGCGGAAAAGGCAGTCGGCCGCTCGGCGGACGCCGTGAACACGCCGGAGGGACTGACCGGCAGGGCGCCGGAGCGGTTCGCCGAGCATTTCACGCGCGTTTGAACCCAAAAGTAAAGAAGTGCAGCCAGGGGTTCCGCTTGCCCGCCCCCTGGAGTACAAAGGAGTCAACGGCCCGCGAGACCAAGGACATCCGAAAGGATCATCTTTTAACGCAAGGCCCCACGGACCGGAGCATGAAAACTGAGCACCCACGCGACGTCGACCCGTCGATTACGGGCCAGCCGCACCAGGTGACGGGCAGAAGTTCCCGACCTGATGGGCACATTTTCGAGGACGCTTGGTAACTCGGTGGACATGCCAGCGGCGGTACCACTT
This sequence comes from Streptomyces chengmaiensis, assembly GCF_029846775.1. Lineage (NCBI taxonomy): Bacteria > Bacillati > Actinomycetota > Actinomycetes > Kitasatosporales > Streptomycetaceae > Streptomyces > Streptomyces chengmaiensis. Next base: position 171,535 of record NZ_JARWBG010000002.1, read on the forward strand.
CCGGTACCGCCGCAGCCCTTTGTACGCGTCGTCCAGCGCTTGCACACGGCTCCGAGTTCCCCGGCCGCCGACGCCGGTCGTTCAGGCGGCCCCCCGCTGGAGCGCTTCACAGACCGCCGTCGTCTCGCGGACGCCCAGTTCCACCGCGCGCCCGCAGTGCGCGATCCATGCGGCCATCCCCTCCGGCGTCCCCGACAGATACCCGTCGAACGCGGCGAGATAGGCCGCACGCCCCAGTTCCGCATGTCCGACCTCGGCCGGGCAGACGGCCTTGGGGTCCAGCCCGCTGCCCACCAGGACGATGCGCTCGGCCGTCCGCGCCACCAAGCCGTTGTGCGAAGCGAAGGGGCGCAGCGCCAGCAGTTCGCCGTGCACGACGGCAGCGGTCACCAGGGCGGGCGCTGAGCTGCCCGCCACGATCAGCTCCGCCAGCCCGTCCAGTCGGCCGGCGAGTTCGCCGGCGTCCGGCAGAGGCGCCTCGATCAGCGGTTCGTCGACGCCTTCGCCCGCGAGCCTGGGCCGGCCGACCGTCTCGTCCGCCACCGCCCCGCCCGCGGCGACCAGGTGCAGCCGCGCCAGCACGCGCAGCGGGGACTGCCGCCAGATGGACAGCAGCTGGCCGGCTTCCGCCGTCAGCCGCAGGGCGGCTCCCACCGTCCGCGCCTCGGGTTCCCCGCCGAAGTCCGTACGCCTGCGGACCTCTTCAAGGGCCCAGTCCGCGCCCGAGAGCGCGGCGGAAGCACGGGCTCCGCGCAGCGCCGCCTCAGAAATGATCTCGTTGCTGCGGCGTCGCATCACCCGGTGCCCGTAGATCCGGTCGACCGCCGTGCGCACCGCGTCCACCGAGTCGGAGACGCCCGCGAGACCGGCCAGCGTGACGAGAGGATCGGCAGCGGGGCCGGGAGAGGCCGGCGAGGCATGCGTACTCATAGCCGCGAGGCTACGCGCCCGAGGCTTGCGCCCCACCTTGGAGTGGTCTTCTTCACTCGACACGACCACCCTTCGGAAGCAGACCACTACGCTAGGTGAACATGAAGATCGCTTTCGTAGGGAAGGGCGGCAGCGGGAAGACCACGCTGTCCTCGCTCTTCATCCGCCATCTGGCCGCCCGTCAGGCTTCCGTCATCGCGGTGGACGCCGACATCAACCAGCACCTGGGGGCAGCGCTCGGGCTCGATGACGCGGAGGCCGCCGCGCTCCCGGCCATGGGCTCCCATCTGCCGCTGATCAAGGACTATCTGCGGGGCTCCAATCCGCGCATCGCCTCCGCCGAGACGATGATCAAGACGACTCCGCCGGGAACGGGATCCCGGCTGCTGCGGGTGGGTGAGAGCAACCCCGTCTACGAGGCCTGCGCCCGCCGGGTGCGCCTGGACGGCGGCGAGATCCGGCTGATGGCCACGGGCCCCTTCGCCGAGTCCGACCTCGGGGTCTCCTGCTACCACTCCAAGGTCGGGGCGGTCGAACTCTTCCTCAACCACCTCGTCGACGGCCCGGACGAGTACGTGGTCGTCGATATGACCGCGGGCGCCGACTCCTTCGCCTCCGGGATGTTCACCCGCTTCGACATGACCTTCCTGGTGGCCGAGCCGACCCGCAGGGGCGTTTCCGTCTACCGCCAGTACAAGGAGTACGCACGGGACTTTGGCGTCGCGCTGCGGGTCGTCGGGAACAAGGCGCAGGGCCGGGACGATGTGTCGTTTCTGCGTGAAGAGACGGGCGACGACCTGCTCACCGTCTTCGCACACTCCGAGTGGGTCCGGGCTATGGAGAAGGGCCGTCCCGCCCGCTTCGGGCTGCTGGAGCAGGAGATCCGCACGGCCCTGGAGACACTGGGCCACACGGCCTGCGAGTCGTATGCCGGGCGGGACTGGGAGCGCTACACCCGCCAGATGGTGCACTTCCATCTCAAGAACGCCGAGAGCTGGGGGAACGAGAGGGCCGGGGTCGACCTGGCCGCCCAGGTCGACCCCGGCTTCGTACTGGGCGAGTCGCCCCCGGTCGAGCACGCCCCTCGCGAGGGCGCCTCGCGGATCGACACCCCTCAGCCCGCCTGAGCGGAGCCCTCCGCCGCGGCCGACGGGGAGGCGGGCCCGGACGGGGCAGCCGGCTGGGCGGCAAGATAGGCCGTCCAGCCGCCCTCCGGGGCCTGGCCCACCTTCAGCGCCCGCAGTTTCCCAAGGACCTTGGGGTCCTGGGCGTCCAGCCAGTCGGCGAGCTGGCGGAAGGACACGCACCGCACGTCCGACTTCACACAGACGGTCGCAATGGTCTCCTCGACGGCGCGCATATACGTGCCGCCGTTCCACGACTCGAAGTGGTTGCCGATGATCAGCGGAGCCCGGTTGCCCGCATAGGCCCGGTCGAAGGCCTGCAGCAGGCCGTCGCGCATCTGGTTGCCCCAGTACCGGTGCATTGCGGGGTCGCCGTTGACGGTCCCGGACTGGTTGACCATGAAGTTGTAGTCCATGGAGAGCGTCTCGAACTGTCGGCCGGGCACCGGCACAAGCTGCAGGGACAGATCCCACAGGCCCTTGTCCTTGTCGGGCCAGAGCTGGTTGTTGATGCCGCTCGTGTCATAGCGGAAGCCCAGCTCGCCGGCGGCGCGCACAAAGTTGTCGCGCCCCTCCAGGCAGGGAGTGCGCCCGCCGATGAGCTCCTCGTCGTAGTCGAAGGGAAGGGGCTTCTCGCCCTTCAGCCCGGCGTTCGTCTTCCAGTTCTTCACAAAGGACTTGGCCTGCCCGATCTCGCTCTTCCACTCCTCGACGGACCAGGTGCCCACGCCGCCGTCGGCACCGCAGAAGTGACCGTTGAAGTGGGTGCCGATCTCGTTGCCTTCGAGCCAGGCGCCGCGCAGCTCACGCACCGTGTCCCGGATTCCCCCGGTGTCGTTGAAGCCGATGTCGGAGCGGCCGGCCGCATGCTTCGGCGGGTCGTAGAGCGTGGCCTTCTCCTCGGGCAGCAGATAGACGCCGCTCAGGAAGTACGTCATGGTCGCGCCGTACTTCCTGCCCACCGAGCGGAAGTGCGAGAAGAGCTTCTGACCGTCCTCACCGGAGCCGTCCCAGGAGAACACCACGAACTGCGGCGGAGTCTGACCCGGCTTCAGGCGCTCCGGCTTGAGCAGCCCCGGCTGCGGCCCCGTGACCGCCGTGGAGCCGTCGCCGATCAGCCGTACCGCGTTCTTCGGGCCGGCGGCGCCCTGCTTCTCGGCGCCTCCCTGCTTCGCGCCCGCCCGCGGGTCCGAGTCCGCGGAGTCCGAGCCGGGGTCGGCGCAGCCGGCAAGTCCTGCGGTCAGCGCCGCGGCGAGCACGCCGACGGCGATCCTGCTCGTGGCGGCCTTCATCCGCCCACCTCATTTCCTCGCTCTTCCGCTGACCGGACGGCGCCGTGCGGCGCGCCGCACGGAAGCACGCCGAAAGAAGATCCGGCAGTACGACTATCCGCCTGTACGACAGGACGGATGGCACGCCAACGTCGCATCGAGGGCCGCGGAGAAGCAGGAAGACGGGGCGCGATCAGATCACTTATCACCGGAACGAGTGAAAGCTTGCCCTGTTTGCCCCGAAAATGATGCCTCAATCTTTACTCTGCATTACGATCAATTTACCGAGAGTTGAGAATCCCGCCGCTACACGCCGTGACACACGGCCGCGACCCCACATTCCGCGACCGCGCAGCCCCGGAGGAGACGGGAACATGTCCGCCTGCGTCCCCATCCGCACCGACGACGACGCTTCTCGCACACCACCCCGACGATCCCGCCTCGGCCGGAGCCCCCGCTCTCCACGACGGCCGCACAGCCCGCCCGGCTCGCGACCACCCGGCGGCCGCCGCTTCTGCTTCCCCGTTGCGGGCGCCGATCTGTCCGCCTCCATCTCCGTCTTCCTGATCGCCCTGCCGCTGTCCCTCGGCATCGCGCTCGCCACCGGGGCGCCGCTCCAGGCCGGGCTGGTCGCGGCGGCGGTCGGCGGCATCGTCGTCGGGCGGCTGGGCGGGGCGCCGCTCCAGGTCAGCGGCCCCGCAGCCGGTCTGACCGTCGTCACCGCCGATCTGATCCAGCGGTACGGCTGGCGCGCCACCTGCGCCATCACCGCGGTCGCCGGACTGGCTCAACTCGGCCTGGCCGCCCTGCGGGTGGCCCGCTCCGCCCTCGCCGTCAGCCCGGCGATCGTGCACGGCATGCTCGGCGGCATCGGCGTCACCATCGCCCTCGCGCAGCTGCACATCGTGCTCGGCGGCAGCCCCCAGAGCTCCGCCGTCGCCAACGTCCAAGGGCTGCCTGCCCAGTTGGCCGACCTGCATCCCGCAGCCCTGTCCGTCAGCGCGCTCACCGTGGCGGTGCTGCTGCTGTGGCCGCGGATTCCAGGGCGGACGGGGGAGCTCGTGCGGAAGCTTCCCGCGGCTCTCGCCGCGGTGGCGGGCGCGACCGTGCTCGCCACAGTTGCCGGGCTGCGCCTGCCCCGCGTCGACCTGCCGTCCTGGAGCAGCCACGCCCTGCCCGAGATGCCCGAGGGACCCGTACTCGGCCTGATCGCGGCCGTGCTCACCATCACCCTCGTCGGCAGCGTGGAGTCACTGCTGTCCGCGGTCGCCGTCGACAAGCTGACCGCCGCACGCAAAACGCCGGACGTTCACATTCCGCGCGCCCGTCTCGACCGTGAACTGGCCGGCCAGGGAGCGGGCAACGTGGTCTCGGGGGCCCTCGGCGGACTGCCGGTCACCGGCGTCGCCGTGCGCAGCACCGCCAATGTCGCCGTCGGCGCGGTCAGCCGCAACTCGACGATCCTGCACGGCCTGTGGGTCGTGGTCGCCGCACTGCTGTTGGTGCCCGTGCTCGATCTGATCCCACTGGCCGCCCTGGCGGCGCTGGTGATGGTCGTCGGCGTGCAGATGGTCAACATCACCCATGTGCGCAGCGTCAAGCGGAATCGCGAAGCGCTGGTGTACGCGGCGACGCTGACCGGAGTGGTGCTCACCGGCGTCCTGGAAGGCGTCGCCATCGGGATCGCGGTGGCGGTCATCGTGGCGCTGCACCGGCTGACCAGGACGCGGATCACCGTCGAGGAGCAGGGGGGCGTGCACCGGGTGCGGGTGCGCGGGCAGCTGACGTTCCTGGCCGTGCCCCGGCTGAGCCGGATGCTGGGCCAGGTGCCGTTCGGCGCGGACTGCCTCGTCGAACTGGACGGCTCCTTCATGGACCACGCCGCCCATGAAGCCCTGCACGACTGGCAGACCGCGCACATCGCACAGGGCGGGACGGTGGAGTTCACCGGCAGGGCGGGCAGCCGGATCAGCGAGCCTGCGTCGGAGACACACGGCTGCTGCCGCCCCTGGACGCCGTGGCGCAACCACTACTGCGGAAGCGGCGCCCAGGCTGCGGCCGAGCGAGAGTCGCCGACCGTACACCAACTGGCCAGCGGCCTCAGCTCCTTCCAGCGCAACACGGCCCCGCTGGTGCGGGACGAGCTGGCCCGGCTGGCGCGCGAGGGGCAGCGCCCCTCCCAGCTCTTCCTCACCTGCGCGGACTCCCGGCTCGTCACCAGCATGATCACGGCCAGCGGCCCGGGCGACCTGTTCACCGTGCGGAACGTGGGCAACCTCGTGCCCCCGCCCGGCGAGGAGAGCGGCGACGACTCGGTCGGCGCTGCGATCGAGTACGCGGTCGAGGTGCTGAAGGTGGACTCGATCACGGTCTGCGGGCACTCCGGCTGCGGGGCGATGCAGGCACTGCTGAGCGGTACGCCGGACGGAGAAGCCGGCGTACAGACCCCCTTGCAGCGCTGGCTCCGGCATGGCCGCCCGAGCCTGGAGCGGCTGAACGGCGAAAACCGCACCTGGGTGCGCATCGCCGGAAGGCTGCCCACCGATGCGGTCGAGCAGCTGTGTCTGACGAATGTGGTGCAGCAGCTCGAGCATCTGCGCGCGCATGAGTCCGTGGCTCGTCGGCTCGCGGAGGGCACCCTCGAACTGCACGGGATGTACTTCCACGTGGGAGAGGCCCAGGCGTATCTCCTGACGGACGGCGAAGGCGGAGCGGGGCGACAGAGCAGCCCGGGCGACGACGGAGAGGGGGAGGGGCTGAACAGCGGCGCGGTGTTCCACCGCGTCGACCCCGCGGTCTCGGCCCTGCCGGTGTCCGGGGCCGCCATGACGTCCCGGAGCTCCCCGGCCTCCCGGAGCCCTCTGGTTTCCCGGAGCTCTCTCATCTCCCGGTTCTCCCGGACTACCTCCCGGACCACCTCCCGGTCCTCCGGGGCCCCTCGCGCGGCCGAAGGGCCGCACGCTCCGCTGGAGGAGTTCCCCGTCCGAGCCACGCCTCCCTGTGAACCGACCGGCCCCGTGAACCGACCGGCCCCGTGAACCGACCGGCCGGTGAACCGCCGGCCCGGTCCGTCCGTGGGAACGGGTGGTTCCTCCTCCCTCGCCACCCTGGGAAGGAGGAACCCCGGGCTCAGCGCACCCATGGCAGCGGATTCCTACATGCGGCGAAAACTGGCCGCATAGGTCTACACCAATTTCCAGATGGCTCTTGTCACCCGGGCCGTCGGCTGATGAGCTATGGCCTGGGACACATAGGTACAGAGGACGCCCTGGGAAAGGGAGATGTCGTGAGCAACGAGAGCCTGGCCAATCTTCTTCGCGAAGAGCGCCGATTCACCCCGCCGGCCGAGATGGCCGCGCACGCCAATGTGACGGCGGAGGCGTATGAGCGGGCCACGGCGGATCGGCTCGGCTTCTGGGCCGAGCAGGCGCGGCGGCTCACATGGGCCGTCGAGCCGACCGAGACCCTGGACTGGTCCAACCCGCCCTTCGCGAAATGGTTCGCGGACGGCCGGCTGAACGTCGCGTACAACTGCGCGGACCGCCATGTGGAGGCGGGCCATGGCGACCGGGTCGCCATCCACTTCGAGGGCGAGCCGGGTGACAGCCGTGCCATCACCTACGCGGAGCTGAGGGACCAGGTGGCCCAAGCGGCCAACGCGCTCACCGAGCTGGGCGTCGGCAAGGGCGACCGGGTGGCCGTCTACCTGCCGATGATCCCCGAGGCCGCCGTCGCCATGCTGGCCTGCGCCCGCATCGGCGCGGCCCACTCGGTGGTCTTCGGCGGCTTCTCCGCCGACGCCGTCGCCTCCCGCATCCAGGACGCCGACGCCAAGCTGGTCATCACCGCGGACGGCGGCTACCGGCGCGGCAAGCCGTCCGCGCTGAAGCCCGCGATCGACGAGGCCGTCAGCAAGTGCCCCCAGGTCGAGCACGTTCTCGTCGTCCGCCGCACCGGCCAGGACACCGCGTTCACCGAGGGCCGGGACGTGTGGTGGGACGACATCGTCTCCCGCCAGTCCACCGAGCACACCCCCGAGGCCTTCGAGGCGGAGCATCCGCTCTTCATCCTCTACACCTCCGGCACCACCGGAAAGCCGAAGGGCATCCTGCACACGTCCGGCGGCTATCTCACCCAGGCGGCCTACACCCACCACGCCGTCTTCGACCTCAAGCCGGAGTCGGACGTCTACTGGTGCACGGCCGACGTCGGCTGGGTGACCGGCCACTCGTACATCGTGTACGGGCCGCTGGCCAACGGTGCGACACAGGTGATGTACGAGGGCACGCCCGACACCCCCCACCAGGGCAGGTTCTGGGAGATCGTGCAGAAGTACGGCGTCACCATCCTCTACACCGCGCCGACCGCGATCCGCACCTTCATGAAGTGGGGCGACGACATCCCCGCCAAGTTCGACCTGTCCAGCCTGCGCATCCTGGGGTCGGTGGGCGAGCCGATCAACCCGGAGGCCTGGATCTGGTATCGGGAGCACATCGGCGGCGGGAACTGCCCGATCGTGGACACCTGGTGGCAGACCGAGACCGGCGCGATGATGATCTCTCCGCTGCCGGGGGTCACCGAGACCAAGCCCGGTTCGGCGCAGCGCCCCCTGCCCGGCATCGCGGCGACCGTCGTGGACGACGAGGCGCGCGAGGTGCCCAACGGGGGCGGCGGCTATCTGGTGCTGACCGAGCCGTGGCCGTCGATGCTCCGCACGATCTGGGGCGACGACCAGCGCTTCGTCGACACCTACTGGTCCCGCTTCGAGGGCAAGTATTTCGCGGGCGACGGCGCCAAGAAGGACGACGACGGGGACATCTGGCTGCTGGGCCGGGTCGACGACGTCATGCTGGTCTCGGGCCACAACATCTCCACCACGGAGGTCGAGTCGGCGCTGGTCTCGCACCCCAAGGTCGCCGAGGCCGCCGTGGTCGGCGCCGCGGACGAGACGACCGGTCAGGCGATCGTCGCCTTCGTCATTCTGCGCGGCAGCGCTGCCGAGGACGCCGACCTGGTCGCCGATCTCCGCAACCATGTCGGAGCGACGCTCGGCCCCATCGCCAAGCCCAAGCGGATCCTGCCGGTCGCCGAACTGCCGAAGACCCGGTCCGGGAAGATCATGCGCCGGCTGCTGCGCGATGTCGCGGAGAACCGCCAGCTCGGTGATGTCACCACCCTGACGGACTCCTCGGTGATGGACCTCATCCAGACGAGGCTGCCGAGCGCCCCCAGCGAGGACTGACCAGCCGAACCACATAAGGGACATCCGGCCGACGCGCCGGATGTCCCTTATGTGTCTATGGTGAGGATCACGGATACACCCTTGCGGGCTTGGGTAAGGTAAGCGCGCGTCAACGACGCTCTTAGAAGAACTGCATGTGACGAATGGTGCGCCGGGAAGTCTGGTCGGCATGCGCTTCACCCCTGCCCACCCGACCATCGGAGGTCCTTCGACGTGCCCGCACCGACCCCCACCGGCCAGACCGATCGTCCCGCCGGCCAGACGGACCGCAGGTTCCTCGGACGTCTGTCCCTTCCCGAGCGGAATTTCATCGCCGACGCGCTACGGGCCGAGACCGTCGGCGGCGTGCTGCTGCTCATCGCGGCGATCATCGCCCTCATATGGGCGAACAGTCCTCTGGCCGACGACTACCAGTCCGTACGGGACTTCCACATAGGGCCGTCCGCCCTCGGCCTCGACCTCTCCCTCCAGCACTGGGCCGCCGACGGTCTGCTGGCCGTCTTCTTCTTCGTCGCGGGCATCGAGCTCAAGCGCGAGCTGGTCGCGGGAGAGCTGCGGGACCCCAAGGCGGCCACCCTCCCCGTGGTCGCCGCGATCGCCGGTATGGCCGCCCCAGCGCTGGTCTATCTGCTGGTCAACAGCATCGGCGGCGGTTCGACCGACGGCTGGGCCGTGCCGACCGCCACCGACATCGCCTTCGCGCTCGCCGTCCTCGCGGTCATCGGCGCCTCACTGCCGTCCGCCCTGCGCGCCTTTCTGCTCACCCTCGCGGTCGTCGACGACCTCCTCGCCATCCTGATCATCGCGATCTTCTTCACCAGCGACCTGAACTTCGCGGCGCTGGGCGGCGCGCTCGTCGGGCTGGGCCTCTTCTGGCTGCTGCTGCGCATGGGTGTGCGCGGCTGGTACGTGTACGTCCCGCTGGGCCTGGTGATCTGGGGGCTGATGTACAACAGCGGCGTCCATGCCACGATCGCCGGGGTGGCCATGGGCCTGATGCTCCGCTGCACCCGCCACGAGGACGAGGAGCACTCGCCCGGCGAGCGCATCGAGCACATGGTGCGCCCCCTTTCGGCGGGCTTCGCGGTGCCGCTGTTCGCGCTGTTCTCCGCGGGAGTCTCCGTCTCCGGCGGCGCGGTCTCCGATGTCTTCACCCAGCCCGAGACGCTCGGCGTGGTCCTCGGCCTGGTGGTCGGCAAGATGGTCGGCATCTTCGGCGGCGCCTGGCTGACCGTGCGCTTCACCAAGGCCCAGCTGAACGAGGAGCTGGCCTGGCCCGATGTCTTCGCCGTCGCCACACTCGCGGGCATCGGCTTCACCGTCTCGCTCCTCATCGGCGAACTGGCCTTCGCCGGCGATCCGGTGATGACCGACGAGATCAAGGCCGCGGTCCTGTTCGGCTCGCTGATCGCCGCGGTCTGCGCGACCGTGCTGCTCAAGGTGCGTGTGCGCAGGTACCAGGCGCTGTGCGCGGAAGAGGACCGCGATGAGGACCGCGACGGCATCCCCGACGTCTACGAGCAGGACGATCCCGAGTACCACCTGCGGATGGCGGCGATCTACGAGGAGAAGGCCGCAGAGCACCGCCGCATGGCGGAAGTGGCGGGGGCGTCGCGCGACGGCGGCGACAGTCCGGCATGATCTGACACGGATTCGCAGTCGTCTGCGACGGATTCGCAGCCGAAGGCGGTCCGGAGTCGAGAACGTGGCAACGTCAGACACATCGGGAAGCGCGAGAAGAGCGAGAAGAGGGAGTCAGCGATGAGCGACCCCGGCAGCAGCGCCCAGGGCACGACGGGCGTCAACGGCAGCGGACCCGGCGCCGACCGCAGCCTCGGACAGTTGGTCGCCTCCGCGACCGCGGAGATGTCCGCGCTGGTGCACGACGAGATCGCCCTGGCCAAGGCCGAGCTGCGCCAGGATGTCAAACGCGGTGCGATCGGCGGCTTCGCGTTCATCGTCGCGGGGGTGCTCGTGCTCTTCGCGCTGCCCGTGCTGAGCTTCGCGGCGGCGTACGGGATCCACAATCTCGGCCTCGGCCTGGCCTGGTCGTTCCTGATCGTGGGCGGCGCATACATCCTGCTGGGCGTGGGCCTCGCGCTGCTGGGCGTCTCCAAGTTCAAGAAGGTCAAGCCGCCGGAGAAGTCCATTGCGTCGGCCAAGCAGACGGCCGCCGTCCTGCAGACCGTCAAGCCGCACACACGTCCGGCCCGGGACAAGGCGGTCGTGTGACGCTTCCGGAGCAGCCGCGCCGCATTCCGCCGGATGTGGGACGCTCGACAGCATGACGGCCCCAGACATCCGTGCCGGCGGCTCAGGCGGCTCCGGCAGCCCCGTACGCATCGACGGCCCGTGGACCCACCGCGATGTGGCGGCCAACGGCGCCCGCTTCCATATCGCGGAGCTGGGCGACGGGCCGCTGGTGCTGCTGCTCCACGGCTTCCCGCAGTTCTGGTGGACCTGGCGGCATCAGCTGACCGCGCTCGCCGACGCGGGGTTCCGCGCGGTGGCGATGGACCTCAGGGGCGTGGGCGGCAGCGACCGTACGCCCCGGGGTTACGACCCCGCCAACCTGGCGCTCGACATCACCGGGGTCGTCCGCTCCCTCGGGGAGCCGGACGCGGCACTCGTCGGCCATGACCTGGGCGGATATCTGGCCTGGACCGCGGCGGTGATGCGGCCCAAGCTGGTGCGCCGACTGGCGGTCTCCTCGATGCCGCATCCGCGGCGGTGGCGTTCGGCGATGCTGTCCGACTTCGCACAGAGCCGTGCCGGGTCGTATGTGTGGGGCTTTCAGCGCCCATGGATTCCGGAGCGTCAGCTCGTGGCGGACGAGGGCGCCTTGGTGGGCGAACTGATCCGTACGTGGTCGGGTCCGCAGCCCCCGGACGAGAAGGCGCTCGGGGTGTACCGGCGTGCGATGTGCATCCCGTCGACGGCGCACTGCTCGATCGAGCCGTACCGGTGGATGGTGCGCTCGATGGCGCGGCCGGACGGCATCCAGTTCAACCGGCGGATGAAGCGACCGGTGCGGGTGCCCACGCTGCATCTGCACGGCTCGCTGGACCCCGCGATGCGGACCCGCAGCGCGGCGGGCTCGGGCGAGTATGTGGAGGCCCCCTACCGCTGGAGGCTCTTCGACGGTCTCGGCCACTTCCCGCACGAGGAGGACCCGGTGGCCTTCTCCACGGAGCTCATCAACTGGCTGAAGGACCCCGAACCGGACCGGTGACCATACGCCGCCGGCCCGTTCCGGAAGCCGTGCGCCGCAAGCCGCCGGCCGCCGGGCCGTCCGATCGTCGACTTCTACAGGATGCGCCGGGGACGGTTGTCCTACGAACGGCCAAATGCCCGGCGCATAGGCCAATTGGCCGCGTCCGGCACGGTTACGGACCATGGGCCACGGGCACACGTCGGGGTATGGGCTGGACGCACGACTACGGTGACGCAGCACGCAACCGCCGCACGGCCAGTGGGCCGATCACCCATGACACAGGTGGTCCCCGAGGCGGAGATCATGATCATTACGGGCAGGGGGTCGGCATCTCCCGCATCCTGAGGCGTCGGGCCCGCTGGGTGTCCGCGCGGCTGCGACACACCCGCGGCTGACCCCGGCGGCCACGCTCGCGGCTTGCCCGGCCGGCCCGCCGGCTGACCGCCCGGCACACGGTCGGGGCATCCGCGGCTGACCGTCTGTCGCGCCCTTCTCCCCGTCACCGTCTACAGCGCACAGCGCTGGCTGTCGACCTCCTGGTTGGCGCTGCGGCCGAGGGTGATGTCCTCGCGGATCTCATCGACGGTCAGGGCGTAGCCGGTGTCGGGGTCGTCCAGGGAGCGGGCGAAGATGACGCCGTAAACCCTGCCGTCCGTCGTCAGCAGCGGACCGCCGGAGTTGCCCTGACGGACCGTGGCGTAGAGCGAGTAGACATCGCGCTGCACGGTGCCGCGATGGTAGATGTCCGGGCCATTGGCGTTGATGCGGCCACGCACCCGCGCCGAACGCACGTCGTAGGAGCCGTTCTCCGGGAAGCCGGCGACGATCGCGCTGTCGCCGGTGCTCGCATCGCCGTCCGCGAACTGCAGCGGTCGCGCCCTCAGATCCGGCACATCCAGTACGGCGATGTCCCGCTGCCAGTCGTACAGCACCACCTTGGCGTCATAGAGCCTGCCCTCACCGCCTATCTGCACGGTCGGCTCGTCGACGCCGCCCACGACATGGGCGTTGGTCATCACCCGCCGCTCGGCGAAGACGAAGCCGGTGCCTTCCAGGACCTTGCCGCAGCCCGGGGCCGTGCCGACGACCTTGACGATGGACTGCTTGGCACGGGCGGCGACAGGGCTGTCGACGAGCGCCGGATCGGGGGCCCGGACCTCGGTGATGGGCTCGTTGGCGAACGGCGTGAAGACCTGCGGGAAGCCGTTCTGCGCGAGTACGGAGGAGAAGTCGTTGAACCACGTGGAGGCCTGATCGGGCATCACGCGGTCGACGCCCAGCAGCACCTTGGAGCTGCGGACCTCCTTGCCGAGCGTGGGCAGGGACGTTCCGGCCAGGGCGGAGCCGATCAGCCAGGCGACCAGCAGCATCGCCACCACGTTGACCAGCGCGCCGCCGGTGGCGTCCAGGGCCCGAGCGGGCGACCAGGTGATGTACCGGCGGAGTCTGTTGCCCAGATGCGTGGTGAGCGCCTGCCCCACGGAGGCGCAGACGATCACGATCACCACGGCGGCGATCGCGGCGGCGGTGGACACCTCCGAGTCGTTCGTCAGATGGTCCCAGAGGACGGGGAGCACATACACGGCGACGAGGCCGCCGCCGAGAAAGCCGATCACCGACAGGATGCCGACGACGAAGCCCTGGCGGTAGCCGACGATCGCGAACCACACGGCGGCGACCAGCAACAGGATGTCCAGCACGTTCACCGTCATTTGCCTCGCAGTGTCGTCGCCGGCGCCCGTCCGGCCGGCCTTGGGGTCCTGCGGCAGAGCCGCCCTGAGTGCCGTCTCCGCGGAGCACGGCGTGTGGATCAGCCTGTCATGAGCGCCAGTCCAGCGGGACCTGCCGGGAGCGGTCCCACGGCCGCTCCCAGCCCGCGAAGTGCAGAATCCGGTCGATCACTCCGGCGGTGAAACCCCAGACCAGGGCGGATTTGACCAGAAACGCCGGGCCGGTGTGACCGCTCGGGTGCAGCGCGGTCGCGCGGTTGGCCGGGTCCGTGAGATCCGCCACGGGGACGGTGAAGACCCGGGCGGTCTCGGCGGGGTCCACCGCGCCGACGGGGCTCGGCACACGCCACCAGCCGAGGACGGGTGTCACCACGAAACCGCTCACCGGGATGTAGAGCTTGGGCAGGACCCCGAAGAGCTGCACGCCCGACGGATCAAGGCCGGTCTCCTCCTCCGCCTCGCGCAGGGCGGCGCGCAGCGGGCCGGCGGCGGCCGGGTCGCCGTCCTCGGGGTCGAGCGCGCCGCCCGGGAAGGACGGCTGCCCGGCGTGCGAGCGCAGCGAGCCCGCGCGCTCCATCAGCAGCAGCTCAGGGCCCCGCACGCCGTCCCCGAGCAGGATCAGGACGGCGGACTGGCGGCCGCGGCCGCTCTTGGGCGGCAGAAACCGGCTGAGCTGCTCGGGCTCGACGGTCTGCACAGCGCGTACGACGGGATCGAGCCACTCGGGCAGCCCCTGCGTCGTGACGACGACCTCGCCCGCGGCCCGTCCCGTCTCCGTGACCCCGTGTGTACGGGATGTCTCGTCCGTGTCTTCTCCCATGCGCAATCAGATGCACCCCCTGGGCACAACGCCCCGGGGCCTATGGATCGTTCCGCCGCAGCGGCACGGCGCTCCGCGTCCGCAAGCCCCCCGGCCGGCTGCCGGGCTCATCGCGGCATGCCTCGCCCGACCCGTCACCGGGCCGCCCACCGTCCCGACCACCGCGCCGACCGCCGCCCCGACCTCTGGGCCGACCGCCGCCTCGCTCGCCTCCGGGCCGCCCGCCGTCCCGCTCGCCAGCGGGCCCGTCACCCGGCCGCCCCCAGGGCGGGGGCGGGCGGCGCAGGCTTGCCCGGATAGTCGGGCGGCGGCTTCAGTCGCTGGCCCGGCTGCCCGCCCAGCTCGTACTTCAGCAGCTTCTTCGCCTTTTCCGGATCCGTCTCGCCCTCCCCGTACGACGGACAGAGGTGGGCGATGGGGCAGGCGCCGCAGGCGGGCTTGCGGGCGTGGCAGATCCGCCGCCCGTGGAAGATCACGCGGTGTGAAAGCATCGTCCACTCCGACTTCGGGAAGATCGCGGCAATCTCGGCCTCGACCTTCTCCGGGTCCTCCTGGTCCGTCAGCTTCCACCGCCGCACCAGCCGGCCGAAGTGGGTGTCGACCGTTATGCCGGGGACGCCGAAGGCGTTGCCGAGTACCACGAACGCCGTCTTGCGGCCCACCCCGGGCAGCGTCACCAGGTCTCTGAGGGTGCCGGGGACCTCGCCGCCGTAGTTGTCCCGCAGGGCGGCGGAGAGGCCTATCAGCGACTTCGCCTTCGCCCGGAAGAAGCCCGTGGGCCGGATGATCTCCTCCAGCTCCTCCGGCACGGCCGCGGCCATGTCCTCCGGCGTCGGGTATCTGGCGAAGAGCGCGGGGGTGGTCTGATTCACCCGGAGGTCCGTCGTCTGTGCGGAGAGAACGGTGGCGACCAGCAGCTCGAACGGATTCTCGAAATCAAGCTCGGGATGGGCGTACGGGAACACCTCGGCCAACTCGCGGTTGATCCGGCGCGCGCGGCGGACCATGGCCAGCCTCGATTCCGGTTTGTCGCTTTTCTTCCCTTTTGACGGATTAGGCGAGCGGGGTGGCGACGACTGTTCGCCCACAGCGGAATTCTGCTTCGCGGACACGCTTCCAGCCCCCTTGGCCTGCGCTCTCACCGGCGAATCGGACACCCGGCCAGCCTAAGGGCCGCCACTGACATCCGCCCCGGTCACCGGCAATCAGGCCCCAATCGGGCCCCTGCCGTAGGGACGGACGCCTCCGTGCGTCAAACTTGTTGTGACTGATCGCACGAATTTTTGCCGCCCGGAAGTCCGTGGGCCCACCCCGGACGTGTACAGACGAGTACAGGACGGTCCGGCATCATGGGGACCAACGTCCCCTGAGCAGGTCGACAAGGAGAGAACTCGTGGACGACGTTCTGCGGCGCGCCCCGCTCTTCGCGGCGCTCGATGACGAGCAGGCCGCGGAGCTCCGCGCCTCGATGAGTGAAGCGACGCTCGCCCGCGGCGACGCGCTCTTTCACGAGGGCGACCCCGGGGACCGCCTCTACGTGGTCACCGAGGGCAAGGTCAAGCTCCACCGCACCTCGCCCGACGGCCGCGAGAACATGCTCGCCGTCCTCGGTCCCGGCGAGCTGATCGGCGAGCTGTCGCTCTTCGACCCGGGGCCGCGCACCGCCACCGCCTCCGCGCTGACCGAGGTCAAGCTCCTCGGCCTGGGCCACGGCGATCTGCAGCCCTGGCTGAACGCCCGGCCGGAGGTCGCCAGCGCCCTGCTGCGCGCGGTCGCCCGCCGTCTCCGCAAGACGAACGACCAGATGTCCGACCTGGTCTTCTCCGACGTTCCCGGCCGGGTCGCCCGTGCGCTGCTCGATCTGTCGCGGCGCTTCGGCGTGCAGTCGGAGGAGGGCATCCACGTCGTCCACGACCTCACCCAGGAGGAGCTGGCGCAGCTCGTCGGCGCCTCCCGCGAGACGGTGAACAAGGCCCTGGCCGACTTCGCCCAGCGCGGCTGGCTGCGCCTGGAGGCACGCGCCGTGATCCTGCTGGACGTGGAACGGCTCGCCAAGCGCTCGCGCTGAGCACACACGCCGGCTGAGCACACCCGCCGGCTGGACACACATAACGACACACACGAGCGGAGGGCCGCCCCGGCCGAAGCCGGGGCGGCCCTCTGCTCAGCAGGCGGTTCCGCGCACCCGCCGCCTGTCGGTTGTTTCAGTTGTCCAGTTCTCAGCTGTTCAGCTGTGGGCTGTCAGTCCTTCGTACCATCGACGATCAGCGGGTTTCCGCTGCCGTCGCCGCACGGCACCGCATACACCGGGTTCTTGGCTGCCGCCTCCTTGAAGGCGTCGATGCACTGGTTGGCCAGCACCTTGTCGCTGAGCGACTCGTTGAGGATCTTGTTCGCCCTGGCGATGCCCTCCGCCTCGTTCGCCCGAGTCAGCGGCGTGGGCTCAGCTCCACGGAGTCAGCAGCACGGAGTCAGCGGAGCGCGCTCAGCAGCACGGAGTCAGCGGCGCGGGCTCAGATCAGGCCGTGCTCCCGCAGATAGTCCAGCTGCGCCCGCACCGACTGCTCGGCGGCCGGCCACAGGGACCTGTCCACATCCGCGTACACATGGGCCACCACGTCGGAGGCCGTGCGATGGCCGTTCTCGACGGCCGTCTCCACCTGGGCGAGCCGGCCGGCGCGGTGGGCGAGATAGAAGTCAACGGCCCCCTGGGCGTCTTCCAGTACCGGGCCGTGGCCCGGCAGCACTGTGTGCACGCCGTCGTCCACGGTCAGCGAGCGCAGCCTGCGCAGGGAGTCGAGGTATTCGCCGAGGCGTCCGTCAGGATGGGCGACGACGGTGGTGCCGCGGCCGAGAATGGTATCCCCCGTCAGCACCGCCTGGTCGGCGGGCAGATGGAAGCAGAGCGAGTCGGCGGTGTGTCCGGGCGTGGCCACCACCCGCAGCTCCAGCCCGCCCACCGTGATCACATCTCCGGCCGCGAGTCCCTCGTCGCCCAGCCGCAGCGCCGGGTCGAGTGCGCGCACCGCCGTGCCGGTCAGCTCCGCGAAACGGGCCGCGCCCTCCGCGTGGTCCGGGTGGCCGTGGGTGAGGAGGGTCAGCGCAATGCGCTTGCCCGCCTTCTCCGCGGTGGACACGACGGTCTCCAGATGGCCTTCGTCGAGGGGCCCGGGGTCGATGACGACCGCGAGGGCGGAGTCCGGTTCCGACACGATCCAGGTGTTGGTGCCGTCCAGGGTCATGGCGGACGGATTCGGCGCGAGGACGTTGACGGCACGGGCGGTGGCGGGGCCGGAGAGCACCCCGCCGCGCGGCTGCCCCGGCAGCGCGGCTGCGTCCGTCATCGGCCTTCCTCGTCTTCCGCGGGCCGCCCCGGGGCCGCCGGTTCGATCCTCTTGGTGAACTCCTCGTGCCCCGGCCAGCTGAGGACGATCTCCCCCTTCACCAGTGCGGCCCGGGCGATTACGGGGGTGAGGTCCTGCTTCCCCGCCGCCGCGAGCGCCGTCCCGGCCGTCGGGAACGCCGTCAGCGCCCGCAGCGTGGAGATCGTCGGGGGCATCATCAGCAGCTCGCCCTTGTCGTAGCCGGCGGCCGCGTCCACGGGCCGGATCCACACCGTGTGGTCAGCCTCGGTGGAGACGTTGCGAGCCTGTTGCCCCTGCGGGAGGGCGGCGACGAAGAACCAGGTGTCGTAGCGGCGCGGCTCGAACTCCGGGGTGATCCAACGCGCCCATGCGCCGAGCAGATCGGAGCGCAGGACCAGTCCGCGCCGGTCGAGGAACTCCGCGAAGGACAGCTCGCGGTCGACGAGAGCCTGCCGGTCGGCCTCCCAGCCCTCGCCGTCGTCGCCGGTGCCGGCGGCGTCGGCATCAGCGGCGTCGGCGTCGGCGGTTCCGACAGCCCCGACGACGGTGTCCGGCGTACGGCCTGCGAGCAGCACGCCCGCCTCCTCGTACGTCTCCCGGACCGCCGCGCACACGATGGCCTGCGCGGACGCCGTGTCGTCGACACCCAGCCGGGCGGCCCAGCTCTCCAGGGAGGGGCCCGCCCACCGCACCGGCCGGTCGTCCCGCGGATCGACCCCGCCGCCCGGATATGCGTACGCGCCTCCGGCGAAAGCCATGGAGGCGCGTCGGCGCAGCATATGCACGGCGGGGCCGCCGTCGGGCGTGTCGCGCAGCAGCATCACCGTCGCGGCCCGCTTCGGGGCGACGGGCGTCAGCTCGCCGGAAGCGAGCGCCCGGATCCGGTCGGGCCATTCGGGTGGGTACCACTGACCATTGGACATGGCCGGATGCTATGCGCAATCACCGGGATGTTCGAGGGCGGCCGGTTCGGATCACCAGCTGGTCGGACAGCCTGATCAGCCGTTGACCAGCTCCACCTGGATCTCGACCTCCACCGGCGCGTCCAGCGGCAGGACGGCGACGCCCACCGCGCTGCGCGCGTGCACGCCCTTGTCGCCCAGTACCTCGCCCAGCAGCTCGCTGGCCCCGTTGAGCACCGCCGGCTGCCCGGTGAAGTCCGAGGCCGAGGCGACGAAGCCGACGACCTTGACGACCCGCGCGATCCGGTCCAGGTCGCCCGCCACCGACTTCACGGCGGCCAGGGCGTTCAGCGCACAGGTGCGCGCCAGTTCCTTGGCCTCTTCCGGGGTGACTTCGGCGCCCACCTTGCCGGTGACCGGGAGCTTGCCCTCCACCATCGGAAGCTGGCCCGCGGTGTGGACATACGGCCCCGACTGCACGGCCGGCTGGTACGCGGCCAGCGGAGGGACCACCTCCGGCAGGGTCAGCCCCAACTCGGCGAGCTTCGCCTCCACGGCGCTCATGAGGACTTCTCCCGCTTGAGATAGGCCACAAGCTGCTCGGGGTTGTTCGGGCCGGGCACGACCTGGACGAGCTCCCAGCCGTCCTCGCCCCAGGTGTCCAGAATCTGCTTCGTCGCATGTACCAACAGCGGCACAGTGGCGTACTCCCACTTGGTCATGGAGCCGACTGTATCCGCACCGCACCCTTGCCGACCGACAGCCTCCTGCGTAGGCCGCGGGCCGACTGGTTAGGCTCGAATGCGTGAGCAGGCTCCAGGTCGTCAGCGGCAAGGGCGGTACCGGTAAGACGACGGTCGCCGCCGCCCTCGCGCTCGCCCTCGCCACCGAGGGAAAGCGGACTCTCCTCGTCGAGGTGGAGGGCAGGCAGGGCATCGCCCAGCTCTTCGAGACCGAGGCGTTGCCCTACGAGGAACGCAAGATCGCCGTCTCCTCCGGAGGCGGCGAGGTCTTCGCCCTGGCCATCGACGCCGAGCGGGCGCTCCTCGACTATCTGCAGATGTTCTACAAGCTCGGCGGCGCGGGCCGGGCGCTGAAGAAGCTGGGTGCGATCGACTTCGCGACGACCATCGCGCCCGGCGTGCGCGACGTGCTGCTGACCGGCAAGGCCTGCGAGGCGGTGCGCCGACGGGACAAGCTGGGCAGGTACGCCTACGACTACGTGGTGATGGACGCCCCGCCCACGGGCCGCATCACCCGGTTTCTGAACGTCAACGACGAGGTGGCGGGGCTGGCGAGGATCGGCCCCATACACAATCAGGCGCAGGCGGTGATGCGGGTCCTCAAGTCCCCGCAGACGGCGGTGCATCTGGTGACGCTGCTGGAGGAGATGCCGGTCCAGGAGACCGCGGACGGGGTCGCCGAGTTGCACGAGGCGGGGCTGCCCGTCGGCAAGGTGATCGTGAACATGGTCCGGCCCCATCTCCTCGACGAGGAGGCGGTGCAGAGCGCCGCCGACGGCCGACGTGACGAGATCGCCCGGGTGCTGGCCGCCGCGGGCCTGGGCGGCGCGGGGGGCCTCGTCGGCGCGGGCACGGCAGGCGGCGCAAGCGGTGCGGGCGCGGGCACCGGCACAGGTGCGGGTGCCGGCACGGCAGGCGGCGCAAGCGGTGCGGGCACGGGCACCGGCACAGGTGCGGGTGCCGGCACGGGTGCGGGTGCCGGCACGGGTGCGGGTGCGGACGGGGGAACGGGCGCCGCGAGTCTTGTCGATCCGCTGCTGGAGGAGGCCGCGGAGCACGCCCAGCGCGTCGAGCTGGAGCGCGAGCAGCGCGCCGCGCTCCGCCGTCTGGAGCTGGACTCCTATGAACTGCCTCTGCTGAGTGAGGGAGTCGACCTGGCGGGGCTCTACCGCCTGGCGAAGGATCTGCGGAAGCAAGGAGCGGCCGGGTCATGACGCTGCATTCGCCGTCCCGGGCGTCCCGGGACAGTCACAGCGGCGGTCTGGACGCCGCGGACGCCCTGGACGCGCCGCCCTCTCTGCGGATCGATCCGCTCATCGACGATCCGGACACCCGCATCATCGTCTGCTGCGGCGCGGGCGGCGTCGGCAAGACGACGACCGCGGCGGCCCTCGGCGTGCGGGCGGCGGAGCGCGGCCGCAGGGCGGTCGTCCTCACGATCGATCCTGCGCGCAGGCTCGCCCAGTCGATGGGCATCGACCAGCTGGACAACGTCCCTCGCCGGGTCGAGGGGATCGAGGATCCGACGGGCCGCGGCGAACTGCACGCGATGATGCTGGACATGAAGCGGACGTTCGACGAGATCGTCGAGGCGCATGCGGACCCCGAGCGGGCGCGGGCGATCCTGGAGAACCCCTTCTACCAGTCCCTGTCCGCCGGTTTCGCCGGCACACAGGAGTACATGGCGATGGAGAAGCTGGGCCAGTTGCGGGCGCGGGACGAGTGGGACCTGATCGTCGTCGACACTCCGCCGTCGCGTTCGGCGCTGGACTTCCTCGACGCGCCCAAGCGGCTCGGTTCCTTCCTGGACGGGAAGTTCATCAAGGTGCTGATGGCTCCGGCGAAGGTGGGCGGCCGGGCGGGCATGAAGTTCCTCAATGTCGGCATGTCGATGATGACGGGGACGCTCGGCAAGCTGCTGGGGGGTCAGCTGCTGCGCGACGTCCAGACCTTCGTGGCGGCGATGGACACCATGTTCGGAGGCTTCCGGACCCGCGCCGACGCCACATACCGGCTGCTCCAGGCCCCGGGGACGGCCTTCCTGGTGGTCGCGGCGCCTGAGCGGGACGCCCTGCGGGAGGCCGCGTACTTCGTCGAGCGGCTGGCGGAGGAGGAGATGCCGCTGGCCGGGCTGGTGCTGAACCGGGTGCACGGCAGCGGCGCGGCGCGGCTGTCGGCGGAGCGGGCGCTGGCGGCGGCAGAAAATCTTGATGAGGGCCGCATTGTGGATCATATGCCCGGGAAGACTGGTGTTCGCGACGTCGTTCACGACCCCGACGACGTTCACGACGAAATCGACGAGCACCACGAGCATCACGTACCCGGGCTGTATGACGCGGCGGACGCCTCTCCCGAATCCCCGTCTGCCGCAGCCGACGGGCACGCTGTCGGACATTCGGCGGAAGAGCTGACCGCGGGCTTGCTGCGGTTGCACGCCGAACGTATGCAGGTGCTCGCCCGGGAGCAGCGCACGCGCGACCGCTTCACTGCGCTCCACCCTGAGGTGGCCGTGGCGGAGGTCGCCGCCTTGCCCGGAGACGTACACGATCTCGCGGGGCTACGGGCCATCGGCGACCGTCTCGCCGCGAACGACCGTTGTTGAGACGACAGCCGTCGACCGACCCTGTCCACCCCAGGACACGTGGCCCCGGGGAACTGCCGACGCACCCGTAGGCCGCGTCTGTCGGCGGCGTCTGTCGGCCGTATCCGCCGACGGAGCGTCTGCCGACCGTGCGTGAGCGGGCTGTGGGCGTGCCGACCCTGTTCGCCGACCGTACGTGTGCCGACCCCGCGGGTGCCGACCGTACGTGTCTCGGCCTAGCCCACTGCCGCGTATGCCTCGTATGTCTCGTCGTCGTCGAGCCCCACAGGCAGAATGCCCGCGCTGCGCTCGTACTCCGTGCGCGCCGTTTCGAGCAGCCTCCGCCACGAAGTGACGGTGGGCCGCCTGCGCAGCAGCGCACGCCGTTCCCGCTCGGTCATTCCGCCCCACACGCCGAACTCGACGCGATTGTCGAGCGCATCGGCCAGACACTCGGTCCGCACCGGGCATCCGGTGCACACCGCCTTGGCCCTGTTCTGCGCTGCCCCTTGTACGAACAGTTCATCCGGATCGGTAGTGCGGCAGGCAGCCTGCGCACTCCAGTCGGTTACCCAGCCCATGCCGGCGCCGTCCTCTCCCGAATCGAGGCTCCCCCACGGCGGCAGCGGCATATTCACCGCCGCCAGTTGAGGACGTTACGGAAGGCAGGCACAGTGCAACACCCCCGTGGGGCCCAATCTTGAATGGCCCGAACGGACTATGCGTACGCGGCAGATCACCCAGGGGAGTGAGCTGACGGCATATACGACTAATCCGACAAAGCGGGATAGTCGAGCTGCGTCTCATCGGGCACATGACACCTCATGCGGCCACAGTGCCTCGTGGGTGAAAAGGGCGGGTCTCTGTCACATACGTGATACGAAATTGCACTGCTGTGACAGCTGAGAGCAGCTTAGGCCAAGGCATGTGGGCTTGTCCGGCGAATGAGAACGTAGGCTGCCCCTCATGGCAAAGAAGCGCGCGGGCGGAGGTCTGACCGGGACCCAGCAGGCCGCCAAGTTCCTCGGTGTCAGTGTGCTCTCGGGAGCCGTGCTGGCGGGCATCGCCCTGCCGGCCGCCGGTGCTCTGGGACTTGCCGCCAAGGGGACGGTCGAGGGGTTCGACGAGATCCCCGCCAACCTCAAGACTCCCCCGCTGAGCCAGCGCACCACCATCCTGGACGCGCAGGGCGGGCCGATCGCCACGGTGTACTCCCGCGACCGGACCGAAGTGGAGCTCAAGGACATCTCCCCGCATATGCAGAAGGCGATCATCGCGATCGAGGATGCGCGCTTCTACGAGCACGGGGCGATCGACCTCAAAGGCGTGCTGCGGGCGCTCAACCGCAACGCGCAGTCGGGCGGGGTCTCCGAGGGCGCTTCGACGCTCACACAGCAGTATGTGAAGAACGTCTTCGTCGAGGAGGCGGGCGACGACCCCGAGAAGGTCGCGCAGGCCACCCAGCAGACCCTCGGCCGCAAGATCCGCGAGCTGAAGTACGCGATCCAGGTCGAGGAGGAACTGGGCAAGAAGCGGATCCTGCAGAACTATCTGAACATCACCTTCTTCGGGCAGCAGGCGTACGGCGTCGAGGCGGCCGCCCGGCGCTACTTCTCCAAGTCCGCCAAGGACCTGAACCTGGCGGAGTCGGCGCTGCTGGCCGGCCTCGTCCAGTCGCCGAGCCGCTACGACCCGGTCAATGACGCCCAGGAAGCCACCATGCGCCGCAACATGGTGCTGCAGCGCATGGCGGACGTGGGCGACATCCCACAGGGGGAGGCGGACCGGGCGAAGGAGACCCCGCTCGGCCTCAAGGTCAGCAAGCCCAAGAACGGCTGCATCACCTCCGTCAACGGCGCGGGCTTCTTCTGCGACTACGTACGCGAGGTGTTCCTGTCCGACCCCGTCTTCGGCAAGACGCGGGAGGAGCGGGCGAAGACCTGGAACCGCGGCGGTCTGACGATCAAGACGACCCTCGACCCGCAGGCGCAGCAGGCAGCGCAGAATGCGATAAAGAAGCACGTCTACGAGTCGGACAAGGTCGCCACCGCGGTGACCATGGTCGAGCCGGGGACCGGCAGGATCCTTGCGATGGGCCAGTCGCGCCCGTACGGCTTCGGAAAGACCGAGACGACGATCAACTACTCGGTCGACAAGGGCAAGGGCGGCTCGAACTACGGCTTCCCCGTCGGTTCCACGTTCAAGCCGTTCGTCGCGGCCGCTGCGCTGGAGCAGGGCAAGCCGCCGACGCAGGTGTACTCCTCGCCGTACAAGATGCCCTATCCGGACGAGGTCACGACGTGCAGCGGGAAGCCGTGGAAGAACCTCCAGAACGAGGAGATCCCGAACGAGAACAAGTCGGAGGTCGGCCCCTACGCGCTGAAGGAGGCCATGGCCCTGTCGGTCAACACCTACTTCGTGCAGATGGTGGAGGAGATCGGGCTGTGCCCGGTCGAGGAGATGACCGACAAGCTGGGCGTGATGCAGGGCAACGGCGCGAAGCTGCCCGTCTCACCGGCCCCGCTGACCCTGGGCTCCACCGGCATCGCCCCGCTGACCATGGCCAGTGCCTACGCCACCTTCGCCAACCGCGGCACGTACTGCACGCCGACCGCCATCGAGTCGATCACCACAGCGGGCGGCAAGAGCCTGGAGGTGCCCGAGACCAGGTGCGCCAAGGCCATGACCGAGCGGACCGCCGACACCATCAACACGCTGCTGCGCGGCGTGGTCGACTCCGGAACGGGCCGGCAGGCCGGTCTCACCAGCCGTGACAGCGCGGGCAAGACGGGTACGACCGACTTCCGGAAGAACGCCTGGTTCGTCGGATACACCCCGAACCTCTCCGGCGCGGTGTGGGTGGGCGACCCGAGCCAGAAGGTGGAGATGGAGAACATCACCATCGGCGGCACCTACCACGCGAAGGTCTTCGGCGGTCAGGTCCCGGGACCGATCTGGAAGGACGCGATGAGCGGGGCGCTGGACGGGAAGGAAGCGCCGTCGTTCAACAGCGTGCACATCCCGGACATCCCGAAGGGCGGCGAACCCGGCCGGCCCGGCGACGGCAAGCCCGGCGGCGGGAACAACCGCGGCGGAAACGACAACGGCCGCGGCGGAGCCGACAACGGCGGGCAGACGCCCTGGCCCGGCATCTCCATCCCGCCGGACCTGATCGGCGGCAACACCCAGGGGACCACGGACGGCGGCGTTTCCGGCATCGACGGCGGCACCGGAGACGAGGGCGACGCCACGGCCGGGAACGGGAACGGGAACGGCGGCTTCGACCTCGGCGGCAACCTCGGAGGGATCGGCGGCCGCCGCGACGGCTAGCCGACGGAGCGATGAGGGGGTGCGGCCGGCGGCCGCACCCCCTTTCCCCGTCCTGTACGGGCTCAGCCCGCGAGGCGCTGCTTGACCGCGGCGGCGACCCGGCCGCCCTCGGCGCGTCCGGCCACCTTCGGGTTCACGATCTTCATGACCTGGCCCATCGCACGCGGGCCCTCGGCCCCGGCGGCCCTGGCCTCCTCGACCGCCTCCGCCACGATCGCGGCCAGCTCCTCGTCGGAGAGCTGCTGCGGCAGATAAGCCTCCAGCACCTCGCCCTCCGCCTGCTCACGCCGGGCCTGCTCGGCACGCCCGCCCTTGGCGAACGCCTCGGCGGCCTCACGGCGCTTCTTCGCCTCCTTGGCGATCACCTTCTGGACCTCGTCGTCGGAGAGCTCACGGGCCTGCTTGCCCGCCACCTCCTCCTTGCTGATCGCAGAGAGGGTCAGCCGGAGCGTGGCGGAGCGCAGCTCGTCGCGCGCCTTGATCGCCTCGGTGAGGTCTTCCTGAAGCCTGGACTTGAGCGTGGTCATGGCATCCAGTGTGACAGGTGCGCAGGTCGGAGCGCCTGCGCATTTCGCCCCCCACAGGAGGCTGTGTCCCGTTCGCGCCCGTCACACAAGAGGCCGGGTCCCGTCCCGCGCCCGTCACACCGCGGACACACGCCGTCCCCCGGGCTGCGAGGCGCACGTCGCCCGGCCGTCATCGAATGTTGACAACCTGCCCGCGTGCTGGCCATCCGCCTCCCCGTCGTCGACACCCGCCGCTGCCAACTCCTGGGGCTGGCAGGCTCGACCGCGCTGGCCGCCGGCGGCGCCACGGCGGGGGCCCTGCCGATGCGGGAGATGCTCGCACCGGGTTCGGGGCGCGCCGCCCTCGGCCTCGTAGGCGTCTACTTCGGCCTCGTCCTGCTGATCGCGGGCTGGGCCCTCCTCGGCCGAGCCGTCCGCGGCCCCGAACCCCCCGTCCGCCGCACCCTGATGCTCACGCTGTGCCTGTGGGCGGCCCCGCTGGTGCTGGCGCCGCCGCTGTTCAGCCGGGACGTCTACAGCTATCTCGCCCAGGGCGCGATGGTCGAGGCACGGATGGACGTGTACGCGTACGGGCCCTCCCACCTCGGCGGTCCGCTGCCGGCCGAGGTGGCCCCGCTGTGGCAGCACACCCCAGCTCCCTACGGGCCGGTCTTTCTGGCCCTCGCCTCGGCCATAGCGGATGTCTCGCGGGCGGAAGTGACGTCGGGGGTGTTCGGCATGCGGATCGTGGCGCTCCTCGGGGTGGCCCTGATGGCGCTGTGTCTGCCCGCCCTGGCCCGGCACTGCGGGGCGGACCCGGCGGCCGCGCTCTGGCTGGGCGCCCTGAATCCACTGGTCCTGCTGCACCTGGTGGGCGGGGCCCACAATGACGCGGTCATGCTCGGCCTGCTGGGCGCGGGCCTGGTGGCCGCGCTGGGCCGATGGCCGGTGCTCGGCGCCGTACTGGTCACGCTGGCGGCGCTGGTGAAGGCGCCGGCGGCGCTGGGGCTCGCAGCGGTGGCGGTGCTGTGGGCGAGACGGCGTTTCGGCAGGAAGCGGGCTCAAGCACGGGCGGTCCTCGGCGTGCTCGCCGTGTCCGCGGCGACCACCGTCGTCACCACCGCCCTCACCGGCACCGGATACGGATGGATATCCGCACTGGACACCCCCGTCTCTCCGGAGAACTGGTCCCTGACCTCCTCCCTCGGCCGGATGACGCACAGACTTCTGGAGGGCGCGGGCAGCAGTCTCGCCCCGCTCGCCGCCCCCGCCTGGCATCTGACCGGTCTGGCGGCCACCGCGCTCGCCATACTGCTGGTCTGGCGCCGCCACCGGCTGCGCCGTCCCCTCTACGCACTGGGCCTGAGCCTCATCGCCGTGGCGCTGCTCGGCCCGGCGATCCGCCCCTGGTACGTGCTGTGGGGCATGTTCCTTATAGCCGCGGCAGGCCCCGACCGCTCCGTGCGCCGAGCGGTCGCGGCAGGGAGCGGCGCACTGGCCCTCGCGGTCCTGCCCAACGGCTTCGCACCGGACGGACGGCAGCTGGCGCTCGCGACGGCAGGAGGGCTGCTGGCGGTGCTGACGCTCTGGTGCGCCTGTCTGGCGGCACGCCGGGGCCGGACCGCATCGGCCGTGGCGGGCAGCACCATATGACCCGCTCCGGCATCGGCTCGCCGTCCGGCCGGCCCCTGAGCACACGCGCACGCGCCCTGCTGGTCGCGGCGCTGGCGCTCGCGACCGGGATCTTCCTGATCACCGTCCCGCTGCACCGGGAGTGGTTCGACCTGGGCGTCTACCGGGGCGCCGTCACCCACTGGCGCAGCGGCGGCCCCCTCTACGACTACGTCGTCCCGGGCACGCACTACGGCTTCACCTATCCGCCCTTCGCCGCGCTGTGCATGCTGCCGATGACGCTGGTGGGGTGGCACCAGGCAGTGGTGCTGAGCCTGCTGCTCAACGCCCTCGCCGGGGCCGCGATCCTGGCGCTGACCGCGGGCGCGGCGGTACGGCGGCAGGGGTGGAGCCGCTGGTACGCCTTCGCGGTCGCGGGCTGCCTGTTCGCGCTGCTGGAACCGGTGCGGGACACGATCAGCTTTGGGCAGGTCAACCTGCTGCTGCTCACGCTCGTGCTGACGGACGCCCGGCTGCTGGCCGCAGGCGGCGGCCGCGGCCGCTTCGCGGGCATCGGGATCGGCCTCGCCGCCGCGATCAAGCTCACCCCCGCCGTCTTCATCCTCTATCTCTTCGTCACCCGGCGGCTGCGCGCGGCCCTGGTCGCCTCGGCGGTCGCGCTCGGGGCGACGCTGTTCGCCCTCTGGGCAGCACCCGGCGCGTCCCGCCACTACTGGACGCAGGCCATGTGGGACACCGACCGCGTGGGGGCACTGGCGTATGTCTCCAACCAGTCCTGGCAGGGCGTCCTGGCCAGGCTCGCCGACCCCGGCGAGCCCAGCCGAACGGCGTGGGCGGTCGGTGTGGCCGTGCTGCTCGCGCTCTGGGCGTGGCGCGCGCGGCAGGCCGCCGCTGCGGGCAACGAACTGGCCGGCTTCGCGCTGACCGGTCTCACCGCCTGTCTGATCAGCCCCGTGACCTGGGTGCACCACCTGGTGTGGACGGTGCCGGCGCTGATCGTCCTGGCCGACTCCGGGCTGCTCTCCGCCGACGCCGAACTACGACGCCGCCGACTGGCCTGGGCGGCCGCGCTCTACGTGATCCTGTGCAGCAGCGTCATATGGCTGTGGAGCTGGGACGCGGCCGGGGCCGACGGCTTCCTCGGCGGCAACGCGTACGTCTGGATCTGTCTGGGGCTGCTGCTCGCGCTCCCGGTGCGCGCGTCCGCCCCTGCGGACGACTCCCGAAGACACCTGGTCGCCGGCGGGTCTGCGACGATGGGCGCATGCGCGCACGCTACGGAGTACCCCTTGGAATCACGGCAGTCGGCGCTGCCGGGCTCATCTACGCCGCCGGGTTCGAAACCCGCTCCTTCCGCCTCCGGCGAGTGACCGTACCGGTCCTCCCGAGAGGCATGCGGCCGCTGCGGGTGCTCCAGGTCTCCGACATCCACATGGTGTGCGGGCAGCGCAAGAAACGAGCCTGGCTCCAGTCGCTCGCCGGGCTCCGCCCCGACCTCGTCGTCAACACCGGCGACAACCTCTCCGACCCGGACGCGGTGCCGGAGGTCCTGGACGCGCTGGCCCCGCTGATGGAGTACCCGGGCGTGTACGTGTTCGGCTCCAACGACTACTACGGGCCCCGGCTGCGCAACCCGGCCCGCTACCTGATCGAGAAGGCCCAGGGCCGACACGGCCTGAACGGCAACGCCCCGGCCGTCGGCGTCGTCCACAACCCCTGGGAGGGGCTGCGCGACGCCTTCGACGCGGCCGGCTGGTCCGACCTGTCGAACACCCGTGCACAGATGAAGCTCGAGGGCTGCGAGATCGCCTTCACGGGCCTCGACGACCCCCACATCAAGCGCGACCGCTACGAACAGGTCGCCGGCGGCCCCGACCCGGACGCCGACCTCTCCCTCGCCGTCGTCCACGCCCCGTACCTGCGCGCCCTGGACCCCTTCACAGCCGACGGCTACCCCTTGATCCTCGCGGGTCACACCCACGGCGGCCAGCTGTGCATCCCCTTCTACGGCGCCCTGGTCACCAACTGCGATCTCGACACCGACCGCGTCAAGGGCCTCTCCACCCACCACTGCGCGGGCCGCACCTCCTACCTCCACGTCTCCGCAGGCTGCGGCGCCAGCCGCTACACCCCGGTCCGCTTCGCCTGCCCCCCGGAGGCCACGCTCCTGACCCTGGCCCCGAAGGACTGACCGCGCCGCCTGTGGCCGGGGGCGTCCCCGACCGCAAGCGGCGAAAACCGGATTTCGTCTCCGGCCGCGGGTGGGCTAAAGTAATCGACGTCGCCGCGACAGCGCGCGACACCGGGGTGTAGCGCAGCTTGGCAGCGCGCTTCGTTCGGGACGAAGAGGTCGTGGGTTCAAATCCCGCCACCCCGACGCTGATCAGAGGGCCATTCGCATGATCGCGAATGGCCCTCTGTCGTGCTTGGGGGCCAAACAGGGGGCCAAACGAATTTGATCAGGCCACCGCGTCGCCCTCTTCGTCGGCCTCCGTGTCCTCCCCTTCCTGATCTTCGGCGAAGATGTCATCCATCGCTTCGGCACCCTGTGTGATCACGGGCCGGAGCTGCTTGCGGTAGACCGCCTCTGTGGTCGCTTGGCTGCTGTGACCGACCAAGAGCGCGATCCGCTCCAGGGGGATGCCGTGGTCGGAGAGCAGGGAGACGAAGCTGTGCCGGAGCTCCCGCGGGGTCCACTCCGGCTTCAGTCCGGCTTTCTTCACGATGGCCTTGAAGTCACGCCGGACGTTCGCCGCGTCCAGTGGCTCACCGCTCCGGGTCGTGAAGACACGGCCGGTCGGGCTCCACTCCATCCCCCTCGATGCCCGTTCCTGCTTCTGCCATCGCATGTGCTCTTTGAGGACGTCGACCACCTGCTTCGGTAGGGCGATGGTCCGGCGGCTCTTCCTGGTCTTGGTCTCACCATGCTTGCGTACCGAACGCCACACAGCGACGTGAGGCGGAACGCCGTCCGTGGTCTCCAGGAAGACGTGATCCCAGGTAAGGGGGCGCGCCTCTTCCGTACGGACACCGCTGAGGAGCGAGAGCACGAGATAGGCGTACAGCCGTGACGGGCGCGCGGCGGTCAGCACGGCCTTGGCCTGCTCCAAGTTCAGTGCCTTGCTCGGACGGCCGGGGCGCCCCTCGGGTGCGGTGACGAGTAAGGCGACGTTCCGCGCGGCCTTGTCCCTGCGCTGTGCGTGCGCGATGGAGCGGCGCAGGATGGCGAGCAGGTCGCGCAGGCTTCGCGTCGCCAGGAATTCGGCCCTGTCGTCCAACCAGTCGTCGACATCGTCCGCGCTGAGTTCCTTCAGCTTGGCCTTGCCGATGAACGGGATCAGGTGCTTGTTCGCCATCGAGCGGTTCTTGCCGATGGTGCCCTTCTCGTCGCGTCCCTTTAGCCCGCGCTCCAACCAGTCGTTCACCGCGTCGGCCACGGTGTAGTTGGCCGGCGCCTTGACGCCGGTCTGCATCTCCTTCTTCAGGTCTCGGATCTTCTGGCGGACTTCGGTCTTCGTCTTGCCGTACACCTTCGGCCGACGGCGCTTGCCGTTCGGGGCGTAGCCCAGGGAGACGGCTCCCACGTAGCTCTTCTTGGCGGGGTCCCAATAGATGGTGTCCGCACCATGGCCAGCCCGAGTGCTCTTCGGGGTCTCGCTCATCTTCTGTTGTGCCTCCATAGGACAGGGCCGCGCCCTGAAGGACGCGGCCCTGTGGAACTGGGGTGATGGGGGGTCAGGCGGAGGCCTCTGCCTCGCGCTTGAGGAGTTCGACGTACTGCGCGATGTACTCCGGCGGCACGAGTCGGCGGCGGCCGATGCGGACGGTTTGAAGGCGTCCGAGGCGTATCTCCTCGTAGACCATCGAGCGTCCGATCCTGAGAGCCTTGGCCGCCTCTTCGGGGCGGTAGAGGAGCTGTTCGGCGGGTTCAGCAACCGTGGTCATGCGGCGGTGCCTCCTCGGCAGGCTGTCGGGGGCGGTAGCCCCCTTCCTGTCAGGTCCGCTACTTCCGCTACCTCCGCTACCGCCCTGGTCAGGGGCATGATCTAGGTAGCGGAGAGGGGTGCGGGTAGCGGATGGAGCCGCTACCGGCCCCGGGTTCGTGGCCGCGGGGCGGGTAGCGGATGGGGCGGCGCGGTAGCGGATGCGGAAGGGCGATCCGCTACCGGTTTTAGGGCTCTGACCTGCCCGGTAGCGGAGGTAGCGGAAGTAGCGCACTTTCCGCGGGGGGTGGGCAGTACCGCTGCCATGCGTCGTGAAGGTCCGCCGCGTAGTAGCCCTTCATCACGCTGCCGCCTGCCTTGATGTTGCGGGCCGCGATGGGGGTGTTGTCCGCGGTCATGTACTCCCGCAGCATCCGAGAGAGCCCGCGGGCATCGAGCGGCTTGCCGCTCATGTCCGCCCACGGCGCCTCTTCGAGGCTGTGCAGCCTGTCGAGGATGGCGACGGTGGGCAGGCGGTCGATGCCGTTGAACACGTAGTCGCGCAGGTCCGTGAGCAGGCGGATGCCGATGCTGCCCTTGTCGCTGGTCTTGGCCGCGTTGACCAGCTCGATGCAGGCGGCGCGGGCCCGCTCCGGCCACGCCCCGCCCGCGGCGTCGGCCACGGCGAGCAGGGGTTCCCACACGTCCGCGGGCCGGTCGCTGATGCCCTCCGGGAGCTCCGGGAACACCCCGTCGACCACGTGGCGGACGGACTGCGCCCACGCGGCGAGCCGGTCGCGCAGCTCGTGGCCCTCCTTCTCGTGGATGCGCTGCCGGAACGGCTCCACACGCTCGTTCGGCGCACGGCGGCGCATGCGCACGATGACGGAGCGGGTCAGGATCGTGTCCGGCAGCGAGCCGAGACCCGCGACCGCGACCCCGCAGAACGACGGGAACTCCTGCACCTGCTGATTAGATCCGTCGCCCACGCAGCGCCACATGACGCCGGAGCGGCGATGCCCGGCGTTCAGGAAGCCGCGGAGCTGCTCGTTCTCTCCCGCCTTGGGCCCGAACACGGTGTCGATCTCGTCAAACAGGATCGTGGGCCGTCCCTCCATCCCCGAGACCGCGCGGAAGAGCGCGGACGCTGAGGCGTTGACCGCGACCATCGGTTGCGGCACGAGGGTTTCCACGATCTCCAGCGCACGGGACTTGCCCGAACCCGGCTCCGGCGACAGGAACGCGAGCCGCGGTGTGGAGTCGAAGCAGTCGAGCAGGTGCGCGTGCGCGTCCCACAGCGTCACAGCGACGTACGCGGCATCGAGGGGGAAGATGTTGAAGCGGCGGTGGAAGGCTTCGACCTCATCGAGCAGTGCGGAGCCGTCCATGGCGGGTGCCGGCGGATTGGTGCTCATGCCGCCTGCCTCCCTTCCTGGTTGCTGCGGAGCGGGCATGCGTCGCGGTGGGCGGTGTGGTCTTCGATCAGGGCGAGCACCTTCGTGTGGCCGACGGCGCTGCGGTCCCTGCCGCACAGGCACTTCGAGGTGGCCGTCGGGACGGCGCCGCGCGGCGCGCAGATGCACAGCCACGCGACCGGGAACCGGCCGTCTCCCGCGTGCGGGTCAGGACGAAGAGCAGAAGGGACGCCCTTGCGGGCGGCGCCTTTCGGCTCGCCCACGGCCGGAGCGGGCGCGGCTTGTGCGGCGGCGCGCGGGCCGGTCGGGGTGGCGGGAAGGCTCTTCAGGGCGGGGCGGGGCGGGGTGCTCATGCCGCCCTCCCCTGACCGTTGCGGGCAATCGACCAGTTCAGCCCGCTGCGAATGGTCGCCTCACACGACCGCGGCGCGAGACCAGCCTGCTCCCCAGCCCACTGAAGAGCCTCCTCAACCTGCTCCCTGGGGAGGTCGCCCCACGCGATGAACCGCCCCAAGGCTCGCGCCGCCCGCAGCAACGTGGCGTTGCGCTCGCCTTCCGGAGCCTGCCGCACGGACGCGGTTTCCGCGTTCAAGCCCGCTGCCGCGTAGCGAGAGGCTCGTACGGCCGACGGTGCAGCCATCAGTGCCCGCGAAACCTGACGGCCCGTCAGGCGAGCACTCAGCCATTCCGGCAGCGGGGCGGGCGGCATGTCGTTGATGACCGCGTAGGCGCCCGTGGGGGTGAGGCTGCCGGAGGCGACGACGTAGCCGCCCCATGCGCGGGTGTCGATGCGCTTGCCGAGCCGTCCGGCCGTATTGCCGAGCCGGACGCCGGACGGGGCGGTGAAGTACAGGTGGACCCCGCCGCTCGCGGTCCGCACCGTGCGCGTGGTGGGGACGGCATGCCCGGCGCGCTCGCAGAGCGCCGTGAAGGTCGTCACGCCGCTAGGCGTGTCCGTAGTGCTCTTCCGCTTGGGCATGTCGAGGTCGACAACGACCAAGCCGGACGGGCCGGTCGCGATGCCGACGTTGAACGGCAGGTCGCCCCACGCGCGGCGGATGCGGTCCGGGTCGATGGTGGCGCGCTCTTCCCACTTGCGGTGACCGCCCGCGCAGTCCCCGATGCCGGGGCAGACGTCCTCACCATGCAGGGCCGGACGCTTGTCGCCGGGGCGTAGCGGGAGGACGGCCCATCCCCGCTCCGCGGCGTCGAGGGCGGCGTACAGGAGGTGCCGGTTCATGCCGTCACCCCCGCCGTGCTCGATGGGGTGGCTTGGGCCGGACGGCCCTCGCCGAATGACGCTCGTTGGGTCATGCTGGATGTCTCCTGCTCTCTTGGAGGGACTGGAGAACCGGGGCGGGCGCAGGCTTGTGGTGAGACGGCGCCCGCCTCGGGCGTAGCTACTGGTTGGTGATCCAGTGGGCGTACTGCTGGCGGACGTAGTGCCGCGGGTCGCAGATGACGCCCGCGTCGTCCAGGCTCATCAACCGCTCGGCCGCCTCGTTCGCGACCTCTGCCGCGTCGTCGCCGACGTCCTGGAGGGCGATGCGGTCCAGCAGCGCGGCTTTGCGGAGCCAGAAGTCACGCGGCAGCCGGGAGCCGAACGGCTTGTCGGCGGCCGTCTGAGCGGTCCAACCGATCTCGCTGACGATGCTCGGGGCGAGCGCGTAGGCCTCTCCCGGCGTGGGCCACGGTCCGGTGTTGCTGTGGTGGTCGGCCGTGACGTACAGGCGCAGCCGCTTGCCGTCGCGGGTGGGGTGCTGGCGGACGGGGCCGGTGGTGAAGGCCTGCGACAGGGCGTCGGTGACGCGGTCGGTATCGGCCGGGTCACAGATGATGCGGATCTCGAACATGGCTTCCTTTCGTCAGGCTGCATCAAGGAGGGGTTGGGTGCCAGGTGGGGATGGAGTCCAGGACGCGGGTGCGCCAGCGCATGGCGTAGTCGATGCAGTTGGCGCAGTTCTTGTGCGTGTGGCCGGGCAGGGCCGGGCGGCGGCGGGCGTGGGAACTCCACGCGGCGGAGTCCGCGGAGGCGAGTAGGTGGCCGACGCGTTCCAGGCCGAGTGTTTTGAAGCCGAAGCCGTGCAGCCTGAAGCCGTGCGCGGCCATCGCGGTCACGATCGCGGCACCCTCGCGGGTGGACTGCAACCGGCATACCGAGCCGAGGCCGACGATCGGTTCGGCTCGCAGGTCAACGCCAGCCTTCTCGTAGAGCTCTACGCAGCGCTCGTAGTCGTCAACTTCCCGTCCCTGCAGGACCGGGGCGATGCGAAGATCGGGTGCGAGGGAGCGCAGTTCGAGGAAGTTGGCGACGGTGCGACGCTGGTGTTCGGCAACGCTGAGGTGAGTGCCGACGAAGTACTGTCCGCCGAACCAACCGCCCTCGATGATGGCCTCTTCGCACATCCAGTCCTGCGGAGCAGCCCAGTCGTAAGGGCCGACGTGCTCCCATATGCGGCGCAGGTCATCGACGTACTGCCGGGGCGGGCGAGTCCAGGTGCCCTTGTCCTTGAGCTCCATGAAGCCGCCGGAGTCGACGGCGTAGGGGCCACGGGCTTCGTCCCACTTGACGGCGCGGTCGAAGTGCTCGGACTTCAGGAACAGCGGCTTGTCGGTCAGGCGCAGCCAGTGCCGCTTGTGGGTGGTCAGGTAGAACCTCACCGATCCCCCTGCGGGAGCTCCGGGAGCCCGGCGGCTTCCAGAGCCTTGGGGTCGAAGCCGGGCAGCGTGGCGCGGGTGACGAGTGCCTGCGCGAGCTGTTCGGCGTACGCGGCGCCGGTACGGGCCACCTCGATCTGCGTCGTCGCGCGCAGGGTTTCGACGCGCTCGATGTGGGCGTACTCCTCGCGCCGCTCGCTCGTCTGGCGCTCGTAGGCGACCGTTTCGCGGCGGTCGTGGCGCCAGTAGCGGGCGGCGAGGGCGTAGGCGCCGGCGGTGGCGAGCGACCACAGCAGCAGAGGCAGCGAGAGACCGTCGGAGTATCCGGCGACCCCGGCGAAGGCGAGCGCGCCGGACGCGGCGAACGCGGTCCCGGTGAGCACGGAATCTCCGGTTGCGTTGCCCGCGACCACGCCCGCGGCGGCGACGCCCAGGGACAGGGCGGTCATGAGCACGGCATTGCCGACGGAGTGTTCGGCGCCGTTGGCGTTCCAGATCCGGGCGAGTGCGAGCACGGTCGTGGTGGCGATGGCAGGGGCGGCCTTGGGCAGTGCGGCGGCGAGCCAGTGGCGGGCGGTGGTGGAGTCGTGCACGACTGCTCCTCCTGTCAGTTGCCGAGCGCGGACAGGGCGTCGGCGGACGCCTGCACGAGGTTGTGGATGGGCTCATAGGCGCCGGTCCCGGCGGTGAAGAACCCGAACAGGAACAGCACGACGGCGGCGCCGCCCCCGGCGGACCGGGTCTTGACGGCGAGGGCGGAGGCCGCGCCGAACAGCAGCACGGCGGAGAGGTTGAGGATCACGACGGAACTCGCTTTCGGGCGAGGTGGATGGGGGATACGCTCTGCACGCCCCGGGTGCTGGCAAGTTCGGGGCGTTGACCGGCGACCGCGCCCGCCTAGCTCCTTCTCGGAGCGGGGTCCGTCTCATGACGGGCGGTCGCCGGTCGTCTGTCTCAGGACGTGCCGGCGCGGTAGATGCGGGCGAAGCGGTTGTAGAGCCAGCGGCCGACGCGTATGCGCTTGCCGGTCGCGTGGCAGCGGCGGCAGTCCTTGCCGCGCTTCATGCGGCCCTTGCGGTCGGTCTTGAACGCGAAGCCCCAGCCGGAGCACTTGCGGCAGTTACCGAACGGCGAGGTCGCACACACGGCGACGTAACACAGCGTTACGCCGATGAGCAGGGTGATAGCGAGCAGGGCAGGAGTCATGACGGGCCCTTCCGGACGGGTTTCAGGGGTTTCCGCAGGTGGGCCGCTATCCGCTAGCGGCCTGATCAGAGTGGGTTTGGGGCGCTAGCGGGGCCGCTAACGTTAGCGGGGTGTGCCGCTAGCGCTAGCGGCCCCGGAGCATCAGCCCGCGTCCCGCTTTCCGTCACGCTCTGCAATCGCAGCGGTGATGTGGGAGCGGTCGATGCCGCGCCGGTTGACGACCTTGCCCTTCACCCGGCGACCCACCTGGATCGTGGATACGCCATGCGGCTTCAGGGCTGCGGCCAGTCCCTCCGGGTCCCAGCCGTCGTAGACCTCCTCGCGCAGCTCGGCGAGCCGGGCGACGACGGTCTCGGACCACACCTTGGGCTCATCGGCCGGCACAACCGCGAGGATGTCGCGCAGCAGGTCATACGCGCTGGTGACCGGCTCGGGTGCCTCCCCGAGCGCGTGCCCGGACAGCGTGCCCGCTTCCTCGCGCAGGCGACGGGCGCGGGCGCCGATGGCTTCGGCGCCCCGTCCGTCGATGTAGACGGACCGCACGATCCGGGCGTCCGAGCCTTCACCGACGAAGTAGTGAATGCCCTTGTCACCCCAGGCGAACATGGTCGCCCGCACCCCGCGCTTGTACGCGGACGTGCCGAGCACCATGTCGTTTTCGAGCTGGCCCATGACCTTCAGGCACCAGCGGGCCGACGCGTTCGCGCTGATGCCGGTGGGCAGCGCCTTGGCGTCCGGGCGCTGCGTGGCGAGCAGCAGCACGATGCCGGTGGCCGGACCGCGCTTGACCAGGTCGGTGGCGATCTCCTCGAACTCCTTGGCGTGTTCGGGGTGCTCGAACAGCACCTGGCACTCATCCACCCCGATCACGATCGGGTGCAGGCCCAGGGAGCGCTTGTCGGCGAGAGTGCTGGTCACCTTCGACTCCGGGCAGACATCCCGCGGAAGCGAGCGGATCACCTTGGTGCGGCGGCGGAGTTCCTCGCGCAGGGCCCGGAAGTCGTTCAGGCAGTACTCGATGGACTCGTCGTCGTCGCCCGCGGCGTGCCGGTGGGAGACGGCGTCGCCGACCGGGTCAAGGTCGCCCGTGCCCTTCATGTCGTAGGTGTGCAGCTCCGCGCGCGGGTCGAGCGCGGCGATGAGCAGCAGCAGCCTGAGCAGGAAGGTCTTGCCCATGCGTGGGATGGCGCCGATGACGCCCGCGATGTACATGAGCGTGGCTTCGACCCAGCGTCCGCGCTGGTCGGTGCCGTAGGCGACGGGCTTGAACAGGTCGACCGAACCCGACTTGAGCAGCGGCCACTTGGGCTGCTTGGCGCGGGACATGTCCTGATCCCCGACCCACAGCACGAGGTGACCGGTGTGCTCATCCGGCACCGCCTCGGGCCACACACACCCGAGCGGGCGGCGCAGGCCGGAAGCGAGCCGGTCGCGACGCTCGATGACGTCGGTCACCGTGACGCCGTACGGGAGGTTGCCCTCCGCACGCCAACCGGGACCGTCGCGGGTGATCGGGGCGGTGA
Organism: Streptomyces chengmaiensis; assembly: GCF_029846775.1. Classification (NCBI taxonomy): domain Bacteria; kingdom Bacillati; phylum Actinomycetota; class Actinomycetes; order Kitasatosporales; family Streptomycetaceae; genus Streptomyces; species Streptomyces chengmaiensis. Next base: position 209,650 of record NZ_JARWBG010000002.1, read on the forward strand.
ACTCGAACCCATCGCGTCCCTTGGCCTGCGCCTGGTTGATAGCGGGGATGCCGAGCGCACCCAGCGCACGCAGCACGATGTCACTGGTGAGCTTGACCGCCTTGGGCAGCTCCACAGCCCGGTGGATGACCGGAGCATCCGCGCGGCGACCGGCGAACCCTAGCGCCATCACAACCGCGCTCACCGACACCGCCTGAAGCCAGTCGGGGGCGAGCACGTACATGGCGAGCGCGGCCCCGAGCCCGACGAACATGGCGAGCACCGCTACGAGGGTGCGCAGTCGGACGCGTCCGTCGCGCTGCCGGGACAGCTTCAGGTACTCCGCGGCGTCCTCGCGGCGGACCGCGGCGAGTCGGACCGGTTCGCCCTCACGGTCGGCCACCCACCGCATCGTGCCGCCCACGAACCGGGCGGTGCCGGTCGGGGCTTGCAGGGCGAGCCGGGCGGCGTAAACCGGAGCACGCAGCGCGTGATAGCCGACCGAGTGGGCGTAGTGGCGAGCCACCCACGCCGCCGCGGTCCGCAGCTCTGCCACCGACCGCAGCCACTCGGGAACGACCGCACGGCGGTGCGCGCCCGCGAGCCGACCGAGGTAGCCCGGACCGGTCGCCCTCGGGGTCGGCTGGTCGACCATCACGCGCGCGGTCGGGTCGGCCGACTCGACACCCGACCGACCGGCCTCGGAGTCGGCCGACCGGTCGGCATCAGGTCGAATGGTCGAGTCGGCCGACTCTGCGCGGGCCGACCGCGCCTTGTCGAGGTCGACTACCTCGCCCCCGGAGTCGGCAGCCATCTCGGCTTCGAGTCGGTTGAACAGTTCGTTGTCGTCGTCGGGGTGCTTCACTGAAGGTCCCTTCCAATGGGGAGGAAAGGCGGGGCCGGTCCGTCGCTGTAGGAGGTGAGCGGACGGGCCCCGCCGGATCACTCCGGGGCGGTCAGACGGCGGTGGGGGCGCCCGTGGTCGGCGCGGTCACCACCAGATGGAGGACTTCTTGGCGGCCTTCGCGGTGGCGGCCTCGTTGACGATCCGCTGCCGCTCGGTCTGCAACGCGGTCAGCTCCGTGGTGAGCCGGTTCAGCACCGACTGCCACAGCGTCTCCAGCTTCCGTTCCGCGCGGCCGGGGCTCTTGCCGCGGACGACCTTGTACGAGCCACCCGCCAGGGCAGACACGACCTGACGGCGCTCGCGGCCGGTCAGCGGCCACATCTCCTGCTTGCGGACCGCTTCGAGCTTGCGCTCGGTCTGCTGGATCTCGCGGTCAAGGCGGCGGGTGTTGGGCTTGGACATGGTCAGCCCCTCCTGGGGTAGGTGTGGCCGACGGGTGGATAGACGGGGACGGCACGGTCAGTCAGCAGGCCTTCCATGACGACGGCCTCGAAGTCGGCGTGCAGCTCCGTGGCGGGCTCGTACTCGAAAGCGATGTCGGCGGCGTCCAGCAGCCGTTCGGTGCGGGCGTGGTCGTCGCCCGGCGACTCGCAGACGAAGTGCTTCACAGCTGACCTCCCGGGTCAGGGCCATCGGCCGGAGGATCGGGGTAGGCGCACAGCAGGCAGCAGCCGAGCGCGGTCGGCAGGCAGTAGCTGTAGGTGATCCGGCACTGAGGGCAGGTACGTCGGGCGAGCATCGCCAACGCCAGCGCGCCCCACTTGCGCGATGTCATCGGGCGGACCGGCTTGGCCAAGTCCTCGCGGTAGAGGTAGGCGACCTGCACGCCCGCTTTGCGGCCCCGGTGCTGGCGCATCACCTGCGCGGCGACTGGCTGCCCACCGGGCCGTAACCCGCGCTCGCGCAACTGGCGGCGTGTGGCGTAGCCGTCCGGGGCGAAGCGCCACGGGAAGGTGGGCACCCCGAACCGGGCGCCGGACGGGTCGAAGCACTTGCCGTACGCGGGCATCAGGCCGCCTCAGCCGGTGCGTCATCCTGACGCGAATCGGCAACGGCGTTTTCGACCGAGTGCAGCGGGCGGCCCTCGGCGCGCTCGCCCTTCAGGGTGTCGCGCAGCGTGCGGGCGTTGGCCTGCGAGACGTGCAGCGTGGTGCGGAGGCGGTCCGCGGTCAGCTCTGCGTCCGTCCACTGCGCGGTGGCCGCGCGTGCCTCGGTCAGCAGCTCCTCGAAGGTGCGCTGTGCCTTGCCCTTGCCCTTGACAGGAGCCCGGCGCGGGCGCGGCCTGGGGTCGGCCGGAGGCGCCGGCGGAGTCTCCACCGTGGGCGGTGCGGGCGTCTCCTGCTCAGTTGTGGCGGGGGCGAGTTCGCCCATGCGCAGCATCACGCGCTCGCGCCGCGGGGTCTTCGAGCGCCACTTACGGCCGTAGCGCTCGCGCAGGTCCGCGCGGGCCAACTGCCGTTCCTTCTCCCGCTGGAGTGCCTCGGAGTAGGAGGTGACCTCCCACAGCGTCATGCGGCGCCACAAAGCGAAGGTGGAGGGGAAGGCCAACAGCCAGCGGGAGAACCGGATCTTCTCCATGCGGCGGCCGGTGGCAGCGCCGATGCGGACGGCGTAGATGTGCGCGCCGATCTCGGAGAACACCACCCACAGCAGCGGCATCGTGCCGTGCGCGACCTTGGCCCACACGCCGTGTCCGGCGGCGACGTTCAGCCCGCAGGTGACCAGGGTGAGCACCCAGGGCACGAACCGCACCCATGCGAGCGCCATATCCATGCGGATCAGCAGCAGGTTGGCGACGGTGAAGACGGGGATGGCCACGTCGATGCCGACCGGCAGCATCCACGGCTCACCGAAACCCCAGCGCAGCGCGGCAGCCGACACGGCGTCGAAGGAGGCGATCAGGCCGAGCGCGCCGACTCCGGCCGCGGCGAGCGCGCCGACTCCGGCGAGCCCCATTTCCGGGCGGGTCAGCGGCGGCACCCCGGACGCGGGCGCCTCCGGGGTGGGAGACGTGGTCATGCCGCCACCCCCTTGCGTGCCGGGCGACGGCGCCGGGCGGGGCGGGTGAGCGGGATGACGTCGAACAGGTTCGGGTTCTCCTCGATGACCTGGGCGGCCATGCGGACCAGGTCATCGGGAAGGTTCGGGTTGTCGGCGAGGATGTCGCGCGCCGCGTCCTCGCGGGCCGCGGGCTCTTCGTCCGTCTCGCCCTCCTCCCCGAGCCACAGCTCAATGGGGGTGCCGAGCGCGAGTTCCGCGAAGTCCTCAGCGGAGATGGCCTGTTGGCGACCGATGTACGCACGCATGAATGCTCCTGAAGTGGGAGGGACTGGAGCCGGAGCAGTCGCAGGCATGTGTGGTGAGACGGCGACTGCTCCGGAACGCTGTGGACACCGGGGCTCCGGCTCCCCTCAACCCCGCCCGTACGAGACGCTCCGCAGAGCTCCCGGACGGGCAAGGCGAGCAACCGGCGCGGCGCTAGCCGCCGCGATTCGGTGGAAGGTGACCGGTTGCCCGCAGCACTGCGAGGTGCTCGCGGGCGGTGGGATGCAACGGCGCCGCCGTGCCGGTCATCACGGCCGCGCCCATCGCTTTCGTCGACTCACTGCCACTCCTTCAGACCGCTGAACAGGGGATACGCACTGCAAGGGGGACCGTGTCCCCACTCTCCGGCCGTTGCTCGCGGTCACCGGGCCACCTCGCCAGTACGGGCCGAAGCCCTGTTCCACCTGGCCTTTAGCGGGATTGCAGCGTCCCCGCCCTGTGCATTCGTGCAGGTCAAGCGGCTGTTTCCCGAGGTTTCGGGACCGCTTGTTGACTAGCTTGCACTAGTCTGCTGTGGTGCACAACCCTCGTGGGGTGATGCGCACTAGTTCGCTGTGGTGGGTACGCTCAGAGCATGACTGTCACAGGAGGGCCGAAGCCGAAAGCGGTGCAGGTCGCGGACGCACTTCGCGACGACATCAAGAAGATGAAGCCGGGAGACAAGCTCCCGTCACAGCGCGAGCTGATGGACCGCTTCGGGTTCGCGAGCCAGACCATCCAGAACGGCTTGGCTGCACTCCGGGCCGAGGGGTTGATCGTGTCGGCCGGGAACCTCGGCAACTTCGTCAGCGACGGGGCTTCCCCCAGCAGCGACGTGCGCGACGACATCAAGGAAATCCGCTCCCAGATTCAGGCATTGGCTGAACGGGTCGCAGTGCTCGAAGAGCGCTCCGTCCCGGGTGGTGCGTGATCTGCAACCAGCTTGCAGGGAACGGGAGTTGTGGCGTAAGTGACAGCCAGGGGACGGCGAAGCGGAGGTGGGGACATGTCCAGTGACACCCCCGTGTCCCCTTCCCTGTCCCCGTGGCTCGCGGGTGAGACTCGGAGTAGGCACTCGGAGGAGGGCACATGACCGACGACAGGCCCGCATGGGCGCGGCGCATCGCTGCCGAACGAGCGGCCCGTGACTGGTCGCAGCGCGACGCGGTAAGGGCGCTTCGGGCGCACGCTCCCACGGAGCTCCCAGCGGAAGACAGCATGATTCGCCAGTGGAAGCGCTGGGAGTCAGGCCAGATGCCGAACGACTTTTACCAACCGATCATCGCGGCCCTCTTCGGCACCGTGACGCACGCGCTCTTCCCGGCGCCCTCACGGCGGGACGGTGACAGGGAGATCCTGGCAGCGTCCGGCATGGAGACGCTGGAGATCGTGAGCCGTCTCAACCGGTCCGACGTCGACAACGCCACGCTTGACGCCCTGCGGATCACGGCCGACAGGCTCGCCTCGGAGTACCCGTTCATGCCGAGCGAGCAGCTTCTCATCGAGGGGCGCCAGTGGCTGCGCCGTGTCGTCGAACTCCACACAAAGAGCCTCACGCTCGCGCAGCATCGCGAGGTTCTCGCACTGTCCGGTTGGCTCGCCCTCCTGGTCGGCTGTGTCGAGTACGACACGGGCGCACGGCACGCGGCTGAGTCGACACGGCAGGCGGCGCTCTCGCTCGCGACCGAGGCTGACCATGCGGAGGTCGCCGGGTGGGCGCACGAGATGCGGGCGTGGTTCGCTCTCACGACCGGCGACTACCGCGGTGTCATCGCAGCAGCGCGGGCCGGAGCCGAGACGGCGCAGCACCACGGCGTGGCCGTGCAACTCGCAGCCCAGGAAGCCAAGGCGTGGGCCCGGATCGGCGACCGCCGGCAAGTCGAGGTGGCCTTGGACAAGGGGCGGCGGTTGCTCGAAGGGATGCCGTACCCCGAGAACCTGGACAACCACTTCGTGGTGGACCCAGCCAAGTTCGACTTCTACGCAATGGATTGCTACCGCCTCGTCGGCGAAGACAAGCTTGCTCGCACGCTCGCCGACGAGGTGCTGAGGGCGGGAACAGACTTCGACGGCACCGAGCGTTCACCGATGCGCAATGCGGAAGCGCGGGTCACGCTCGGAGTCACGGCGGCGCGTGAGGGCGACTTGGAGCAGGCACTCATCATGGGTGAGCGGGCTCTCGAAGGGGACCGCAAGTCGGTGCCTTCACTGATCATGACCAGCCGCGAGCTTGCTGCCGAGATGCGCCACCGGTACAGCTCCGAGCCGGGGGCACAGGACTACCTCGCCCGGCTTCACTCGCTCGCCGAGCAGAAGCCCGGGTTCATGCCTCGGTGACTTCACGAGAGGCGACCTGGGTTCACATGGACCCAGGTCCTCGCGTCATTAACCGTCCGACGATCAGGCAGCCGTCGGCGTTTGGAAGTCAAGCCGCGCTCTCGAATTTCGCAACATTACGAATGTATTCGCGTAAGTAACCCCCATCGCCTCGCAGGCGTCTGGAATAAGAATGCGCCTCTTAGAGTCCGGCCGAGGTTGTTCGTGGGTGACGAGCGTATGATTGTGCGCTCTCGCATAGGCCACCAAGAAGAAATCAGCCGTATTATTCAAGAATTCCGCGATGGCAGCAGTCGTGTAGCTGCGAGAATTAGCCCAAACCGTAAGCGGAGCAAAGTGCGTGGTAGTGACTGCGTCAATGGGCCGAAAGAAGTCAGGATGACCGCTCGCCCAATCTGCTAGCTCGTCCCCACCCTGGATCAACTCATCCCTTACAGGCTCAATGCTGCATGCTACGAAGTTAGTGTGAGCGTAATCAAGCCACGCCCAGAATCCAGGCGCTATATCAAAGGCATAGTAGCGATTCTTCGCCTCGATCAGCACGTTGGAGTCGACTAGATACATTAGGCGGCCCCGATACTCGCAACGAGATTCTCAAACGTCTGATGCTTTTTCGTACCCAGAAGATGATAGGCATCCCTGAAGGGCGTCCCGCCTTCAAAGGTGTCTGCGATCACTGCGCGTGCGAACCGTCGACCAAGACGCAGAGGCTGCGTGTTATAGAAACTGCCACCAGACTCACCCTCCCGCCCTGCCATTGCGGCGACAACACGTTGGCGTTCAGCAGCGTACCGCGCCTGATAATCATCCCATTGAAGGAACCCTGCATCATAGAGCCGCTTCAAAACCACTAGGGTACTTACGCGATACCGACGCGCAAGACGTTCCAACTCGGCAACTGTAGCGTCACCGCCATACTCACTGCGAATTTCCACCAGCGGAACAAGCACCTCTGCTGCCACACGATTGCACCATAGCTCCGCTTCATTGTCACTTTTCTTCGCCATTGCAGCATCAGAGAGTGCACTTTCACCGAGCCAGATATGGCAAAGCTCATGAACCATGGTGAAGATTTGAGCAGCCTTAGTATCCGCACCGTTAACGAAAATCAGCGGAGCAATGGGATCGGACAGGGCGAAGCCGCGAAACTCCTCCGGCTTCAGCTTACGATGCGTGTCAGCTCCCACCACCCCATTGACCATAACGAGAACCCCAATGTCCTCGATGCGGTCAATGAGTTGACGCAACGCTTCTCGCCAAGTTGCGAAAGCCGTCCGCTCAGAAACGCTGAAGCGCAACACTTCCCTGATCTCGTCGGCTACTTCACGGGAGTCACTAGACGTGTTTACAGATCCAACGAATTCGAGGTCTGGGGCGCCGTGACTGTTCGCATAATCGCGGTACCAGTCCTGTCGCGACTGGCAGGAATAGATGGTGTCAAGGAGGTCGACGGAGGGGCGAACAATGGCGCGATTGCCGAGCGTTCGCATGTCGGGGATCGGTACAGGCTCCTCCGGCGGCTCAGGGAGGAACAGGAGTCCGAGCGGTGCGTGGGTGAGGTGAGCGAAACGCTCCAACTGCTTCAGCGTGGGGCGAGCTCTCCCGGTAAGCCACTCGTCAAGCTTCGGGACACGTTGGGCAGTAATCTCCTCCGACCATCCGGCCCGCTCAACCGCCCACTCCAACAGAGCCGGTTCCACCCGGACACGGACAGACATGCCACTCACCTCCCCCTCGACCATAGGTTAGGGACCAAAGTGACGCTTGCGAACTCTACGTTCTGTCACGGATCGGTCACCGCCATAGATGCTTCTCTGCCCAGTTGCGTTGCGGACCATGCTCGGGCTGTCCCTACACCAAGCTCATGCCGGCAACAGCGACGCACGTAGTCGGCCGAGCGAGCGCGCCCACAGGCCCCGGGACCAGGCACGATCCGCCCACGATATGGCCCCGCAGGCGTCCGAGCAGGGGGCCAAACGGGGGGCCAAACGAGGCAGCCGCGCCAGTACCGTCCTGGACGGCTATGGACGCCTGCGGAGTGGTACGTGCAGCTCAGCACCTTGTGGACAAGGTCACAAAGGGCCTGATCGCGTTCGGGACGAAGAGGTCGTGGGTTCAAATCCCGCCACCCCGACTTCGTAAGAGCAGGTCAGGGCCGGTCACCCTTCGGGGAGACCGGCCCTGACTGCGTTCTATGCGGGTGTTGGGTGTCAACCAGGTGTGATCTTGGTCGGCGGCTACGCGGACTCCGCACGCTCCTGCAGCAGCCGGTCGAGCACTGGCACCGCGGACCGGGGCGCAAGCGCCAGGCGGTCGTCCAGCGATTTGTGCCGGACCTCGGTGAGCTGTTCCATCAGCAGGGCCCGCATGGAGTCGGTCATGGGCGAGTAGCGCGCCCCGACCGATCCGTCCTCGTGGCCCATCCGCTCGTCCATGAGGACCTTGGGCGTGCCCAGCTCCTCCAGGAGCGTGCGGTGCCCGTGGCGGAGGCCGTGGCGGGTCAGCCGGTCCTTGATCGGCAGCCGGCACGCTTCCGCGCGGCCGGATGCCCCGCGGCCTCGTACGGGCACGCCGGGCCACGGCCCACCGGTCACCGCCGATCGCCCCCGGCACGCGCAACAGGGCCATCGTGAGTCACGGCCCGCCGCCTCCAGCGCTCGACGCGCCCACCGGTCGACAGGACGCCTCACGGCGCCGGGGCGACACGCGCCGCCCCGAAGGGCATCGCCAGGGGTCGGCGACTTGGCGGCGTTTCCACCCGAAACGGCGATCCGACGCCCTGACGGAGCTGAGGCTCCCCGCCCAGTGGAAGTCACCGGTGAATACTGACGCCATGCTCAACATCCTCGGGTCCTCGCCTTCCTCGTCGCCCGGCGCGTACGCACCCGGGTTCCGCGTACTCGTCGTGTGCACCGGCAACCTCTACCGCTCGCCCCTCGCCGAGTGCCTGCTCAGGCAGCAGCTGCTCGATCTCGATGCTCGGCAGACGATCCGGGTGAGCAGTGCGGGCACGGAGGCCCTCCCCGGCACTCCCATGGCGACCACGGTGGCGTCCTTCCTCCTCGCACGCGGAGCGGATCCTTCCGGAACGAACTCCCGGCGCCTGACGAAGGAGTTGGTCGAGAACTCGGATCTGGTGCTGGGGGCCGCGAGGGAACATCGCGAAGCCGCTGTGCGGCTGGCTCCCACATGGTCGCTGACCCGGTCTTTCACCCTCTGCGAGTTCGCCCGGCTGGTGCGGGCCGAGGACGCCTCGGGTGTGGTGGATCCCGCCGCACGGTTCGCGAACCTCGTCCAGGGCGCGGCCTCTCGGCGTGGTGCCGTGCGTGCGTACGCCGGTGATGACGACATCGACGATCCTGTCGGCGCCGGTCCCCAAGAGGTGCAGAAGTGCCTGGAACGGATCGAGGGCGTCGTGCAGCGCGTCGCGGCGGCCGTACGGACCGGATGACTCATGGGCGTCGAGCCGGGCGGCCCGGAGCGCTTCGGCCGTCGGCCAGGCGAAGACCATTCGGATCGTCACGGCGGCCGTATTCCCGGATCCTCTGACCGGGGAAGGAGGTCCCGGCCCGCGGTTCCGGGATGGCCGGTTCCGGGTTCACCTGTCTGTGTGGTCGCCGTCTTCTCCCGGTGCCCGTCGCGATGGGCGCTACGGGCACCGGTGCGCCCGCCCCAATCGGCCGGCCTCCATCGCCGCACCGCGGCGATGGAGGCGGAAGGACGGAGCGCTTCCGCAGGCCGCCGCTCCGGAGTCCGACGACACTGGAGCCTCCCACCAGTGCCTCAGAGATCCCGTCAGGGTACGTGCGGCTGAGAACGCCTGTCCGTCGTCACGCGAACCGATTCCGTGTCAGCGAATGCGGCCGTGCTCGCGGCGAGCCGCGATCGGTGCCGGGGCCTGGTTCGGTGATGTGGCCTTGTCAGGCGGATCTGTCGGACGAGTTGCTGAAAGCACGCCAGAGCCGCGCAAGTCGGCAGGGCAGCAGCAGCGACGTCGGTGGCGGTTCCGTGTGACTGGACGACACACAGGAACACCGCGGCGGAGGAGAACAGCAGTACCACGGCCCAGGAGTGCACGGCCCGGCATCGGTGCAGCGCGGCGCGCAGGATCGACAGCGCCGCCACAAGCCAGGGACCGTAAACAAGCAGCGGCCACCAGGAAACAGCACTGTTCTGCGAGGTGAGAACGGCAGCGAGCCGCAAAGGCTCATAGGTGGCCATGCCGCCGAAGACGCTCACCATCGATGTGATGACGGCGACCAATGCGGCGATCAGACAGCTCAGGGTGCGCACACCGCTGGGACGTCTGCGTTCCCGCAGCTTCCGATGGCTCGTGGGAGCAACCCTCAGCGGCGGCAGTTCGGCCGTGATATCTCGCAGCTTCCCCAGAGGGCTTCCTGAAGGCGGTGCGGTTACCGACGTCTCCTCGCAGGCCGGGCGCTCGGCTGGGGCACGCTCGGCCGCCATGGCGTCCTGGAGCAGGTAGGCGAGTTCCTCGGCCGGGTCCCATGCCGGATCCGGCGGAACCAGGGGGGCGTGGGACGCCTCGGTCGCACGCCGATGCCGGCCGGTGCCCTCCATGTCGTACCAGCCGCGATGGTCGGCGTGGAAGCCGGAGTGGTGGTCGATGCGCTCGTCGTTCATCTCGCAACTTGATCATTCGGCCCGAGGACGGGTTCCTTGGCCTGTCAAGGCACCCAATCGTTGAATGCGACCAACCCGCAGCCGCATCATCATGGAATCCGGAGATCTCCGCAGCAGGGGTTCGGCGGCCCGCAGTACAACCGGCCGCCCCGGTTTGCCGGAAGTGCCGTTGGCACCGGGCGTGGAGTACGCAGAGGACGGAGTGTGGATAGAGGGGCCCATCGTCACCGCATGTGCCCCGGCCAGGCCCTGTCCGTCCTCGCGATGGACGGACAGGCCGATGTTCCTTTCCTTAGTCATGTCACCACTAACGCTTCCCCTTCCCCCTGGATGCGCGGCAAAGGAGTGAAGGGACACCGGAGCAAGCATGCAGTCCATAAGAATTTCGACAGTATTCACTCGCGCTGCGACATTCATATGATGACCCCTATTGCTTGACCGTTGGTCAGGATCGGGCCACCGTCAGGAGGTCCACGCCGACAGCGTCCAGCTCGCGATGCAGGGGGTGGGTGTTCTCTTCGAGCACTTCGATCATGCGGCGGCGCCGACGCAGCTCAAGAACGTCAACACGCCACATCCGGCCGAGTGGAGGCGACCCCAGAAGGGCTCCCACGGTGCAGGCAGAAGCACAGACGATCAACACCCAGAGAGCGGTGTTCCACACGGTTGTCTCCTCCGTCGTTCTGGTGGCTGTACCTCGAACCTCCGCAGGGAGTACGGCGCACGAGGAATTTCACGGACACCCGAATAACGCGGACACCTAGGCCGGGTGACAGATAAGGCCTGAAACACCCCGCAGGAACCAACCGAATGACTGCCCTTACATCCCACATATCGACCCGCGGTCGGGCCATCACATTTCTGTGCGGAGTCGGCCGCACCGCGACCGACTCGCCCAGCCGATCCCGGATACGCACAGACGCCGACGGCCGACAGCACGTACCCGACCCGACGCCGCGAGAGCGTGTGGGAAGGGTTCGTCGCTGCCGGCCGTCACAGGTATTGCCTGAGGCGTCGGGGGCGCTTGTTATGCGCGCAGATCAGCCGCGCTTCACGCGCCGGGTGAGAAGAATCGCCCCGCCACCGAGCAGGAACAGCCCGGCGACTCCGCCCAGCAGGAGGGCCGAGTGGTCCTCACCCGTGTCTGCGAGGCGCGGCCTGCCGTCGTGATCGCGGCCGGGCCTGCCGTCCTGATCACGGTCGGGCCCGTCGCCGTCACCGGGGTGGCCATGGCCGTCACCGGGACGACCAGGACCGTCACCGTCACCGTCACCGGGACGACCAGGACCGTCACCGTCACCGTCACCGGGACGACCGGGACCGTCACCGTCACCGGGACGACCGGGATCGTCTTCGTCGTCCAGCACGGTGATCTCGGCCAGGAGGACCTGCATCTCACCCTCGAGGCGGAAGATGTGCTCACCCGGCTTGACGTGATGGGGGATGGTGACGGTGTCCGTCACCGTGCCGTTCTCGTCGGCCGTGTGGAAATCCAGAATGACCTTGTCGGAGAAGATCGCCGACTCGATGCCGTCCTCACCCGGTCCGAATCCGGTTCCGGTCAAGTCGAGCGAGTCTCCCTGGGTGACGGTGTCGGCGCCGAGAGTCAGGCTCGGAGGCTGCGGGGGATACGGTTGGGCCAGGGCGGACTGCGCCCCCAGTACTGGTACAGCGGCCATGACAGCAGAGGCTGCTGTGGCCGCGAGTGCGGCACGCCATTTGGATGACGCCGTCATCGCATTTCACGCTCCTCGAGTGGGATCAGGCCGACGCCTTGGCGCGACCCGCGAGTACGGTATACGCATGTATCTCGCCGAAAGGCATGTCTTAACGTCTGTCGGTGTATGAGACTCCATCTGGCGCATGAAGATCACCAAATGGACGTCACATCCGTCTGAGGGCAAGGGCCCGTAAGGCACCTGCTGCCGCATCGAGCTACCGACTTCACCCTCAAGAGGGATCTGGATTGCCGTCGTCATCCCTTCCCGCACCGAACGCGCAGCGCCACGGCCACGGCCACGGCCACGGCCACGGCCACGGCGGAGAAGAACGGCACAACGCACCACGAGTCAGCGGGCCGGCGGTCACCGCCTCGGGCAGCGGGCCGTGGACGACGATGCCCCGAACACACCGACCTTGAGGCGAATGACGTGGACCACCGCGTCGCTCAGTAGGCCGACGGTCCGAAACAGCGGGCTTCTGCGGCCGCCGCGTATTCGGCGGCGCCCAGAGCAAGGGCGCCGACAGGCGCCGCCGGCCCCGCCGCATGGTCGCCCCCGTTGCGAACGTTGAGACCCGGGTGCGAAGCATTCACATAACACCGGCGTCGCGTGTTTCCGCGGAACGCTGACGCTCTCGCACCGTCACAGAAAGCGGGCCACAGAGCCACACGGCTGACAGATACACGGAAAATCCCGCCTGCCCGAACGTCGGGGCGTCGCCATTCCTCGCGCACCTGCAAGCTCTAGGAATCACGGCCGAGCTGAACACCCAGAACATCAAAGTCAGTCCGGCTCGCCACTCCGACACATTCGAGAAAGGTCCGGGATGCCCAAGACCATTGTGGTGACCCTCCTCGCGACGGCCCTGGCGGCTGGTACACCGAGTGCCATCGCCCATACGGGCGAAGTAGACTTCCCGCCCACAGCCATGGTGTCCGACACGACCGGCACGATCGCCGACCGGTACATCGTGATGCTCAAGGACACCGGCACTGACCGACATGGCGACATGGACGACGTCCTGACGGCGGCGACCGAGCGCGCCTCCGGCATGGGCGCCCTCGTGCACCACGTCTATCGCCATGCACTCCATGGCTATGCGGCGTCGATGACCGCGAGCACCGCGGCCGCGCTAGCCCTCGACCCGCAGGTGCAGTCGGTGCAGCCGGACCGAGTGGTCCGTGCCACGGACCAGTCGGTCCCGACCGGTGTGAACCGGGTCGACGCCGACCTCAGCCCGACCGCGGCCATCGACGGTGTGGACACACGGGTCAACACGGATGTCGCGGTCCTCGACACCGGGATCAGCACCAGCCACCCGGACCTCAATGTGAACCGGTCCGGCGGTGTCAACTGCTGGATGCCCTTCCTGCCGCCCAACGACTACCACGGCCACGGCACGCACGTGGCGGGCACCATCGGCGCCCTGGACAACGGGACCGGAGTCGTCGGGGTGGCTCCCGGTGTGCGGCTCTGGCCGGTGCAGGTGCTCAGCCCCCTCGGCATGGGATCGACCTCGACCGTCCTGTGCGGCATCGACTACGTCACCCAGCACGCCGACCAGATCAAAGTGGCCAACATGAGTCTGGGCGGTTCCGGCGCCGACGACGGCAACTGCGGCAAGACCAGCAACGACGCCATGCACCAAGCCATCTGCAACTCGGTCGCCAAGGGCGTCACCTACACCGTGGCGGCCGGCAACAGCCACGCCGACGCCAAGAACACCGTGCCGGCCGCGTACGACGAGGTGATCACCGTCAGCGCTCTGGCGGACTTCGACGGGAAGCCCGGCGGCCTGGCCGGGCCGACCTGCCGCGACGACCAGGACGACACCCTCGCCGACTTCTCCAACTTCGGCTCCGACATCGATCTGATCGCACCGGGCGTGTGCATCAGGTCGACCTACCTCAACGGCGGCTACACCACCCTGTCCGGCACCTCCATGGCCGCGCCGCACGCGGCGGGCGGCGCCGCACTCTACCTGGCCACCCACCCGACCGCGTCCCCCCAGACCGTCAAGGCTGCCCTGCAGAACGCGGGCAGCCTCGACTGGGCCTGGCCGTCGCAGGACGGGGACGCCGTCAAGGAGCGCCTCCTCAAGGTCTCCCCCTTCTGAGCCGGCCGACGGCTCGGCGACACGCCTCGGTAGCGCACCTCGGCACCGGCCGAGGTGCGCTACGGCACGTCGGACCCGCGGCCCCCGGCTCATTTCTCACTTGCGAGATCCATGACGGCGGCCTTCTTCTGCTGGGCCGCCAAACGCGGCGCGGGCAGTTCGCCGTGCGCCCCGTAGGCTTCGTAGCGGTCGCCCTTCGGGGGCGCGGCCATGTTGAAAACGGTGCCGAGCACACGGCCGCCCACCTGTTCCAGCGCATCGGTGGCGGTGCGGACCTGGTCTCGGCTGGTCTTCGAGGACCGGACGACGAGCAGCGTGCCCTGGGCCAGCGGGGCGAGTCCGATGGTGTCGGCGACCGGCAGCAGCGGCGCCGTGTCGACGATGACCGCCTCGTACGTTTTCGCGAGGTCTTGGAGGACCTCGCTCATACGGGCCGAGGCCAGCAACTCGGTGGGGTTCGGCGGCACGGCGCCACCCGCCAGCACCGAGAGCCCGTTGCCGACCTGCTGCATCACTTCCTCGGCCCGGGCCTGTCCGATGAGCACGGTGGTCAGTCCGGCGTCCTGGACGAGGCCGAAGGTATTGGCCACACACGGACGGCGCAGGTCGGCGTCGACCAGACACGTGGAGACGCCTGCCTCCACGAGGGAGAGGGCCAGGTTCACCGAGGTGTTGGTCTTGCCCTCACCCGGCACCGAACTCGTCACCATGATGATCCGGGGACGGTCGTCGACCTGGGCGAACTGCAGATTGGTACGGAGTTTGCGGAACGCTTCGGCGCGCTGGGAGTGAGCGGCGGCGGTGATGAGCGGCTGTGCGGGTGCGCTCTTGTCGTACGGAATGGTTCCGAGGGCCGGCAGACCGGTGAGCTCGCTGAGCGCCTGGCTGGTCTTGAGGGTGGTGTCGAGGGTCTCGCGCAGGACGACGAGTCCGGCGGCGAGCAGCAGTCCGACACACGCTCCTCCGGCCAGGTTGAGCAACGGCCGCGGAGAGACGGGGGCGTCGGGCGCGACCGCCTGCTGGGTGACGCCCAGCGAGACGGGTGAGACAGCGGCTGGAGGTGCGTCCGCGTCGCGCCGGGAGCCTACCGGCTTGGGTGTCTCCAGCCGCTCGACGACCGCGCTGAAGCTGGCCGCGACGGCATTGGCGATCTCTGCGGCACGCTTGGGGTCGGCGTCCCGGACGGTGATGTTGATGAGCACGGTGTCGAGCGGGGCGTCGGCGGTGATCCGGGATGCCAGCTCCTCCGGTGTGGTGCTCAGCTTCAGATCACGCACAACCGGCCCGGTCACCTGACGGGTCGGCACGATCGCGGCGTAGGACTGTACCCGCGCCTGCGAGAAGCTCTGCCCCTGGCTCAGCTGAGTGGTGTCCTCACTGGAGCGAGTGGCCACGAAGAGTTGCGTTCCGGCAGCGTAGACGGGGGTGCTCAGCTGCGTGACGGCGAGCGCCGCCCCCACCGCGAGAACAAGACAGACCGCAACGGTCACCCAGCGTCGGGCAAGAGCCTTCAGGAATCCGTGGAGATCCAAACTGCACCCCTCAAAGGACCGAGGGAAACCACCCAAAGGAGAGGTTTATTCCCTATGTACATTGCTGAACATAGGGGCTAGAACATCCCGATCCGGGGAGCCACCCCCATTCGGCCCGCAAACAGCCCGGCAGGCAGGCGCTCGACCGAGGAGAGTGGAGAAGATGACGCCGTCAGAACAGAGCGGTGCCTGCCTGCGTGAACACGTCGGCGTCGTGATGGCGTCCGTGTTCTCGGGGGCGCTGCTCCTGTGCTGCACGTCCTGCACCGCGAGGGACGCGGTGGCGTCCGCGGACGATGTGGAGCGGTTGCGCGTCAAGGTGCTGGAGGCCCTGCCGCACGATCCGCAG
This sequence comes from Streptomyces chengmaiensis, assembly GCF_029846775.1. Classification (NCBI taxonomy): domain Bacteria; kingdom Bacillati; phylum Actinomycetota; class Actinomycetes; order Kitasatosporales; family Streptomycetaceae; genus Streptomyces; species Streptomyces chengmaiensis. The sequence continues at coordinate 225,539 of NZ_JARWBG010000002.1, forward strand.
GCCTTCACCCAGGGTCTGGAAATGGCCGGTGACACGCTGTACGAAGGGACCGGTCTGGCCGGGCGGTCATCGGTACGGGCGGGCCCGCCCGGCGGCCGGCCCACGGCCCGTGTGGACATGCCGGCTCCGTTGTTCGGCGAGGGGATCACCCTCGTAGGCCGGACGCTCTGGCAGCTCACCTGGCGGAACGGGATCGCCGTCGAGCGCGATGCGAGGACCTTGAAGGAGGTGCGCCGCGTCCGCTACCCCGACGAGGGCTGGGGAGTGTGCCATCAGCGGTCCCGGAACCGGCTGGTGACGAGCGACGGTTCGTCCCGGTTGACGTTCCGGGACCCGAGGACGCTCGGGACGACGGGCGACATCGAAGTCACCGAGAACGGGCGACCGGTGACGATGCTGAACGAACTGGAGTGTGTCGGCGACGCCGTGTACGCCAACGTCCTGTTGAGCGATCGGATCGTGCGCATCGACCCTGCCACCGGCGCGGTGACGGCGAGCATCGATGCCACCGGGCTCCTCCGTGAGAGCGAGCGCGTGGACGGTTCCGTCCTGAACGGCGTGGCGGCCGTCCCCGGCACCGACCAGTTCCTGGTCACCGGCAAGTTCTGGCCCAAGATGTTCCGTGTGGTGTTCGTTCCCGAGGAGACAGGCTCGCCCACCAGGGGCCCGCGGCAGGAGTGAGCCACCCCATCAGGTGACTTACGCGCAACACCGATCGCCCGGCAGTCGACCACTCCGTTCGTGCATGTATTCATGTGCCATGACGGAGCGACATGTGTCTGCCGTCCCAGGGCCTTCCGGTCCCGTCCACGGCGTCTCCCGCCTGCGCGGATCCCTTCGGCGCCCTTCAGTCAGGAACGCACTGCTGGCCGCCGCGGCGCTGTGCGTGGCCGGCGCCGCCTGGATCGGGGTCACCGGGCTGATGGCACGCTCCGAACTGCTGAAGGCGCAGCGGCAGCTGTCAACGCTCAAGCGCACCGTCACAAGCGCTTCACCCACAGAAAGTTCGACGAGCCCCGAGAGAACGATGCGGGCCGCGGCGGCACATGCCGCCCGGGCACACCGGCTCACCACCGGCCCCGCCTGGTACATGGCCTCACATGTGCCCTATCTGGGTCGGCCGGTCACCACGGTTCGCGGCATCGCCGAGTCCGCCGACCGGCTGGCCGGTGACGTGCTGCCGCCGTTGGTGGGACTCGCGGCGCGGCCGAGCGACGATGCCGGTCACAGCGGGCTGCACGCCCTGCTGTCCGAACTCCGCAGCAGTGCCGCGGCTCTTGAGCAGGCCGCACGGGCTGCCGCCGAGACGCGCGCTCTCGCCGATGGGCTGCCTCGCGCGTCCTGGGTGCCGGGGCTCGATCGGGCGCGTGTCCAGCTGGTCTCGCAGCTCCAACGGACGGCCCCCGCCATGGCCGACATGGCTGTGGCGGGCCGTGTGCTTCCCTCCATGCTGGGAATGGACGGCCCACGGCGTTACATCGTCGTGTTCCAGAACACCGCCGAAGCCAGGGGCACCGGAGGCCTCCCCGGAGCCTTCACCGTACTGACGGTCGATCAGGGCAGACCCCGGTTCGAGACCTTCGACATCGACACCACGCTGGCCCATGTGCGCCCCGACGTCGACCTGGGAGCCGAGTACCGTGCTCAGTACGGCGCCATGGACCCCACCGGCACCTGGGCCAACTCGAACGTCAGCCCTCATTTCCCCTACGCGGCACGCATCTGGACGGCGGCGTGGAGCAAGTACAGCGGACAGCGGGTGGACGGTGCGGCCGCCGTGGATCCCAGCGCCCTGGCCAGGCTTCTTCAGGCGACAGGCCCGGGCAGACTGCCCGACGGAACAGCGCTCACTGCCGACAACGTACTGGAACTCACCCAGCGCACCAGCTATGCCCGCTTCGCCGACAGCCGGGAGCGCAAGGCGTTCCTCCTCGGCGTCGCACGCGCCGCCGCGACCACGTTCACGGGTGCCCTGAGCACCCCCGGCCAGCTTCCCGAACTCCTCAAGGCGACCTACGACATCACGCGGCAGGGGCGCCTGAAAGTATGGAGCGCCGAGCATCGGGAACAGAGCCTGCTGCAGCAACGCCCCCTGGCCGGTGCCTTGCCGTCGCAGTCCGGACCGCTCGCGGGAGTGGTGGTCAACAACGCCGCGGGCGGCAAGCTCGACTACTACCTGGATCGGGAGTTGCACTGGATCCCCGGCGACTGCACTCGGCACGGCCGAAAGGTCACCGCGCGGGTCACACTCGGCAACCGGGCCCCCGCGTCGGGGCTCCCCCCTTACGTCACTCAGCGCGTCGACGATCCGCCATACCCCACCCGGCCGGGAGACAACCGCGTGCTCGTCTCCTACTACGCCAGCTCGGGCGCCCGCCTGTCCGGCGCCACCCTGGACGGTCAGCCGGTCACCGTGGGCACCAGCGTCGAACGCGGCCACGCCGTCTACACGCTGGATGTGGAGCTGCCCGCGCAGAGCAGCCGCACGCTGACGCTCCACCTCCTGGAGCCGATCAGCGACCGCACCCCCGTACTGCTGAACCAGCCTCTGGTCACGCCGCTGCGCGCCCGCCTGGAGGCCGTGTCCGCCTGCGAATAGACGCAACGGGCTTCCCGTGATCGGACACCCGGCCTCGGCCGGCACATTCCTCAGCCAGCGCTCATCCGAACTCCGGAATACGAGGTCGCCTCCATGCGTCTCCGCGTCATAAGAGTCATCGCCAGGATGAACGTCGGTGGCCCGGCCCTCCAGGTGTCCGCCCTGATGCGCGGCCTGGACACCGAGCGTTTCGACCACCGGCTGTTCGCCGGTTCCGTGGGACCGGACGAAGCGGACTACATCGAGACGTCGGCCACCGATGTGGCGGTCTCCCGTGTGCCCTTCCTGGGGCGGGCGGTGCGGCCCGCCGACGACGTCCGGGCCCTGCGGGAACTCGTCGCGGCCATCCGGCAGTTCCGTCCGCACATCGTTCACACCCACACGGCCAAAGCCGGAGCGCTCGGGCGCATCGCGGCGATCACGGCCCGCGTTCCCGCCCGGGTGCACACGTTTCACGGGCATCTGCTGCACGGCTACTTCTCACCGCGGAAGACCAGACTGGTGGTGCACGCCGAGCGAGGGCTGGCGCGAGGCACCGACCGGCTGGTGGCGGTCGGCGAGCGGGTGCGCGACGAACTCCTCGCCGCCGGAATCGGCCGGACGGAACAGTACGCGGTGGTGCCGCCCGGCACCCTGCTCCCCGCACCGCCGGAGCGTTCCGAGGCCCGGCGGCTGCTGGGCCTCCCCCAGGACGCCCCGGTGGTGGCCTATGTCGGCCGGGTGACGCGGATCAAGCGCCCTGACCGCTTCCTGGCCGTCGCGCAGGAGGTACGCCGCACGGTCCCCGAGGCCGCCTTCCTGATGTGCGGGGAGGGCGACCTGGGGGCCGTTCTGCAACAGGACCACGGCTTGGACGGTGCTCTCCACCGCCTGGGCTGGCGCACCGACGTGGAGACCGTGTACGCGGCGGCGGACGTGGTCCTGCTCACGTCCGACAACGAGGGGATGCCGGTCAGCCTCATCGAGGCGGGCCAGGCGGGGGTGCCTGTGGTGGCAACCGACGTGGGCAGCGTGGCAGAGGTCGTACGGGACGGGGAGACCGGGCTGCTGTGCGGCCCCCACGCCCCGGAGCTGACCCGCCACACCGTGCGCCTCCTTCGTGACCCGCGCCTCCGCCAGGACATGGGCGAGCGCGCCCGCTCCTGGACCACCCGCCGATTCGGCGCGGAGCGCCTGGTCGACGACACCCACCGCCTGTACGCCTCCATCGCGGTGGCGCACGGCTGGTGGCCGCCTACTCCGACAGAGGGTGAAGGGAAATGAACGTAGTAGTCACCGGCGGAGCCGGGTTCATCGGGGCGAACCTGTGCCGTGAACTCTCCGCCCGCCCCGGCGTCGGGCGCATCATCGCCCTGGACGATCTCAGCACCGGCAGCGCCGCGAATCTCAAGGGCGTCGACGCGGAACTGGTGGAAGCCAGCATCCTCGACACCGATCTGCTGGACGACGCGGTGTCCTCGGCGGACGCGGTGGTGCACCTGGCCGCGCGCCCGTCCGTCCCCCGGTCCCTCGCGGATCCCTTCGCCAGCCACGAGGTCAACGCCACCGGCACCGTAAGGGTGCTGGAGGCGTGCCGCCGCCGAGGCACCCATCTGGTCGCCGCTTCCTCGTCCTCGGTGTACGGAGCGGTCCCCACGCTGCCCAAGCACGAGGACCTGCCGACCCGCCCTCTCAGCCCCTACGCCGCGAGCAAGCTCGCCACGGAGGCGTATGTACTCGCGCACGGGGCCAGTTTCGGCCTCCCCGTGCTCGCGCTGCGCTTCTTCAACGTGTACGGGCCGCTCCAGCCCGCGGGGCACGCCTATGCCGCGGTCGTCCCCGCCTTCATCCACGCCATGCTGCGCGGAGCGCCGGTGACCGTCCACGGCGACGGTCTGCAGACGCGTGACTTCACCTATGTCGGCACCGTTGTCCGGGTCCTGGCCGACGCCGCGCTCCGCCACGTCACCTGCGCGGGCCCCGTGAACCTGGCCTTCGGCACCCGGGTCTCCATCCGCGAGCTCGTCCAGCGTCTCGCCGAGGCGGTGGGAGGCCCGCCGCCCACCGTGGAACACCTGGCAGCCCGTCCCGGAGACGTCCGTGACTCCCAGGCCTCCGACGGCGTACTGCGTGGACTCTTCCCCGATGTCACGCCGGTGCCGCTGGACCACGGGCTGGCGGAGACGGTGCGGTGGTTCCGCGGGCTTCCCCAGTACGCGGCACAGTCAGCCGGCGAACCGGCTGGTGCCAGTGTGCTCTGACCCCGACAACCGAACGCCGGCCGGTGGAAGCGACGATGCTGCACAGCCACATCCGGAGGGAGCGCGACAAGGTCCTGTGAAGGAGACCCGGCGACGGCAACACGCCGGGCCGGCAGGGAAGCGGCGGTCGTGGCGGAGACATCTGCGGACCTTCGGCTCGCTCACGGCCGCCAGTCAGATCGAGTCCGCCCTGTCGTTCGCCACCACCGCCGTGCTGATCAGGATCGCCGGCAGCACCGGAGCGGGAGAAGTGCTGTTCGCCCAGGCAGTGGCCACGGTCTGGTTCCTGCTGTGGGATCCGCGCTTCGAGGACGCGCAGCAGCGGTTCGTCCCCGTCGAGCGGCTTCGAGGCCATGGCTGCGGAACCCGGCTGTATATCCGGCTTCTCCGGCTGGACGTCGCGGCCGGGGTGCTGGCGACGCTGGTGGGCGTGGTCGCGGTGTTGGCTGCCGCTGCCGCCGGGTGGATTTCCGGCGATCGGTTCTGGCTGTTCCTACTGGCCCTGCTGGCTGCCGGGGCGGCCACTCCTTCCGGGAGCGCATCGTCCGGTTTCGCGATCGCCGACCAACTGGCCCGGCTGGGCGCCATCCGTCTGGTTCTCGCCGTCGTCGGTTGTCTGGGCGCCCTTGCGGCCCTGCTGGTGGCCGGTCCGATCGGCTACCTCGCGGCCACCGTGGTCATGGCGTTGGTGTCCACATCCGTGCTGACCACCAGTGCCTGCCGGCGGGTGCGCGAGGCGTGCGGCTCACCCGCTGTCGGTCCCGCCGCGCTGCCCGTCGGCCTGGTGCCCTTCCTGGTGAAGAGTTCGGCGGCAGGGTCCGTCTCATTGGCCTCGGACACCGGCATCTCCGTACTGGCCGGGCTGCTCGGCGGACCGACGCTGGTGACATACCTGAGGATTGCCTCCGCACCGGGCCGCCTCTTCTCGAGTTTCGTCAGCCCGGTGGCGACGCAGCTCTACCCTCGTCTGGCGCAGGCCAGTGCCGAGGGGCGCCGTTCGGCGGTGAGGCGCGACACCCTGCGCTGCAGTGCACTGATCGGCGGCATCGGGGTCATCACCGTCGTCGTCGCCACCCCCCTGGTGGGCCCGCTGCTGACCTTGGTCTACGGCCATGGGTACGTGATGTTGTCGACGACCGCCCTGGTGCTGCTGGCCGGAGCCGCGCTGCGCGGCGGCGTGGTCTGGGGGAAGGTACTGCCGCCGGCCCTCGGCTTCCCAGGCGTCCGGCTGGCCTTCCTGACCGTCGAAGGAATCTGCCAGTTGGGGGCTCTGGTCGGCGTCACCCAGATCTGGGTCGGCGCGTCACTCGTGGCGCTGGCCTTCGCCTGGAGCTCCCTGGGCCTACTGGCTCTGAGCACGGTCGGCTGGTTCGTCGTGCTGTGGTTCCTCACCCGCACCCTGCCCGGTGCGGAAATCCCGGTTTCGCCACGCCGGAGTGAGGCGCCGGCGGACAGCTCGTTCGCATGAGCACCGGGGCAGGACGGAACAGGCGTCTGTCGGGAAAGGCGCTGCAACAGGCCCTGCTCGCTCCCTGCGCACGGGTGAACGGCCGACCGCCGACGGTGGCGAATCCCTGTAGGCGTTGATGCCGCGTATATCGTCGTGCACCAGGCTGGAGAGAAAGAGGAGTTATTGCAGATGACCACGACATCCTTGCGCTCCACTGCCATCAGCATCAGGAACGGGATTGTCCGACGAAGCCCGGCGATGCAGCGTCTGATCCAGCAGGGGGCCACGCACAAATGTCTTCCCAAAGCCCTGTACCGACGGCTCCAGCCTATCGGTGTGGCCACCTTGCATGCCCCGGACGGATCCCCTTTCCGGTATGAGTGTTTCGAGGAGGACGGGTTCGGCCGCATGATCGTCTGGCGCGATATGCGGGATTGGGAGAGAACGACCCAGCCGTTGCTGTACTCGTTGGCCAAGAAGTCCCGTGTATTCGTCGATGTGGGAGCGCACACCGGGATCTATTCGATCCTGGGATGCCTTGCCAATCCCGAGCTGCGGGTCATCGCCTGCGAGCCGAACCCGGGCCTGGCCGAGCGCATCCGGGCGAATGCCGCACTGAACGGGCTCACCGAACGACTCACGGTGGTGGCGGCGGCGTTGTCCGACGCTCCCGGAAGCGCCACACTCTCCATCCCGCGCAGAAGGACCCACGCTGCATCACTTCGCGCCCCCCTCCAGGGGGAGACGACCCTCGAAGCCGAGGTGACGACGGGGGACGCGCTCCTCTCGGGTATGCCGGTGGACCTGGTAAAGATCGATGTGGAGGGCCTGGAGTCACAGGTGCTGGGAGGGATGTCGGAGATTCTCCGCACCCGCGCACCCCACCTGATCATCGAGTGCCTTGACTCTGCGGCGCTGGAGAGCGCCCGCCGGGTGGTGACTCCCGCCGGATACAGGCACGTCTACCACATCAGCGCCCAAGGGATCGTCCCGGTGACCGGCCGCTTCAGAGATCCAGACCTGCTCTACACCAACTTCCTTTTCTGCGCCCGCCCCTACTCCGACTGACCGGGAATGGCCATGCAGGTTGCCAGGAAGGGCCCGACGGCCTTTCTGAGTCTCGGCCGCAAAGGCGATGCAGAGAACCGCATCTTCCACACAAACATCTGGTTCGCGGGAAGCAACGCCCGATATGAGAGCCTGCTGCCCCGGCTGCGCCGAATTGACAACTACCTGCTGTCATGCGCTGACAACAGGTACGTCCGCGGAGTGCAGTTCCGGGCGCTGCACATGACAAGCGGGGTGCACAACACATACCTGTTCGGGCGCGCGGCAAGAACCTACCGCTACGGGTTCATCACCAACGTCCAGCACATCGCGCATGCGCGGTTTCCCGTCGTCGTGGACATGGACGATCCCTTGTTCACCACGGAGGAGATCTCCCTGCTCGGCTCACAGCGCGTGGCCGCGATCGTGGTGACCAACGAGTCCGCTGCCGATCATTACCGCGAGCTGGGCATCCGAGCCCCGATCCGAGTCATCGGCCAGGGCGCGTCAACTCTCGACGTCGACGCCCGTCTGGCCCGGCAGCTGCGTCAGCGCCGCGCGCCCGGGGAGCTGACCGTGGGGTATGTCGCAGCCTGGCACCAGACCGCCGAGGAGGCCGGCGCCGGTACCGCCTACGACGTCGACCACCTCGTCGACGAGGTGTGGCCCGCCGTGGTGAGAGCGTGTCCGCGCGCCCGACTGTGGCTGGTGGGCGGAATCGGCGCCGGACTGCGCCGCAAGCTCGACGGCCGGGACGACATCGAGATCGTCGGCCGGGTTCCGCAGCACCAGGTGCCCACCTATCTGGACGCATTCGACGCCGCCGTCTATCCGAGACGCATTCAACACCGCCGTGCCGCCGTCAAGTTGTCCGAGTACATCAGCGCCGGAGTACCGGTGATCGGCTACCGCTGCGTCCCGACCGATCTGGTGACCCGCACAGGCGCAGGCGTCGTCGTCGACACCACCGAGGAGTTCGTCCGCCGCCTCACACACGTACTGCGCAGCCCGGCGCTGCGCGCTCAGTTGGCGGACAACGCACGTGCGGCGGCCTCCCTCGTGGACTGGAACGTGCTCGCCCGCGGGTACGCCGAGTTGCTGGACGAGTTTCTTCCGTCGACGCCGGGCCCTCGTGGCTCCCGGCCGAGACCCATTCCCGCGTAGACGAAGAACAGAAGTGTCAGCATCGATCCGGCATAGAGGGTCATCTCCGTCAGCGACATGGCGAGCACTCCGACCGTGAACAGCAGAGGAGTTCCACGCTGAGGGGCCACTCGGCGCAGGAGCTCTCCCAGGAACAGCAGGAGGAGAAGAGCGGCAGGCAGGCCCACCGAGGCGAACACGCCCACAAACAGGTTGTAGGGCATGACCGGGTCGGGCGAGGGCGGCATCGAGGCCCCCGCCCAATCCACGAACGGGATCCGCCCCCATCCGGCCCCGAACCAGGGTTCCTGCATACCGGCGTGGATTCCGTTGATCACGCTCAGCGTGCGGAGGTCCCCGCTGAACGGATTGAGGCCGAACCAGCGGGTGACCAGGTCGACGGTCCCCAACCCCAGCAGTCCGAGCACCAGCAGGATGGCTCCGATCCTGACGAGTGACACCCTCCTCTGCGCCCAGACGACGAGCACCACGACCGTGGCGAACCACACGCTGCGTGTCTGCGTCAGAAAGACTCCGCACAGCAGCATCGAGCCGACCACCCACCGGCCGGTGAAGCGCAGTTCGGTCGTCAGCAGCGGACACAGCGCGGCCAGCAGAAGGGCCCCCATCTGCGCCGGGTCTCCGATGTCGAGCCCGATGAGCCGCGGCTGCCCCAGGAGCACTCCGCCCACCAGGTTGACCAGGGCGTAGCACAGAACGGCCCCGTACATCAGCCTCCGATCGATCGGGTGGTTCGACAGGAGGACGAACACGGCTGCGTAGACGCTGATCCGCAGCAGCGGCGTGATGGGCGCGCCGGCGGACGCCGTGGCCAGAAAGGACCAGGCCAGGAAGAGTCCCAGCCACCGGCACACGGGCGCGAACAGTGCCGCCTTCTCGATGCGCTGCTTGGCGAAGGAGGCCAACAGGTGGGCGAGCAGTAGCAGGTCGCTGATGACCAGCGGCCCCGCCAGCGGCTCCTGAAGGGCTGCGATGCCGAGCCCATGGCCCGCCACGACGGCACCGACCAGCAGAAGGGTGGGCGACAGCACCAGCGCCGCCAGTACGGCGACAGTCGTCAGAGCCACCGTCGGCAGCCATGCTGGGGAACTGCCCAGCACACGTACCGCGATCGCTGCAGGGCCGGTTGTGCTGGTCACGATCCCGAGTGCCGTGACCAGCAGGACGAACACCGCGGCACAGGCCATGACAAGGACGGCTTCCTGGGGCCGGGTTCGCATCCGCAAGCTCCCTCCGCAGACTGGAGGACCGCCGTCTGCGGCATCCTCGGTGGTGGTGCAGGGCCAAGTGTCGGCCGGATGGGTCACGTTGACTTGTCCGGCGCGCGGAGCCTCCGGGCGGTGTACGCCGTTGGAGTACACCGGCTCTCCGGGGCGGCTCGTCGGCGGCGGCGGGCGGCCCCGTGCGTGCCACGCTGAGGCCGAGGCCGCGGCTTCCAGGCCTGACACACCGCTGGGCCGCCGACCGGCTCCGGGTGACGCGGCGTCGCGTCACGGCGTGCCGTCCGCTTCCCGGGCCCACGCCAGGCGTTACCCGAAAGGAAGACGTGATGTTCTGCAGCAACCCGATGTTCGAGCGGAGTCTGTTCGTGGGGGCCCATCTCGACGACATCGAACTGGCGGCGGGCGGAACCGCCGCCAGGCTGGTCAACGCGGGAGCGCAGGTGCGTTTCCTGGTGATGAGCACCTCGGAGTACACCAGCTACAACGGCCGTCACTTCCGCGACGCGGATGTGGCGGTGGCCGAAGGCAGGGAGGCCGCGGCGACACTCGGGGTGAAGGAGATCGACATCCTCAGGTTTCCGGCGAAGGATGTGGAGAACCACTCGGCCGTCGTGGAGTCGATCAACAAGGTCGTCGACGACTTCCGCCCGACCATGGTCTTCACGCACTGGCCGTTCGACACCCACCGGTCGCACGCGAACACCGCGCTCGCCACCATCGCGGCCAGCAGGTACTACAACTCCGTGGTGATGTACGAGCCCATCGTGCCCTCCGGTCGCAGCTATGTCGGTTTCCGGCCGCAGCTGTACATCAGCATCGACGACACCATCGAACAGAAACTGCAGGCCCTGCGGCAGCACAGGTCGGAGTACGAGAAGTACGGCGAGCAGTGGATCGAAGGCGTCGAGGCCCGGTCGCGCTACCGCGGCTATGAGATGCGCACCCGTCACGGCGAGGCGTTCGAGGTGTCGCGCCTGGAAGGCACACTGGCGTGACATGCGTGAACCATCGGATCGAGCACGGCCGGTGATGACTACGACGCGTGTCTGTGAGGTGATCAAGACCCTTGACGTCGGCGGCGCCGAGGTACTGCTTGTCGAGCGCCTCCGCCGGGAGCGACGGGCCGGGCTGGAGTACACCGTGGTCTTCATGCAGGCGGCGACCGACGAGTTGTGCGACGCTCTCCGGTCCGCCGGGGTGAGGGTCGTCGACCTGCGCGACTGCCCGCGGTGGCTCCGCTATGCCAGGCTGATCGCTGTGGTCAGGCACCTCGGGCCCGATGTGATCAATGTGCACTCGCCGTCTCCCGCGGCCGCGTTGCGCCCCTTCGTCCACCTGATGCGGCCCCGGCCCCTGCTGATCTCTACGGTCCATCAGGTGCGCTACAACTCACTGGCCATGTTGCTGAACCGTCCCACCCGGTGTCTCGATGATCTGGTGGTGGCGGTCTCTCCGCAGGTCGCCAGAGCACGAAGCGTGAAGGGAGCCCGCCGTGTCCTCACGCGTGTCCACGGCATCGACGCCGGAAGGCAGGGCCACTGGGCCAGGCATGCAGACCAGGTGCGGCAGGAGTTCGGGATTCCCCTGGACGCATTCGTCCTCACATGCGTGGCCAATCTGAGACCGGTCAAGAACCATCAACTGCTGATCGACGCGGCGTCACGGGTGATCGCCCACCGCCCTGACGCGCTCTTCGTGCTCGCCGGGGACGGCCCCCTGCGAGGGCAGGTCCTGGCCGATATCGACCGACGGGGGCTGCGCGACCGGGTCCGCTTCCTGGGCAGGGTTCCGCAGGCCAGTCGTCTGGTGGCGGCATCGGACGTGCTGGTGCTGTCCTCGCACAGCGAGGGGCTGCCGGTCGTGGTCATGGAGGCGATCGCGGCGGGAGTACCGGTGGTGTCCACCGCGGTCGGAGGCGTCCCCGAACTGGTCGACGACAATCGCAACGGAATCCTCACCAGACCGGGCTCGCCGAAGGCCTTCGCGGAGGGCGTCCTTCGGGCCATGCGCCCCGAGGTCCATCGGGTCCTCGCCGCCGGGGCACGCGCGGACGCCGCCAAGGTGGACGTGTCGGAAACCGCCGACTGGTTCGACGAGCTCTACGCCACCATGACGGCCGAGGCACGCCGAGGCTGACCGGCACGCCCGGGACACGGGGTACGCCGTCCGCATGGACCGGGCACGGTGGACGGCCCGTCGGTGGGAGCCACCTGTCACACCGTGTCAGCCTGGCGGGCGAACCACCACACGACCCGGAGGAATCGGATGCATGGTGCCGTGGGGACGATCCCGAGCGGTGCGCACCGCTACGAACTGTGCCGTCTGACGGACCTGACGGACGAATCGCTCGGCGCGCTCGTCGAGCTGGAACGTCTCGTCCACCGGGAGAGCGCCCACTACGACGACCGGCCCTGGGATCTCGAGAACTTCACCCGTCCTCTGCCGGGCAAGCAGGAACTGAGCCTGGTCGTCATGGAGTCGGGCAAGCCGGTCGGTTTCCTGGTGGCCTCCAGTCGCCCTGACGGCGTTCACGTCAACCGCGTGGCTGTCGATCCGCGCCATCGGGGCATGGGTGTCGCCGCCTGGCTCATCGCCCGGTTGTTCGCCCAGTCGTCCGGGACGGTCACGATCAACTGCGATCCGGGCAACCAGCCGGCGATCGCCCTGTACACCCGCGCGGGCTTCCGCGTCAGGGGGACCACACCGGCCGGAAAACTGCTGCTCTCGACCGACCCGCTGATTCCCGTCGAGAAGCTGTGCGTGTGGTACGTCTTCACCACAGCGGGCATGCGCAGCGGACACGCGGCTCACGTCCCCGGCTTTGTCGACACCCTGTCGCATACCTGCCGTGCCACCGCCGTGGGGTACGGCGATCCCGCGGACCTTCCGCCGCTGAGACTCAGCCTCGACTGGGTGCGCGCCTTCCTCCGCCTCGCGGCACGGGCGCGGCGGGAGGGGGTCGATGTCGTCTTCGTCCGCATCCACTGGAAACTTGCCGCGCTGCTGTGGATGGCCGGGCGGATGGGGGGCGGATGGCGCGTCGCGCTGTGGTCGTCCGGCGGCGTCGGCGTGCTTTCCGGAACTCGCCTCGGCCTTCGCGCGCGCGCCGGACGGCTCGTCCACCGCCAGGTGCTGCGCCGGATGGTCGACGCGGTCGTCACCGGTCCGCCACGCCTGATCGACCAGTACGCCGGGCGCTACGGTCTCGGCCGGGACCGGATGCTGCTCGCCTGCAACGACGTGAACGGGAAGGCGCTGCGCACCCTCACCGACGGCCCCGAGCTGGCCTGGGGACCGGTCGTCCGGCGGTGGCTCAAGTCCCCCCACCGGTTCCTCTACGTGCACAGCCTCGACGCCATCCGCGGAGCGGACCGACTGCCCCGGCTGCTGGCGGAGATCCGCACGGACCTGCCCGACGCCGAGCTCCTGGTCCTGGGAGACGGTCCGCTGTTCTCACGGCTCGCCCCCGAGCCGGTGCTGTTGGCGGGCCGCGTCCCGAACGACGTCGTCGTCCGAGTGATGGCGCAAGCGGGCTGTCTGCTTGTGCCATCACGCCAGGAGGGCTTTCCTCGGGTCCTTGTCGAGGCGATGGCGGTCGGCACCCCCTGCGTGTCCTTCGACGTCGGCGGCTGCGCGGACGTCATGGGGGAGCTGCGGGACCGGTACGTGGCTCCCGACGGCGACCTCGAGCGGATGGCCGAGCTGGCGGTCGCGGCAGCACGGGCGCCGCTCCCCGAAGCAGCGCGCACCGCACTCGTCCAGCGGGCCGCGGTTTTCGACACCGAACCGGTGGCCTCGGCCCTCGCCGTGACGCTCCGTTCTCTGCGGTCCCAGGGCGCCGGCCCGGCCGCCCTGCTGTCGCGGTCGCTGTGGCGGTCTGCGTTCCCCAGGAGGAATGACTGATGTCCAGCGCCAATCCCCCGAGGCGGCCCGGCCCGGAGGTGCTCACATGAAGGTGACGATTCATCAGCCGGAGCACTTGCCGTGGCTGGGCCTTCTGGCCAAGGTCGCGGCCTCGGACCTGTGGATCGTGCTCGACTCGGTGCCGTACCGGAAGAATTACTTCCAGAACCGCAACAGGGTCCTGTTGAACGGGGAGCAGACCTGGCTCACCGTGCCGGTCGAAGCCCCGTTCGGCACACTGATCCGTGATGTCCGGGTCGCGGGCACACCGCACTGGCTGCGGCGGTACCGCGGACGCCTCGTCCAGGCGGTGGCCGGCACCCCCGGCGCCGGCCGGCTCGAGGGGTTGCTGGCGTTGATCGAGGCGGCGGCACCCGGTTCCCCGCTGGCGGACCTCAACCTGGACATCGTGGACTGGCTGTTCCCTCAGTTCGAGGTCAAGGTTCCACGGGTCCGCGCGAGCGAACTCTCTGCCACCGGGAGCAAGAGCGGACTCATCCTCGACCTGTGCAGGACGGTGGGCGCCGACGAGTACATCGCGGGGCCTTCCGGACGCGACTACCTGGACCTGGCGGCCTTCGCCGACCATGGCATCCGGGTACGGTTCTTCGACTTCGACCATCCCACGTACCCCCAGGGCGGCAGCTCCTTCGTCCCCTGCCTCTCCGCGGTCGACGCCTGGTCGCGGCTCGTCCAGGCCGAGCTCCCGCTGCTGCTGTCGCGCTACCGGCTCAGCGACCGATGACGACCACGCCGCCCTCACCCGCCGTCCGCGCGCCCCTGCCCCGCGTCACCGTCGTGACGTTCTCCGGGCACCAGCAGCCCGAGGTCAGGGATTCTCCCAACCTCCGCACATGGGGTGCGCTGGCCGATCGGCTCGGTCATGCCTGCTGCGTCTGGTCGGGGCCGCGCCTGGCTGCCCGCCGCGGTCCCCTTCGGGTGGTACAGCGGCCCCGCCGCCCCGGACCGCACTCGCTGCTCTGGGCAGCCGGCTCGGTACGGATCGGGGTGCGTCTGGCACGGGCGGCCGCTCGCAGGGGCGAGACCGTACTCCTCAACGGCGCCGAGCCATGGGGCTGGCTGTCCGCCTCGATCGTCTCGCTGATCGTGCGTCGTCCGTGGCTGATGGAGATCCACGGCGACTATCTGCACCTGCCGGCAGCTTCCCTCGGCCGGTGGCGCCGCGCGGTGCTGAAGAGAGCCGTGGTCTTCTTCGCCCATCACGCCGGCGGGCGCAGGGTCGTCGCGCGGTCGATGCTCGATGCCCTGGACCGGCGCGGCATCCCCTCGGTCCTGGTACCGCCGAGGCTGCTTCCGGTGTGGGAACACAGGCTTGAGCGTGACCGGCCGCCGCTGTCCGACACCCGCGCCCCCCGGTTGCTGACGGTGGGCCGACTGGTGTCGTCGAAGGGCTACGACCTGCTGCTGGAGGCGCTCGCCGAACTGGTCCGCACCCATCCGGGGCTGCGACTGCGCGTGGTGGGCGATGGACCGCTGCGGGCCCATGTCGCCGAGGAGGCGGCACGTCTGGGGCTGTCCGGCCATGTCGAGTTCCTCGGAGCACGTGACGTCGACGAGATCCGCGCCGAACTCGCGCGCGCCGATCTCTTCGTCATCTCCTCCCGGGACGAGGGGCTGCCGAGGACCCTGCTCGAAGCCGCGAGCGCGGAGGTGCCACTCGTGGCCACATCGGTGGGCGGCATCCCGGCGGCCTGCGCGGACTGGGACGGTGTCCGTCTGGTTCCGCCCGACTCCGCCGCCATCGCGTCCGCTGTCCGACGGGCCATCGAGTCCCCTCCCAGCGCGGAACAACTGGCTGCGGTGCGGAGCCGGGTCCTCGCGGAGTACGGCTTCGACACGAACATCGATGCGCTGGCCGCCCTGTTCCGAAGCGTCTGCGCACGGTGACCGACGGCCCTTGGCCGGCACGGCCACGGTGACCGACGCCTCGTGGCCGGGCACGACGAAGGCGGGTGACCACGGTACGGCGGTCACCCGCCTTCAGACCCTGATCAGCCGGCGGCATCCTTGGCGCGCTGCCTTGACTGGGCGCCGAGGCGTCGGGCCGCCAGCGAGTAGACGGGGCGCGGAAGGGCGGTTCTGGCCGCCGTCCTGGCCCAGACATACAGGGGGCGGTGCAGCCCCAACCGGTAGCGCAGCGTGCCGGAGGCGGCGGGGGCGGCGGATGTCACCGCCGTGAGCCACTCCCGTACGGCCGCGCTGCCGCCGGGAGAGGTAAGCGACTCGGGGGTGACGAACCGGCAGCCCTCCTGCCGCAAACGCTCCTCGACGAACGCCTGCCGGTGCGCCTGGCTCGGGATCTTCCGGACGTCGAAGTCGACGTAGATGCACCGCAGGCGGTCGATCACGCCGCTGTCCAGCATGTCCTCGAGGACGTCGCACTCGCTGCCTTCGCAGTTGAGCTTGAGATAGATCTCGTCGTGGTCCGACGTGTTGGCCAGTAGCCAGTCCGTGGCCCTCACCAGGTCGACGGTCTCCGCTGCCACATGTGCGTCGAACTGCCTCTTGTCGGCGTACACGCTTCCGCCCAGCAGGCCCGTCCCGTAAAGGGTCGTCCGTCCCGTCCTGTTGGACAGTCCCACCGGCACGACACGCACTCTGGTATCGCGGAAGCCACCCAGGATGCGACGGCAGGGCCTGGCCGGTTCAAAGCAGAAGACCTTGTCGAACCCCCAACGGGGATCCAGGGCGACATCAAGGGTTTCGCCGTAGTGTCCGCCGACATCGAGGAAGATGCGCATGCTTCCCACTTTCTCGCCGCTACGCGGTCACGGCCGCCGGGCAGTCGGTGGTCGGGGTACGGGCGGAGAGCCACTTCCACTGGTGCACGATGCCTTCGGTCAGTGTGACCGAGGGCCGGTAGCCGAGCAGCGTCTGGGCCTTCGTCAGATCGGCCTCGGTAACCTGCACATCGCCCGGCTGGTACGCGTCATCGCGCACCGGGACCTCCGCCCCAGCGATCTCAGCGACCCGGCGCAGCACATCAAGCACCGAGACGCTGTCGCCGCCACCGACGTTGACCGCCTCCGCAGTCGCCTCCGCGGTCGCCGCGGCGACGGTGGCCGCGACGGCGTCCGCGACGAAGGTGAAGTCCCTGCGCTGGTGGCCGTCCCCGTACAGGTGCAGCGGCTCTCCAGTCAGCACCGCGCGCAGCATGCGCCCGATGGCCATGTCCGGCCGCTGCCGCGGACCGTACACCGTGAAGTAGCGCATTGCGACCACGCTGATGGGGCTGTCCGGTGCAAGTGCGTAGGCGAGGGCCAGACGTTCGGCGGCGAGCTTGGTGACCCCGTACGGCGACCGGGGAGCGGTGACGCCGTCCTCGCGCAGCGGCCCCGTGCAGTCGCCGTACACGCTGGAGGAGGAGGCGAGAACCAGGCGCTCCACGCCGAGGGAGACACAAGTGTTCAGCAACCGCTGTGTCGCCAGCACGTTGCACTCAAGATACTCACCGAAGGTGTCCCCCCACGACGGCCGGACGCCCGGCACGGCGGCGAGATGGAAGACGGTGTCGGCACCGTTCACCCAGGGCTTCAAGTCATCCGTGACCAAGTCTCCTTGCACCAGCCGGAATCCTGGATGCCCCAGTACACCGCCGAGGTTTTGCGCCGCCATGGCGTTGTCGCCGGGCGAACGCCGGTCGTAGCCGAGCACGGTGACGCCTTGTTGCAGCAGGGACTCCACGAGGTGTGAGCCGATGAAGCCCGCTGCTCCCGTCACGACGGCGCGTTCCACGCGTCGAGCTGTACCCATGGAGGACTTCCTTTCGTCGCATGCCCCTGCCGCACGGCGCGGGTCACGGGACAGCACCAGTGAGCAATCAGCTAATTTTTAGCCTTTACATGCTGTTTGCCTGTTTTGGACACGCGAGGGAGGTCCTAATGGCGGCGACGCCCGCCAGATAGCCGGGATTCGGCCCATTTCGGGCGGACGGGTGATGGCCGTCGCGCCCCTCCCCGTCAGACCTCACTGCTGAGCCGCGCCTCCCCCAACTGCCGGCATCGACGGTGCACGGCGAGAACGTCGGGCCCCGCGGAGGGCGATTCCGGGGTCGGCACGAGCCGGTTGCGGGCCGGGGCGTAGAGCACCACGTCGTATCCGCGGCCCTCAAACAAGTTCGCCGCGGGGGCGTGTGGGAGGTAATCCAGGGTCACACGCCGGGCGCGACCGGCATGCACGGTGGAATCAAGTGTCCGTTGTAGATTCTGGACATGGAATCGACAGGAGAGCGGCTTCACATCACTGACAGCAGGGCGAATGCCGCCGCTCAACTCTGGGACCACGGCAGGGCGGCCCAAAACGTCCACCAACAGACGCTACGTCCGTTCATCAAGCAATTCGCAGCAGGGGCGGATGTACTCGAGGCTGGCTGCGATAGCGGCCCGTTGCTAGCATATGCGGTGCGCGCTGGAGCGCGTTCCGTGCTCGGCGTTGATGTACAGCCAGACAGGGTCAGAGAGGCTCAGCGACTGTTTTCCACAGTCCAGGTTCCCAGCCGGTTCATTGAGGCTGATCTCCAATGTCGATGGCCCCTGGAGTCGGCCAGCGTCGACGTCGTTATCTGTAGCGAGGTTATCGAACATCTGCTGCCGCACAAGCACGCCGAATTCATCGGCGAGGCCGCGCGTGTACTGCGGCCTGGCGGGCGCCTACTACTGACGACGCCCAATATCGAACGCTGGTTCGCGCGTAGCCCAGTTCTGCGGGGCGATTGGGACCCGAATCACCATTGGAGCGAACTGTCGCGCGATCAACTGCTCGGCGTCCTGGGGTTGAGCGGGTTCGACGCCGTCGTCACATACTATCGATATCCAAAGGTGTATCGCTGGGTAGGGAAGTTCCAGCAGCTGGCCAAACTAGTGGAACGGTTTCCGCCGCGGCGTCACCTCGCGATGAACCTTCTCGCTGTCGCGACAAAACGGTAACGCTCCGCGCACCATGCCATGAATTGTCATCGGCAATCCTCTGCTCCTGTTCAGCGCGAATCAGGTGGGGAATGCCGCTGCCGCAACTGCACGCGGTACCAGTTCTCGACACGCTCTGCGACCCGTGACCAGTCCAGTGCCGCGGCGGCGCCCGCCCCGAGGGCGCTCATCTTCCGACGGCCCGGTTCGTCGTCCAGTACAGCGCCCAATACACGCACGAGATCGGCTTTCGACCCGGACTGGAACATCCTCCAGGCTTCGCGATCGGTGACCACAGGATCGAGCGAGGCGTCCGACGACACCACAACTGGGGCGCCCAGGGCGAGTGCCTCCAGCGCTGCCGTCGGTACGCCTTCGCCCTTGTCCGGAAGCCGACGCGAGGCGAGTACAAAAGCCTCCGCCCTCCGCACCAGCGCGTAGACTCCCGCCCGGGAAAGCGGACCGGCCAGCTCCACTCCCCGCCGGGCGGCAGCCATCCCGGCAAGCCGGTCCCGCTCCGGGCCGTCCCCGGCGATGACCAGGCGCAACCACGGCCGACTACGGGCCAGTTCATCGAACGCCTCGATGAGCAGACCGTGGTTCTTCATCGGATTCAGCGCGCCGACACTCACGATCAGGCCGCGCTCGCGGGGCACGGCCTCGGCCGGAGACGGCATGTCGGACAGTTCCAGGCCACTCGACATGGTGAGGACACGTCGTTCGTCCACGCCGCGTGCGACGAGGTCCGCGGCCGTGGCCGATCCGAGGGCGACGAACGCCCTCACGTCCTTGAAGGCGCGCCGAGCCAGGCGGCGATGACGTTGGGTCAGGGACGCGTGGACGGTCAGGAACAGCGGGACGCGGAGGTGTCGGCACACGGGGCCGAGCACAAGGGCCTCGACATGATCACCGTGCAGATGCACCAGATCCACCCCAGTAGAACGCGGATCGTTGCAGAGGCGCCGGATGGCGGCAGCGGCTTCCGCCGCGAACGCCAGCCGGTCCGACGCGTGCGCCAGCGCCCGCGGCAGGGCCCCGCCGCGCAACGGCAGTCGCGTGGCCCCCTGCGGGACCACCGATCCGTGGCGGAACGCCATGGTCACCCGGTGCCCGTGAGTGACCTGCTCGCGCGTCAGGCATTCGACGTGGCGTTCCATTCCACCTGGCATGGGCGGAACCCGGTAGCTCACCCGGACGATGCGCATCACAGTATCGCTCCACCCTGCGGCCGACTCGAATGCTCGAACCACCGGCTCACCCCTCGTAGACCGCCCGGAGCGGCCCATTGACCGGACCTCAACGAAGCATCGCCTCCCGCCCCGCTCCCCACCTGCCCACCCCGCCGAGGGTCACTGAATAGGACCAGTGGAAGCATGCGGTTCGACCCCCGGAGTGGGCGTGGCTGCCGACTCTCGCGCTGCCGCGTGGACCGGAGACGTGCGGGCCGCCAAGCAGCCGGCGACAGATGCAGGCCGACACCCGACGCTGTCGGACGAGCGGGTCCCGCCGCGCCAGTACGCATCAGCCGGCCGCGCCTGACTTGCGCAGATGGCTGGCTCCCTTCCGCAGGTCCGCAGCCTCTCCGGCTGTCTGACGGGCCAGTTGCCGTCCCACGGAGAGCCCTGGTCCGGGTACCGCGGACGGCGCCCCGCCGGGAAGGGACGGAATCCTCAGCAACATCGCCACCGTGGCGAGGCCGACCGCGGCGGCTGCGAGGAGCACGCCACCCGACGGCAGGACGCCCCGTGCCAGCAGTGCTCCGGACACTGCGCCCAGGGCCGCGAACATGCCGATGATCACGGTGGTCTGCCGTACCGTCAGTCCCATGCGGCGCAGCCGGTGGGACGCATGGTCCAGTCCCCCCTGCAGCAGCGGCCTCGCCTCCCGGTAGCGGGAGAACATGACGAGTGCGGTGTCCACGGTCACGACCAGTGTCGTGGCCAGCAGCCCGGCCGGCACGGCGAGCCCGGCAGCGTCCTTGTGGAGCACCACCGACGCGGACGCCAGGGTGAAGCCGATGAAGAGGGACCCGGAGTCGCCGAGGAAGATCCGCGCGGGATGCCAGTTGTGGAGGAGGAAACCCAGACTGGCGCCGGAGAGAGCCACGAGGACCACTCCCAGCCCGGCCTGCCCGCTCGACCACGCCTGCCAGCACAGGATCCCGCCGATGACGGCGCACACCGACGAGGCCGCTCCGTCCATGTTGTCCAGCAGGTTGAACGCGTTGGTGATGAAGACGATCCACATGACGGCGATAGCGGCGTCGAGCCAGCCGCCGAAGACCGTCGGATGTCCCCCGACCAGTACCACGGCCGAGGCGGCCGTCGCCTCCACGCCCAGCCGCGGTGCCGGGCCCAGCGGACGCAGGTCGTCGATGAGCCCCAGCACCGCAATGATCGCGGCACCCCCGAGCAGTACCGCGAGTCCCGGGTTCCCGAAACCTCCGGCGACCGCCGTGACGGCTCCCGCGACGAGCGTGACGACCGCAACCGCGATCCCACCGAGGTACGGGGTCGGCCGGGCATGGCCCTTGCGGCCGTCGGGTCGGTCGGTGACGTCGTGACGCAGGGCGAAACGCCGCAGCAGTTCCGTCACCAGCGCAGCGAGCGACAGGGCCGCGCAGCCGACCGCCACGGTCGTCGGGAAGGGACTCACTGGCCCGCCAGGGCGGTCGTCACGGCGCTCGCCGGGGCCGCGGGAAGACCCTCCGCCCTGCCGCCCGGGAGACTCGTCGACGCCAGGCGGCTCATCTCGTCGCGTGCGTCCGCGATGGCGTCGGTGAGCACGTCGCTGAGGTTGTGTCGGGGCTGCCACCCCGTCAGCGTGCGGAGTTTCGTGGTTTCCGGGACTCTGCGCTGCATGTCCTCGAAGCCCGCTCCGTATGCCTTGGCGTACGGCACGTGTTCGACCGAGGAGACGCTTCCCGCCTGGGCGATGACACGATCGGCGAGTTCACGGACGCTGATCTCTTCGGAGGAGCCGACATTGAACGTCTCGCCCACCGCCCCTGGATTCTCCAGCAGGAGCATCAGGGCCTTGACCGCGTCCGCGACATGCAGAAAACAGCGCCTTTGCCGACCGTCCGCGTGGACGGTGAGAGGCTCTCCGTGCACCGCCTGCCTGGCAAAGCGCGGAATCACCATCCCGTATGCCGGGCTCTGGCGAGGGCCGACGGTGTTGAAGAACCGGACGATCGTCGCGTTCAGGCCCCGCTCGCAGTGATACAGACCGGTGAGGATCTCGTCGACCGCCTTGGCCGTGCTGTAGGACCAGCGGACCACTGAAGGACTTCCCAGGATTCGGTCGGAGGTTTCGTCGAGCGGTCCGGACGAGTTCTTTCCGTAGATCTCCGACGTACTGGCCACCAGTACCCTGAGCGAGTGACGCTGGGCCGACTCCAGCACCGTCTCGGTACCCCTGATATTGGTGATAAACGATTTCAGCGGCTGCTCGACGATGAGTTTGACCCCGACGGCGGCGGCCAGATGGACCACCGCGTCGCACTCGCCCGCCAGCTCATCGACCAGGAGCCCGTCCAGCACGGAGCCGTGGACGAAGCGGAAGCGTGGGTGCTCCTGTGCCCCGGCGAGGTTGGCCATTCGCCCGGTGGCAAGGTTGTCGAGGACCACCACTTCCTTTCCTTCGGCCAACAGCGCCTCCACGAGGTGCGAGCCGATGAAACCGGCTCCGCCGGTGACCAGGTACTTCGAACAAGGATCCATGCGGGCCGCTCCGGTTCGGTGGGTGAGTGTCGGACAGCTCCGACGGAGCTCAGTCGTCGTACCGAGCCCAACATTCACCTATGGGAGAAAAGGCGGAAATTGAAACATCGGCACGCCTGAAGTTACTTCGACGTGGCTGCCTGATACTCGATTGGAGTGACGTCGGGAAGACATGCGGCGGCAACGGGTCCGCCGAGCATCGCGTGTGCCTCAATTGACCGGTAGAACATTAGCCGCCCGGGAGGCCACGGTGACGTTGGCGCACGACGCGCACGAGCAAGAGAAGCTGATTGTCGTCGGTCAGGGGTATGTGGGACTTCCTCTCGCTGTGCGGGCGGTGGCGGCCGGCTTCCGTGTGGTCGGCGTGGACACCGATGAACTGCGCGTGAAGCGCTTGGCCTCAGGCGATTCCTATATCGAGGGTGTCGACGGCGCATGCCTGGCGGCCGCCCTGGACAGCGGCCGCTACGAGCCCACCACCGATTACGACCGGATCGCCGGCTTCGACGTGTGTGTGATCACGGTGCCCACGCCGCTGCGTGACGGGGTGCCCGATCTGAGCTTCGTGGAGAGCGCGGGCCGGAGCATCGCCCCCCACATCACGGTCGGCGCCACCGTCGTCCTGGAGTCCACCACGTACCCGGGAACCACCGAGTGCCTGCTGCGTCCACTGCTGGAGGAGGGCAGTGCGCTCAAGGCGAGCGTGGACTTCCACCTCGGATACAGCCCAGAGCGCATCGACCCCGGCAACCCGGACTGGCGCCTTGAGAACACGCCGAAGGTGACCTCGGGCATCGACTCCACCTCACTGCGCAGCGTCGAGCGGTTCTACTCACGCATCGTGGAGCAGACGGTTCCGGTCAGCTCCTGCCGCACCGCCGAGCTGACGAAGTTGCTGGAGAACACCTTCCGGCACGTCAACATCGCGATGGTCAACGAGATGGCGATGATCTCACGGCAGCTGGGAGCGGACATCTGGGAGGCCGTCGAGGCCGCGGGCACCAAACCGTTCGGCTTCATGCCCTTCACCCCGGGGCCCGGTGTGGGCGGGCACTGCCTGCCGGTCGACCCCTCGTATCTGTCGTGGCAGGTCAAGAGGCTGCTGCGGCAGGACGTCCGGTTCATCTCCCTGGCGAACGAGATGAACGACCAGATGCCTGCCTATGTCACCTCGCGGATCACTCGCGGGCTGAACGAGCGGGCCAAGTCGGTCAAGGGATCCCGGGTTCTGCAACTGGGTCTGGCCTACAAGAAGAACACCGGGGACATCCGCGAGTCGCCGGCCGTCATGCTCGCCCAGGCGCTGTGCGCGCTGGGCGCCCATGTCGTCGCGGTGGAACCTCACACCGACTCGCATCTGCTGCCCCCGGACATCATGTGCGTGGAGCTCACCGAAGAGGAGATCCGGGCGGCGGACGTGGTCGTCGTGGCCACCGACCACGACGTCTTCGACTACTCGCTCGTCGAACGGACGGCGTCATACGTCCTCGACACCCGGAACCGCTGCCGGGGCCAGCAGGTCGAGGTCCTGTGAGCGCCGGGTTAACGGCAGGAGCCCTCTGGCGTTGTCGGGTGTCTGACACCCGGATGGGGAGATACGGCTCTGGTGCTACTTCGCCGGCTGGACGGCCGCCGGCAGGGTCTGGGTGATGCGCCACAGGCGGCGGGGCAGGTCACCCTCTTCGAAGGGGTGGATCTCGGTGAGGCGCCAGCCCTCGGCGAGGGAGTCGACCAGGGAGCGCTCGAAGAAGTGAACGGCGAAGCCGGCGTGTTCGAAGATGTTGTCGCCGTGGGGGGTGCCGGTGTTGAAGTGGGCGTCGCCGGTGTGGCGGACGGTGTAGACGAAGATGCCGCCGGGGCGCAGGACTCGGCGGATCTCAGCGGTGAGGGCGTGGATCTCCTCGGTGGAGAGGGCCATGCACAGCAGCATGTGGGCGAAGACCGCGTCCGCCGAGGCGTCGGGGAGCGGCAGCGGGTCGCGCACGTCGTGGACCAGGGTGGTCACCGTGTCGGCGAGGCCGAGGGAGGCGGCGGCGGACGTCAGTTGGTCGAGGCCGACGGGGCTGAAGTCGGCGGCGCGGACGGTGAAGCCCTCGCGGGCGAAGAACAGGGTGTCGCGGCCGTGGCCCGCGCCCAGTTCCAGGACGTCCCGGGCGCCTGCCGTGTGGAAGACGCCTGCGGCGTAGCGTGCCGGCTCCGAGGGTTCGCCGCCGTACATGCCGGGGTGCTCGGTGTAGGTCTGCTGCCAGTGGGCCTGCTGGTCCGCGCCCAGTTCCCCGTCGTGCATCGCCGTTCACGCCTTTCCGTGCTCAATGGTCAGCAGCCGTCGCATCCGGCTGCGGGAACCGCGCAGCAGCCTCGATGCGCCGGGCGTCGCGGCCATCCAGGCGACGGCGGTCGGAAGCCGTATGCGGCGGGTTCGGCGCGTCCCGGCGGCCGAGGCCGGGCCCCTGGGGTGGAGTGTGGAGACCATCAGCAGCAGTCCTTGTCCGCGGCATCCGTGCAGGTCGTGCGGTCGGTTTCGACGGCGACCACGGCGGTGCGCAGATCGTCGAGGGCGTGGCCGAGGCGTTCGTCGGCCAGCTCGTAGCGGGCCCGGCGGCCGACGGGGACGGCGACGACCAGCCCGCAGTCACGCAGACAGGCCAGGTGGTTGGAGAGCCGGGTCCGGGATATCCCCAGCCGGTCAGCCAGGTCGGACGGATGGGCGGGCGCCTCGCGCAGTGCGAGCAGCAGACGGCAGCGGATCGGGTCGGCGAGCGCGCGGCCGAAACGGGCCAGCACCTCGATGTCAGGGGTGATGGTCAGCATTCACTGATCATATATGAAATCCTGAATTCAGAAGATTCTGTACTCATTCTCCGCGGGTGGGAAGCGGCTGGCACAGCGCGGTGTGGGGCGGCTTGGTCCGGGACGGGCCGAGGCCGCAGGGCCCCGGCCCCTGAGGTGGCTTTCGAGCCCAGACGGGCGACAGTCGGCGGACGAGGGCTGGATCGGGCGGGCCTGCGCGGGTACGGTCCAGATCCAGGCACACCGGACGCCACCAGCGCCACTCACGGCACACGGAGCCGGGAGCAGCACGTCGACGGGCGCCCACTCGTCGGGGAGGCCGCCATGCGTGCACACGATCTCGCACAGCCGTACGACGGCGGGGGCAACGGGGCCGGACCGGCGGGCCGGCGCCCGCGGCGGCCCGCGACGCGCCCGCTGCGCGACGCCCGCCTGTCGCCCGGCGGGCCGTCCCGGTCGGGCGCTCCACCCGCGGGTACGCTCATCGACGTCACCGCCGGTCAGCTGCGGGAACGGCTCCCCGGCGCCGTACCGGTCATGTGAGGCGGCGATGAGCCGGGCGAACGGTTCGAGGGGGCTCTTCCTCCGTCGGCCCGAGCGGGCGGAGCGGATGCTCCTCGCCGACGCCCTGCGCACCGAGACGTTCGGCGGCATGCTGCTGCTGGCGGCCGCGGCGGCCGCGCTGATCTGGGCCAACTCACCGGTCAGCGCCGCGTACGAGACCGTGCGCGACACCCACTTCGGGATACCGGCCCTGGGGCTCGATCTGTCGGTCGCGCACTGGGCCTCGGACGGTCTGCTCACGATCTTCTTCTTCGTCGCGGGCGCAGAGCTGAAGCGGGAACTGGTGACCGGCGATCTCAGCCGGCCGGCCACGGCGGTGCTGCCGGTCGTGGCCGCAGTGTGCGGGATGGCGGTCCCGGCCCTGGTGTACGGGCTGGTCGCCGTGCCGACGGGTGGCACATGGACCGGCTGGGCCGTGCCGATGGCGACCGACATCGCCTTCGCCCTGGGCGTGCTGGCGGTGATCGACACCCATCTGCCCTCGGCGCTGCGCGCCTTCCTCCTCACGCTCGCCGTGGTCGACGATCTGGGCGCGATCGTCATCATCGCCCTGTTCTTCACCGCGAGCATCGACTTCGCGGCGCTCGCGGGGGCCGCGGCCGGGCTCGCGCTCTTCTACTGGCTGCACCACCGCAGGAGGGTCCACGGCTGGTACTGGTATCTGCCGCTGGCGCTCGTCACCTGGGCGCTGATGTACACCAGCGGAGTCCATGCCACCGTGGCGGGCGTCGCGATGGGGCTGATGCTCCGGGTGAGCACCCGGGACTCCTCCGCCGGCGACGGGGAACCGGAGCGAGGTACGGCCGAACACATCGAGCACCTCGTACGGCCGGTCTCCGCGGGACTGGCGGTTCCGGTGTTCGCGCTGTTCTCGGCAGGGGTGCCGATCTCCGGAGAGAGCCTGTGGCAGGTCGTCAGCAGCCCGGAACCGCTGGGCGTGCTGATCGGCCTCGCCGCCGGCAAGACGCTCGGCATCTTCATCGGCGCGTATCTGGCGGTGCGGTTCAGCCGCGCCCGCCTCAACCCGGATCTGGAGTGGGAGGACGTCTTCGCCATCTCCGTACTGGGCGGCATCGGTTTCACCGTCTCCCTGCTCATCGCCGAACTGGCGTATCCGGGCCCCGGAGAGGTCGATCCGATCAAGTCCGCCGTCCTGCTGGGCTCGGTCGCCGCCGCAGTCGTCGCAAGCGTGCTGCTGAAGCTCCGCAACGCCAAGTACCGGCGGCTGTACGTGGAGGAGACGGACGCGGCCGACCAGGGGGGCGGGGAGCAGGGGGAAGGGAAGCAGAGGGAAGAGGACGAGGACGCCGGAGAGGGAGAAGTGCGGTAGCCGGTGGGAGAGCTGCCGTCAAGAGGTGCACTCCGGCCGCGGGGCTGTCCTGTTCCGAGCGGCCGGCGGGCTGCCGCGCCCCTATCCTTCTACACGCCTGTAGATATGCAGGGGCAATGACTCGGGAGGGGATTCTCATGGCTTCGATCGACCTGGACAGGGTGTTGGACAAGGCGTGGGCGGACAGGAGCCTGGCGGAGATCATGGAGGCGCCGGCAGCGGCGTTGAAGGGGGTCTCGGAGCGGGACGGGGAACTGCTCGAGGAGGCCTTCGGGGTCAAGACCGTCGCCGATCTGGCCGAGTTGAAATACGTGCGGTGGGCTCAGGCGCTGGGAGCGCTGGCCGCGGCCGCGAAGTAGCGCCGGGCGGCGCTGTTTCGCCGTACCGCACGGAAGACGTACGCACGACAGGAGGAGTGGACGCCGACATGGTGTTCAAGCGACTGCTCGGCTCGCTCGGTGTGGGCGGGCCCACGGTGGACACGGTTCTCGATCCGGGTGCGGCGCTGCCCGGCGGATCCCTGACCGGACAGGTCCGTCTCAAGGGCGGAGACGCCGACTTCACGATCGAGCAGATCGGCCTGGAACTGGTGGGGAGGGTCGAGGTCGAGCACGAGGAGGGCGAGTCGGAGGGCGGCGTGGCCTTCGAGCGGTTCGCCGTCGGCGGCGGCTTCCGGCTCGCGGCGGGCGCTGACCACAGCGTTCCGTTCCAGCTGACGCTGCCCTGGGAGACACCCGTGACCGAACTGCACGGCCAGCCTCTGGGCGTCGTCCTCGGCGTGCGCACGGAGCTCGCGGTGGCGGGCGCGAAGGACAAGGGCGACCTGGACCCGCTCGCGGTGCGGCCGCTGCCGGTGCAGGAAGCGGTCCTTCAGGCCCTCGGGCAGCTCGGGTTCGGGTTCCGGTCGGCGGACCTCGAGTACGGACGGATCCGCGGGACGTCGCAGCAGCTGCCGTTCTACCAGGAGATCGAGCTGGCTCCGGCTCCGCAGTACGCCCATGCCTTCCAGGAGATCGAGGTGACGTTCCTCGCCTCCCCCGGCGGGGTGGACGTGGTCCTGGAGGCGGACAAGCGCGGCGGCCTCTTCTCGGAGGGGCATGACGCGGTGGTCCTGCACACGGTGGCGCACGACGGCGTGGAGCTGCGCGACTGGAACGCGGAAGTGGACTCCTGGATGCGGCAGCTGGCCGAACGGCACGGGCATTTCGGCGGGCACGGCGGGCACGGCGGCCATCACGCGGCCGGTCACCACTCCGGGCATCACTCCGGGCATGAGCCCGAGCACCGCTCCGGGCACGGGATGGGCGGTGCGGTCGCGGCCGGCGCGGCGGGGCTCGCGGTCGGCGTCGTCGGCGGGATGGCGGCTGCCGAGGCGATCGACGAGATCGGCGACTTCTTCGAGGGCGAGGAGGAGGACGAAGGGTAGGAGACGGCCCCCTGGTAGCTTCTACATCGTTGTAGAAGGAAGTCACCGAGAGGTACGGAGTCCTCATGGCCCTGTGGGATCGCATCAGGGAGTCCGCATCGACGATGCAGACCCAGCTCATGGCGAAGAAGAACGATCTGAAGAGCGGCGCGTTCCGGGACGCCAGCATGGCGATGTGCGCGCTGGTCGCCGCCGCCGACGGCACGGTCGACCCCTCCGAGCGGCAGCGGGTCGCACAGCTCATCGCCACCAACGAGGTGCTGCAGAACTTCGACGCGGACGATCTGAGGCGGCGTTTCGAGGACAATCTGAACAAGCTGACCGCCGACTTCGACTTCGGCAAGGTCAGCGTGATGCAGGAGGTCGCGAAGGCGAGGAAGAAGCCCGCCGAGGCGCGCGCCGTCATCCAGATCGGCATCGTCATCGGCGGCGCGGACGGCGACTTCGACAAGACCGAGCAGGCGGTCGTCAGGGAGGCCTGCTTCACGCTGGAGCTGCCGCCGCACGAGTTCGACCTCTAGGCGCGCTCCACGGGAAGCGCCGCGACCGGCCGTCGTGCGTGTGCCGGCACAGGTCGTGGCCGGTCGCGGCGCTTCCCGCGCCCCGGTTTCCGTACCGGTGCCGTACCCCGGTCCCTTGCGGGCCTACAGCGGAGTGGCCGCCCGCAGCACAAGGAACAGCGTGACGGCGGAGTTCGCCGAGGACAGCGCAGAGACCGCGGCCCCCGCCGCAGCGCCCCACGCCGCCAGCCCGACCGCGGTGCGGACCGGAGGCCAGCTTCCCGCCGCCGGGGCGGGCGCCAGCAGCGCGGCCACCCTGCGGGGCACCGGGCCGGCGACCGCGAAGCCCGCCAGCGCCGAGGCGGAGACGGGGACCGGGGCGGCGTGCGAGATGAGCGCCGCCTTGCCGATCGCGCGCGCCACGGCGCGGCGGCTGCCGACCGCCGCGGCGGCTTCCTCGTCCGCCCAGCGCTCGGCGGTGTACGACACGGCCGTGCGCAGCGGGCGCAGGAACGGGTTGGCCCGCGCGGCGAGCTGGACCGCCAGCAGAAAGCGGTGGTGACGGCCGGTGAGATGGGCCCGCTCATGGGCGAGGAGGGCGCTGCGTTCGGCGCAGTCGAGGCCGGCGAGCATGCCCGCCGTGACCACGATCCGTCCGGCGCGGCGCGCGCGACGGCTGCCCGGCAGGGCGTACGCGTACGGGGTCCGGTCGGGCAGTACGGCGACGCCGCCGCCCGCGGACGCCGACACCCCGCCGCCCGCGAGGGCCTGCGCGGCCCTCCTCCGTACGCGGCCGTGCCGCCAGGTCGCCCGCCCGCAGGACAGCAGTACGGCGAACAGCGCGGGTATGGCCGCCGTGCCCGCGACCTCGTCGTACGGCAGCGCCTCGCGCACCTCGGGGTCCGACCAGCCGTCCGGCAGCGGGTTGCCCGGCAGCTGGGCGGTGCCGACCACCATCAGCAGCGCCAGGCAGAGCGTGCTGCACACCGCGAGGACGGCGGCGACGGCGGACAGCAGCCGGGTGGCGGCGCGCGGATGGAGATGCTGTTCGGCCAGCCGGGCGACGGGCCATGCGGTGAGCGGCAGTATCAGCGGCAGGAAGACGAAAACCCCCATGCCCGTCAGTCTGCCTCTCCGCCGGGCCCGGGGGGCTCGTCGGACGCCTGACGCAGCAGATCTCTGAGGAGTCTTTCGTCTCCCGGGCCGAGGCCGGTGACGAAGCGCGCGAGAACGGCCTCGCGGTCGGCCTCGGCGTCGAGGACCTTCCGCATGCGCAGGGCGGCGAGCCCTGCCTCGTCCGCCACCGGCGTCCAGGCGAACGACCGCCCGGCGCGCTCCCGCTCGACCGCGCCCTTGGCGTGCAACCGGGTGAGGATGGTGACCACGGTCGTGTACGCCAGGCCCTCGCCGAGCCGTTCCCGCACCCAGCCGGCGTTCACCGGCCCGGGTGCCTGACGCAGAGCGGCGAGCACCAGCGACTCGAGCTCTCCCTGCCCGCGCCGCCGGGTCTGCGCGGACGCCTCCCGGCCGCTGCCGCCCGCACGCTCCTGCGCCATGCCGTCTGCCTCCTCTTCCCCAGCCGCTGCGCTCTCCGGCCCCCCGCGGGGGCCGTTCATGGTAAGGCCCCGTGGTTCGGGCGGCTGGACGCCGACGGCGGCGGAGCGGGATGAGAGGCGAACTGACGCCGTGCGCAGCGCCCCGTGCGCGGGTTCAGTCGTCCGGCGGCGGCCTGCCGTGGCGGGCTGCGATGCGGCCGCGGTAGTAGTGCGTGAGTGTGGTCGCCGCGGCGGTGATGAAGATGAGGTTGTAGGCGATGTTCAGCAGGGCGATCAGGCGCGCCGACTGGCTCGCGGGGGAGATGTCGCCATAACCCACCGTGGCCAGGGTGACGATGGTGAAGTAGAGGGCGTCCAGGCGGGTGTCGAGGCCCGGGAGGGCGTCAGGGTCGTCGGCCAGGGAGTAGTAGGTGGTGGAGAAGACCAGGACCGAGAGGAACATCAGGGCCGGGATGGCGATGCCGGGGTGGGTGGCGTCCGTGCGCTCCAGGTAGATGTCGCGGATGTGTTTGATCAGCAGCAGCGCGATCAGGGCGAGGCTCAGGCCGAACAGTGTCCAGCTGAGCGTCGGCCGGCGAGGGCCGAGGCCGTCGAAGGGGAGGGTGAAGTACAGCACGAGCAGCACCGCCGGCGAGGCGGCGATCAGTTGCTCGCGGTTCACCAGGCGCACGGCGGATCCTCCCCTGTGATGACGGGGCTGGCTGTCACGAGGGGGCCAGCCAGGTCAGCGCCGCCGTCGTCAGCGCCTCGACGCCCGTGGTGAGCGTGGGCTCGACGACCGGCGCGAAGCGCGGCGAGTGGTTGGCCGGGATGTCGCGGTCCGTGGCGCCCTCCGCGGCCGCGCTGCGGTACGCCTCCGGGTCCGTGCCGCCGATGAACCAGTAGCAGACCGGCGCGCCGAGGGCCGCGCCCAGCACGCCGCAGTCCTCGCTGCCCGTTGTCGGACCGGGGTCAAAGACGCTCAGCTCGCCGAAGTGGCGGCGGAACGCCCCCTCAGTCCGCTCCATCGCCCGCTCGTCGTTCACCAGTGCGGGAAAGCTGTCCAGCGGTGTGATCAGCGGCTCGCGGTCCGCTCCGGACGCCGCCGCCTCGGCCCGTATGACGCGTTCCACGGCGGCGAGCACCCGCTCGCGCACCGGCGCCGTGAAGGTGCGGATGCTGAGCTTCAGCTCCGCCTCGTCCGGGATCACATTGCCCCGCACGCCCGCGTTGATCGCGCCGACCGTGAGGACCGCCGTGTCCCCGCCCGCGATCTCCCGGGAGACCACCGTCTGCAACCGCATCACGGTCGCGGCCGCCAGCACCACCGGGTCGACCGCCGCCTCGGGGCGCGAACCGTGCGCACCACGCCCGTACAGGGTCACCTTCAGTCCGTCCGCGGCGGCCAGGGCGGGCCCCGGATGGCAGCCGACCGTGCCCGCCGGGAAAGGCCCCACATGCTGTGCGAGCACGATGTCCGGGGTCTCGGTCATCCCCGCGAGCAGACCGTCGTCGATCATCGACTGGGCCCCCGCGCCGACCTCCTCCGCGGGTTGGAAGACGGCCGTGACCCTGCCCGACCAGCCGTCGCGGGCGCCCGCGAGCAGCTCAAGCGCGCCCAGCAGGCACACCACGTGCATGTCGTGGCCGCACGCGTGCATCACGCCCGCCGTCCCGCTGGCGTACGGCAGCCGGGTCCTCTCCTGGACCGGGAGCGCGTCGAGGTCGGCACGCAGCAGGATGTGCGGCCCGTCGCCGTTCGCCAGTTCGCCGACCACCCCCGTGCCGCCGACCCCCGTCGTCACCCGCACCCCGTCCAGCCGCGCCAGCCGCTCCGCGACGAGCGAGGCAGTGCGCGTCTCGGCAAAGGACAGCTCCGGGTGGGCGTGCAGATCCCGGTAGAGGGACGCCAGACCATCCCGCAGGGCGTCGGACACGGCGGGAGTGCGCATGCCGCCATCGTCCGCCCCGCCGTGCCCCTCGTCCTCCGGGGACCGGCGCCGCGTCCGCCGTTAGGGTGAAGGCGTTCTGCCGGGCGGCGCTGCGCACAGCCACACAGCCGCACGGCCGCACGCGGCCACATGGACACGCGGACACGCGGACACACAGAGACTGGGAGACACGGGTGGGAGCGCCGAGACTGAGCCGTACGCCGCTGCCGGGAATCGGCGTACGGTACGACCTGACGACCCGTGAGCACCGTCGGCTCTCCGTGGTCGCGCACCGCGACGGCGGCCGCATCCTCAACGCCTACCACGGCGACGACCCGGACGAGTGCGCGCTGTCCGTGAAGCTGACGTCCGGAGAGGCGGAGGCGCTGATCGATGCGCTGATGCCCTCCCATCACAGCCCGAGCCTGCTGTCGACCACCGACCTGGGACTGGTCGCCGAGCGCGTCGAACTGCCGTCGACCTCGCACTGGAACGGCCGGCTGCTCGGCGAGACCAGGATGCGTACGGAGACGGGGGCGTCGATCGTCGCGGTGCTGCGCCGCGCCACCGCGATCCCCTCCCCCGCGCCGGACTTCCGGCTCTCCGGCGGGGACACCCTGATCGTGATCGGCACCCGCGAAGGCGTGGAGGCGGCCGCGGCGATACTCGGGCGGGAGTGATCCGGTGCACGGTTCCGCTGTCTTCCTGATCGAGTTCGGGGCCATCATCCTGGGACTCGGGCTGCTCGGCCGGCTCGCCGGACGCCTGAAGTTCTCCCCCATCCCTCTCTATCTGCTGGCCGGTCTCGCCTTCGGCGAGGGCGGGCTGCTGCCGCTCGTCGCGAGCGAGGAGTTCGTCGCGATCGGCGCGGAGATCGGCGTCATCCTGCTGCTGCTGATGCTGGGCCTGGAGTACACCGCCAGCGATCTCGTCTCCAACCTCAGGACGCAGTATCCGGCGGGGCTCGTCGACGCGGGACTCAACGCGCTGCCCGGGGCCGCCATGGCCCTGCTGCTCGGCTGGGGCCCGGTCGCGGCCGTCGTGCTCGCCGGGGTCACCTGGATCTCGTCCTCCGGCGTCATCGCCAAGGTGATGGGCGACCTGGGTCGACTCGGCAACCGGGAGACCCCGGTGATCCTGAGCATCCTGGTCCTGGAAGACCTGGCCATGGCCGTCTATCTGCCGATCGTCACCGCACTGCTGGCCGGGGTGAGCCTGGCCGCGGGCAGCGTCACCCTCGCCATCGCGCTGGGCGTCGCGGGGCTCGTGCTGTTCCTGGCCGTCCGCCACGGGCGGCTCATCTCCCGTTTCGTCTCCAGCGACGACCCCGAGAAGCTGCTGCTCGTCGTCCTCGGTCTGACCCTGCTCGTCGCCGGGATCGCCCAGCAGCTCCAGGTCTCCGCGGCCGTCGGCGCGTTCCTGGTCGGCATCGCCCTGTCCGGCGAGGTCGCCGAGGGCGCGCACAATCTCCTCAGCCCGCTGCGCGACCTGTTCGCCGCGGTGTTCTTCGTCTTCTTCGGGCTGCACACCGACCCCGCCAGCATTCCCCCGGTGCTGCTGCCCGCGCTCGCCCTCGCCGTCGTGACCGCCGGCACCAAGATCGCCACGGGCTACTGGGCGGCGCGCCGGGCCGGGATCTCCGCCAAGGGGCGGTGGCGGGCCGGCGGAACGCTCGTCGCACGCGGCGAGTTCTCCATCGTCATCGCGGGGCTCGCCGTCACCGCCGGGATCGAGCCCTCGCTCGGCCCGCTGGCGACGGCGTATGTGCTGATCCTGGTGATCGCCGGACCACTGGCCGCCCGCTACACCGAGCCGGTGGCCACCCGGCTGACGGCTCGGCTCAGGCAGCGCGCAGCAGCCGCATCGCCGGCCACGGCGGCGGCTGACGCACAGGCCGCCGGACAGAGTGGCGGACAGGCCGGCGGCCCGGCAGACGGACAGTCCGACGGACACGGCGAGACCGTGAGCGAGGGAGCACGTCCATGAGCACGTACACACCGGTCGAGCCGGCCCGCCCCCTGCCGGGCGTCGAGCTGGTGTGGTCGGGCCTGGCCGCCGACCACCGCGCGCACGCGCTCGCACACCGGCACGTCCTCGACGCCGAGGAGACCGCCCGGCTGACCGCCTTCGTCCGCGACCGCGACCGCGACACCTACGCCGTCGCCCATGTGGCGCTGCGTGAACTGCTCGGCGAGCGGCTCGGGCTGCCCCCGCGGGAGGTGCCGCTGGCACGCCTCCCCTGCGTCAGCTGCGGCGGTCCGCACGGACGACCCCATGTCCCCGGCGATCCCGTCCACTTCTCGCTCTCCCACGCCCACGACGCAGTGCTGATCGCGATCGCCGAGCAGGCCGTGGGCATCGACGTCGAGGCGCTCCCCGCCCCCGCCACGGCCCTCGACGTGGCCGCGCAGCTGCACTCGGCGGAGCGCACGGAGCTGAGAAGCCTCGGCCGCCTGGACCGGTCCGCGGAGCTGGCGGCCGCGTTCGCGCGCTGCTGGACCCGCAAGGAGGCGCTGCTGAAGGCGAAAGGAGTCGGGCTCAACGAGGAACTGACGCTGACGTATGTGGGCACAGGGCCCCGGCCCGCCCCGCAGAACGGCTGGCTGCTGGCCGACCTGCCCGCGCCGACGGGCTGCGCGGCGGCCGTCGCCGTCGCCGCTCCGGATCAGGCGCCGCACGGTGCGACCGGCATTAAGCACCCGTAAAGATTGCCGGAGTCCGGCAATGCGTACGACCGCCCCTCACTGTCACCATGGAAGGGCGACGGGGAAACGGAACCCCTCGATGCAGTAATTCGGCAACGGCCTCACCACGGCCTGATGGCTGAAATCCCATCGGGTGACGCACCGGAAGAAGGAGAGTGACATGAACGAGTTCCTGTCGGCCTCCTTCGCCTTCCCCACCATCCTGTTCAGCGCGGCGCTGGTCGTCGTCGCCGGCTTCTGGCTGCTGGTGCTGCTCGGAGCCGCCGAGCACGACGCCTTCGACGGCGACGTGGGCTCGGGCCCCGCGGCCGGACTCGCCGGAGTCCCGGTCGCCGTGGCGGCGTCCCTCCTGATCCTGACCGGCTGGTTCGTCAGCCTCGCAGGCGCCGTGCCGCTGCGCCGCTCCGGGCTCACCGGAGGCGCCTACGCCGCGCTCGCCTGCGGACTGCTCATCGCCGCGGCGCTCGCCGCCTGGGTGGTCACCCGGGGGCTGCTGCACCCGCTGGCAAAGCTCTTCCCCGACGAACGTGCACCTTCGCGCCAGGACTTCATCGGTCTGACCTGCACCATCCGCACCGGACGGGTGGATACGGCGTTCGGCCAGGCAGAGGTCGCCGCCGAGGACGGCGCCACCGCCCTCGTACAGGTCAGACTGGCCGAACACGATCTGCGCAAGGACCCCACGGGGCTCACCGCAGGGTCCACCGGGCTGCTCTACGCGTACGACGAGGACGGCGAGTTCTTCTGGGTCGCGCCGTACGGCTCCCTCGAGTCCGCCGCCTGAGGCGGCCGAGGCACACAGACCAGCACGGGTCCTCAACGCCGTCAGAGTCTGCAAGACCCTCAAAACCCTCAAACCCGGTGCCGGAAGCAGGCGCCGGCGACCGGACCCCCGTCCCCCCTCAAGCTCTCCGCTCACCACCGAGGATTCCTCATGGATGCCATCTCCTGGGGCGTCGGCGTGCTCGTCGCCGTCGTCCTGCTCATCGCCTTCTGTCTGCTGCTGGTGGTCACCCGCCTCTTCCGCAAGGTCGAGCAGGGCAAGGCGCTCATCGTCTCCAAGATGCGCAAGGTCGACGTCACCTTCACCGGCCAGATCGTGCTGCCCGTCCTGCACAAGGCCGAGGTCATGGACATCTCGGTGAAGACCATCGACATCTCGCGGACCGGCCGCGACGGGCTGATCTGCCGCGACAACATCCGCGCCGACATCCGGATCTCCTTCTTCGTCCGGGTCAACAAGACCGTCGAGGACGTCATCCGGGTCGCCCAGGCCATCGGCACGGCCCGCGCCAGCGACAAGGCCACGCTGCAGGAGCTGTTCAACGCCAAGTTCTCCGAGGCGCTGAAGACCGTCGGCAAGCAGATGGACTTCACCGACCTCTACACCAAGCGCGATGAGCTGCGGGACCGCATCATCGAGGTCATCGGCACCGATCTGAACGGCTACAGCCTCGAAGACGCGGCGATCGACTACCTGGAGCAGACCCCGGTCGGCCAGCTCGACGGCAACAACATCCTGGACGCCCAGGGCATCCGGAAGATCACCGAGCTGACCGCCGCCGAACACGTCCGCACCAACGAGTTCCGGCAGACCGAGCAGAAGGAGATCACCCGGCAGAACGTCGACGCCCGCGAGGCCATCCTGGAGCTGGAGCGCCGGCAGACGGACGCGGAGATCAAGCAGAAGCGGGAGATCGACACCCTGCGGGCCCGCGAGGAGGCCGAGACCGCCCGGGTGGTCGAGGAGGAGCGGCTGCGCGCCCAGAGCGCCTTCCTCAAGACCGAGGAGCAGCTCGGCGTCCAGCGCGAGAACCAGACGCGCGAGGTCGAGGTCGCCGCGAAGAACCGCGAGCGCGTCATCGCCATCGAGAACGAGCGGATCGAGAAGGACCGCCTGCTCGAAGTCATCGCACGCGACCGGGAGACGGAACTCACCCGGATCTCCGCGGAGAAGGAGGTCGAGGCGGAGCGCCGCGAGATCGCGGAGGTCATCCGGGAGCGGGTCGCGGTGGACCGCACGGTCGCCGAGCAGGAGGAGTCCATCAAGAAGCTGCGCGCCGTCGAGGAGGCCGAGCGCGAGCGCCAGGCCGTCATCATCGCGGCCGAGGCGGAAGCCCAGGAGAAGCTGGTCAAGGACATCAAGGCGGCGGAGGCGGCCGAGCAGGCCGCGGTGCACCGGGCGGCCGAGGAGGTCACCCTCGCCGAGGCCCGGGTGAAGTCCGCGGACCTCGACGCCCAGGCCAAGCTGCGCCTCGCCGAGGGCATCCAGGCGGAGGCGGCCGCGGCCGGCCTCGCGGCGGTGCAGGTGCGTGAGAAGGAGGCCGACGCGATCGAGAAGGCCGGGCGCGCGGAGGCGGAGGCCGCCCAGGCGCGGCTGCTCGCCGAGGCCGAGGGCGTACGGGCCAAGGGGGCGGCGGAGGCTGCCGCGGTCGCCGAGAAGCTGAAGGCCGAGGCCGCGGGCCTCACCGAGAAGGCGGCGGCCATGGCCGCACTGGACGAGGCCTCGCGCGGACACGAGGAGTACCGGCTGCGCCTGGAGGCCGAGAAGGACATCCGGCTGGCCGGCCTGGAGGCACAGCGGCAGATCGCCGAGGCGCAGGCGTCGGTGGTCGCGGCGGGCCTGGAGAGCGCGGACATCTCCATCGTGGGCGGCGAGTCCGTCTTCTTCGACCGGCTGATGTCGTCGATCTCGCTCGGCAAGAGCGTGGACGGCTTCGTGCAGAACTCCGAGACCGCGCAGACGCTCGGCAAGCCGTGGCTGGACGGCTCCGCGGACTTCACCGCGGACCTGACGCGGGTGCTGGGGTCCGTGTCCACGGGGGACGTGCAGAACCTGACCGTGTCCGCGCTGCTGATGCGGCTGATGAAGTCCGGCGGCGCGGCCGGTCAGCTCGGCGGGCAGCTCCGTCAGCTGCTGGAGGCGGCCGACCGCCTCGGACTCGCGGACATGCCGGTCGCCGAGCTTGCCGCCCAGGGCGGCGGCGACGGCGGAACGGACTCCCCGGCGGATCTGAACGGCAGGGTTCAGGTCTGATGCCGGGGGCCGGGGCCCGGCCCCCGCAACGGGGGTGGGGCCGGGCCCCGGCGACGAGGGAAGGGGCGGGTTCTGTTCCCCGGTCCCGCCCCTTCCCGTAACGGCGGCGGAGCCCCCTTTACGGGGGCTCCACCCCCGTAAAGCCGCTCCTCAAACGCCGGAGGGGCTGGAATGTCCGGCCCGTCCGGGGGCAACCCCCGTGGGGGTGCCTTAGTGCCTTTCACACCGTTCGACCGACTCGCAGGAAGCGACCGTCAACCATGACCACCACGCAGACCACACCGCAGCTCGACGCGGGCACGTACGAGGTGCTGCGCGAGCGGCTCGGGGCGCAGGCCGCGGAGTTGGCGCGGCGGGCGGAAGAGCTCAACGCGCGGCGTGTCGAGACGTTCGGCTCGATGGAGCTGAAGCTGGCCGGCACCGAGCGGATCCGCACCGAGAACAACTGCGTGCCCCGCGACATCGTGTCCGTCGGCGAGGACCGCCTCCTCTTCGGCTACAACGTCTTCCTCGGCCTGAAGCCGCAGACGTCCGTCGACGACGTCTTCGCCCTGCACGACGCCGAGCTGAACCGGCTGCCCGACGACGCGGTTCCCGGACTGCTCGACGACCCGGCCTTCCTCCGCGAGTTCGATGCCCTGTACCGCTACTACCGGCAGGCGCATCTGCTCCAGCTGCGCCGTGTGGACGGCAAGCTGCTCGCCGTGTTCCAGACCGGCGAGAAGGCCGGCGACATCCGTGTGCTGCGCTGGGCGATCGGCCCGGCCGGTGAGGCCGAGTTCCTGGACGCGCGCGGCGAGCGCGACCATGTCTTCCCGCCGTCCCATGACTTCGAGTGGACCGCGGCCACCCGCGACGACCACATCCTGGGTCGCCACCCGCACATCTCCATCGGCGGGGAGCTGTTCGTGGAGACGGTCGGCGGCACCCTCACCGTCAAGGTCGAGGACAACACCGAGACCGGCGAGGGCATCTACTCCGAGCCGGTCGACGAGCCGTTGCAGTCCCTCGGCGACGCCGACGTCGCCCACGCGCGCGTGGGCCCGCTGGTGCTGCTGCGCATCCGCCCGTACAAGGAGGAGGCCCACCGCCACCTCGTCTACAACACCGCTGCCAAGACCGTCGTGCGCCTCGACGGCATCGGAGAGGCGTGCCGCAGGCTCCCCGAGGACCAGGGCATCATCTTCCCCGGCGGCTACTACCTGGCGGCCACCGCCACGGCCCGCACCTTCGACCTCGACGCGGAACTGCTCGCCTCCCTGGAGTTCGAGCGGACGGTGCGCTCCCCCAACGGCGAGGACGTGCTGTACGCGTTCCACGCGCGCGTGGAGGGCCGCAGCCTGCTCCTGCCGTACAACGTCATCCGCAAGGAGGTCGCCGCCCCGCTGACCTGCCACGGCTACGCGGTCTTCGAGGACGGCACGCTTCTGGTGCTGCGCGCCGACGCCGACGAGCCCGCGCGCGTGCACCCGCTGCAGCGCTGGCTCTCCCCGTACGTCTCCGACACCTATGCCGCCGCACGCCCCACGGGCGAGGGCCCGCTGGCCCGGATCGGCAACGCCGACCTCGTGCGCGGCATCTCCGACTGCCTCTCCCTCGCGCGTTCCGTCGCCGAGACCACCCCGGCGACCGGCGTGTACCAGGCGCTGCTGACCGCCTGCACCCGCGCCTTCGACGCCTACCACTGGCTCGGCGACGCCGAGACGGGCGATCTGCGCACCCCGCTCGCCGAGATGCGGGCGACGGCCGAGCAGGTGCTGGCAGAGTTCGAGACGGTCCAGACGCTGACCGCGCGGGCCGCCGAGGCGCTGGACGGCTGCGCCGGGCGGATCGCCGCGCTGGTGCGCCGGATGCGCGGCGAGGCCCCGCGCGGCGCGGCCGGCTGGGTCGCCGGGCTGACCGAACTCCGCCACGCCCAAGGCGAACTGCTCACCCTCAAGGAGATGCGGTACGCGGACACCGGCCGTATCGACGCGCTGTCCGCGGACGCGGACGCCGACATCGCGTCGTTCGCGCAGCGCGCGGTTGCGTTCCTCAGCCGTGAGGACGCCTTCGACGACTACCACGGGGACGTGGCGGCGCTGGCCGAGCGGGCGGGCGCGATCGGCACGGTCGCCGAGGCGGCCCCGGTCGCCGACGAGTTGGACGGGCAGGCCGGAGCGCTGCGCACGGTCACCGACGTGGTGGCCGGTCTGGACATCGGCGACGCCGTGGTGCGCACCGCCATCCTGGAGCGGATCGCCGAGGTCCTCGGCGGCGTCAACCGGGCGCGGGCCGTGCTGGACGGCCGCCGCCGGGAGCTGCTCGACAGCGAGGGACGGGCGGAGTTCGCAGCCGAACTGGCCCTGCTGGGCCAGTCGGCGGCGGGCGCGCTGGCCGCCGCCGACACCCCGGAGGCGAGCGACGAGCAGCTGTCCGCGCTGCTGCTCCAGCTGGAGAACCTGGAGTCCCGGTTCGCCGAGCACGACGGCTTCCTGGCCGAGCTGGACGCCCGCCGCACCGAGCTGTACGAGGCGTTCTCGGCGCGCAAGCAGACGCTGCAGGACGCCCGTGCCCGGCGCGCGGAGCGGCTCGCGGAGTCGGCCGTGCGCGTGCTGGAGACCATCGGCAGGCGGGCCGCCGCACTGGACGGCGCCGAGGCGGTCAGCGCGTACTTCGCCTCCGACCCGATGGTCGCCAAGGTCCGCCGCACCGCGGAGGAGCTGCATGAACTGGGCGACGGCGTAAGGGCGGAGGAGCTGGCCGGCCGGCTGACGGCGGCCCGGCAGGAGGCGGCGCGTGCGCTGCGCGACCGCGCCGACCTGTACGCCGACGGCGGCGCGTCCCTCCTCCTGGGCCGCCACCGCTTCGCGGTGAACACGCAGCCGTTCGACCTGACGCTGGTGCCGCACGGCGACGACGGCCTCGCCTTCGCGCTGACGGGCACGGACTACCGGTCGCCCGTCGACGACCCGGCGTTCGCGGACACCCGCCCGTACTGGAACCAGTCCCTGCCGTCGGAGAACGCGGA
Organism: Streptomyces chengmaiensis; assembly: GCF_029846775.1. NCBI lineage: Bacteria > Bacillati > Actinomycetota > Actinomycetes > Kitasatosporales > Streptomycetaceae > Streptomyces > Streptomyces chengmaiensis. The sequence goes on from NZ_JARWBG010000002.1 coordinate 266,640, forward strand.
CGTCTACCGCGCCGAACACCTGGCGGCCCGCCTGCTGGCCGAGCACGGCGCACAGCAGCTCGCCGCGACCGGCGACCTGGCCGCCCTCGTACGCGAGGCGGCCCAGTCCGCCTACGACGAGGGCTATGAGCGCGGCGTCCACGACCACGACGCGACGCTGATCCTGAGCGCGCTGCTGCGGCTGACCCGGACCGCGGGCGCTCTGCGCTACCCGCCGGCCGTACGGGCCGCCGCCCAGCTGTTCTGGTCCCACGGCGCGGACGAGGCCCGACGGGAGGACTTCACCCGCCGCGCGGTCTCGATGGCGCGTGCCCGCGAGACCTTCGGCCTCGCCCCGGCGATCGACGCGCTGCGCGGGGAGCTGGCGGAGGCGGTCGGCCGCGCGGCGCGGACGGAGGCCGACGCCGCGCTGTGCGCCGAGTACCTCTTCGAGGAGCTGACGACCGGCCCCGAGGGTTTCGTCACGGCCGCGTCCGCGCGCTCGCTGCTGGCGGGGTTCCGCCGGGCCGCGGGGACCCCCGCGTACGAGAAGGACCTCGACGGACTCGACGGACTCGACGCCCGCCGCCAGCTGGTGGAGAACTGGCTCTCCGCGTACACCGCGGCCCGGGGCGGCGAGGGGGAGGACGACCTTCCCGAAGCCGTCGCCGTCGAGCTCTGTCCGGACCTCGTCCGCTATGAGTCGGACGCCCCGCTGACCGAGACCGTCGAGGGCCTCCTCGGCAGCCACCCGAGGATCGGGCAGGGCGGCCGGCTGACCGTCCGGCTCGATGAACTGCTGTCCCGCACCCGGTACTTCCGCGAGCGGGTCACGCCCGGCTTCCGCGCCTACCAGCAGCGCCGCACCGCGCTGGCCGCCGCCGAGCGGGAGCGGCTGCGGCTGGACGAGCACCGCCCACGGGTGATGTCGGCTTTCGTGCGCAACCGGCTCATCGACGAGGTGTATCTGCCGCTGATCGGCGACAACCTGGCCAAGCAGCTCGGCACGGCGGGAGAGTCCAGGCGCACCGACAGCAACGGTCTGCTGCTGCTCGTCTCGCCGCCCGGCTACGGCAAGACGACGCTGATGGAGTACGTGGCCGACCGCCTCGGCCTCGTCCTGGTCAAGGTCAACGGCCCGGCCCTGGGCCACCGCGTCACCTCCCTCGACCCGGTCGAGGCCCCGAACGCCACCGCACGCCAGGAGATCGAGAAGGTCAACTTCGCCCTGGAGGCGGGCAACAACGTCCTGCTGTACCTGGACGACATCCAGCACACCTCGCCGGAGCTGCTGCAGAAGTTCATCTCGCTGTGCGACGCGCAGCGCCGGATGGAGGGCGTGTGGAACGGAGCGAGCCGCACCTACGACCTGCGCGGCAAGCGCTTCGCCGTGTGCATGGCCGGCAACCCGTACACCGAGTCCGGACAGCGCTTCCGCATCCCCGACATGCTCGCCAACCGCGCCGACGTGTGGAACCTGGGCGAGGTGCTCACCGGCAAGGAGGACGTCTTCGCGCTGAGCTTCGTCGAGAACGCGCTGACCGCCAACCCGGTCCTCGCGCCGCTGGCCGGACGCGACCGCGCGGATCTGGATCTGCTGGTGCGCCTCGCCTCCGACGACCCTGCGGCGCAGCGGGACCGGCTGGTCCATCCGTACCCGCCCGCCGAGCTGGAGCGCGTCCTGGCCGTGCTGCGGCGTCTGCTCACCGCCCGGCGCACGGTCCTCGCCGTCAACGAGGCGTATATCGCCTCCGCCGCACAGAGCGAAGCGACCCGCACCGAGCCGCCGTTCCAGCTCCAGGGCTCGTACCGCAATATGAACAAGATCGCGGAGCGCATCAGCCCGGTGATGAACGAGGCCGAGCTGTCCGCCGTCGTCGACGACCACTACACAGGCGAGGCGCAGACCCTCACCAGCGGCGCGGAGGCCAATCTCCTCAAGCTGGCGGAGCTGCGCGGCTCGCTCACGCCGGAGCGGGCGGCGCGCTGGGCGGAGCTCAAGGCGCTCTATGTGCGCGCCCGTGCCCTCGGCGGGGCGGAGGACGACCCGATGGCGCGCGCCGTGGCCGCGCTGGGGCTGCTGGCGGACCGGGTGGCCGCGGTCGAGTCCGCGATCGTGCGGGCGGCGGACCCGCGCCATCTGCTCGCGAGCCCGCCGAACGGCCGGCATGCCCGGCCTGCCGTGACGGAGCGGCCTGAGCAGCGGCCCTGCGGGGGCCCGGGGGAGCACTGACTGCTCTGATCGGGTTTCGATCGGGTTACATGGGGGGCATGAGCGATGCCATGACCCTCCCCATGCCCGACTGGGAGAAGCGATTCCGCGCCCCCCGTGTCTCCCTGCCCGAGTGGGCCGAGGACGCGCCCGACCGTTCCCTCTTCGTGTCGAACGCGACCGGGACGTACGAGCTGTACGCCTGGGACCGGGCCGCCGGTGAGCAGCGCCAGGTCACCGACCGCCCCAACGGCACCACGGACGGCGTGCTGTCCCCGGACGGCGAGTGGGTCTGGTGGTTCTCGGACACCGATGGGGACGAGTTCGGGCTGTGGATGCGCCAGCCCTTCGGCGGCGGGGAGGATGTGCCCGCCGCCCCGGGGCTCGCGCCGTCCTACCCCGCGGGGCTGGCGGTAGGGCGCGACGGCCTCGCCGTGATCGGGCGCTCCACGGACGAGGACGGGACGACCGTCCACGTCGTACGGGAAGGTGCGGAGCCGGTCGAGATCTACCGCCACCGGGAGTCGGCGGGGGTCGGCGACCTCTCGCACGACGGCACGCTCGTCGCGCTCGAGCACACCGAGCACGGGGACGCGATGCACTCCGCGATCCGGGTGGTCACGCTCGAAGGCTCGCTCGTCGCGGAGCTCGACGACACCGAGGGCGGCGCCAGGGAGCTGGGCCTCGAGGTGCTCGGGTTCGCCCCCGTCGCCGGGGACGCCCGGCTGCTGATCGCGCACCAGCGGCGCGGCCGCTGGGAGCCGGTGATCTGGGACGTCGCCGCCGGCCGGGAGACCGCGCTGACGATCGACCTGCCCGGCGATGTGAGCGCCGAGTGGTACGCCGACGGCTCCGCGCTGCTGATCGGCCACAGCTTCGAGGCCCGCGGCGAGCTGTGGCGCTACGACCTGGGCGACCACTCCCTGACCCGCATCGAGACGCCCAGGGGCTCGGTGTCGGGTGCGACGGCCCGTCCCGACGGGGCGGTCGAGTATCTGTGGTCGTCGGCCGCGCAGCCGCCGGCCGTGCGCTCCGCCGCGGGCGGTGTGGTGCTCGACCCGCCGGGCGGCAAGGCGCCCGCGTCCGTGCCGGTCGAGGACGTCTGGGTGGACGGCCCCGGCGGCCGTATCCACGCCCTTGTGCAGCGCCCGGCCGATGCGCCCGAGGGCCGTCCGCTGCCGACCGTCTTCGAGATCCACGGCGGCCCGACCTGGCACGACAGCGACTCCTTCGCCGCCGGGCCCGCGGCCTGGATCGACCACGGGTACGCGGTCGTACGGGTCAACTACCGCGGCTCGACGGGTTACGGGCGCGAGTGGACCGACGCCCTGAAGCACCGGGTCGGGCTGATCGAGCTGGAGGACATCGCGGCGGTGCGCGCCTGGGCGGTCTCCTCCGGACTCGCCGACCCGGCGCGGCTCATCCTCTCGGGCGGCTCGTGGGGCGGCTACCTCACCCTTCTCGGCCTGGGCACCCAGCCCGACGACTGGGCGGTGGGCCTGGCCGCGGTGCCGGTCGCCGACTACGTCACGGCGTACCACGACGAGATGGAGGCGCTGAAGGCCATGGACCGCACGCTCTTCGGCGGCACCCCCGAGGAGGTCCCCGAGCGGTTCCGCGTCTCCTCCCCCCTGACGTACGTCGACGAGGTCCGCGCCCCCGTCTATGTCTCCGCGGGCGTCAACGACCCCCGCTGCCCGATCCGCCAGGTCGAGAACTACGTCGACCGGCTGGCGGCGCGGGGGGCGGTGCACGAGGTGTACCGCTATGAGGCGGGCCATGGGTCGCTGGTCGTGGAAGAGCGGATCAAGCAGGTGACCAAGGAGATCGACTTCGCGGAGCGGCACCTGGGGCGACGGTAGGTTCTCCGGCCCCCCTCCGGCGGGGCCCGGGCCACAAGCCCCGGACCCCGCCGGGCCCGCCACCCCAGCGGGGCCCGGCCCGGGTCCGTTCCGTACCGTGGAGGCGTGTACCGGTTCCTGCTGACGCCCCGCTGGTGGGGGATCAACGTCTTCGTCGCGCTGGCGATCCCCTTCTGCATCTTCATGGGCTCCTGGCAGCTCGGGAAGTTCGAGGACCGCGTCGACACCCACCGGGAGGCCGGGCGGAAGACCGCGGACGCCTCCGCGGTCAAGGCCGTTCCGGTCGACACCCTGCTGCCGGTGGACAAGGAGACGTCCGGGCGGGCGGCGACGGCGACCGGGCGGTACGGCGAGCAGTTCACGGTGCCGGGACGGGAGCTTGACGGGGAGCGCGGCAGCTATGTGCTGACGCTGCTGAAGACCGACGGCGGCAGGTCGCTGCCGGTGGTGCGCGGCTGGCTCGCCGACGGGGAGCGGGCCCCGGCCGCCCCGTCCGGCGAGGTGACGGTCACGGGCGCGTTGCAGGCTTCGGAGACCGTCGGCACGGACGGCGTGCACACGGCGGGCGGGCTGCCTCCCGGCCGGCTCGGCATGATCAGCGCGGCGTCGCTGGTGAATCTGGTCCCGGACGACGTGTACGACGCCTGGATCACGCTCACCTCCGCCGACCCGGGTCTGAAGCCGGTCCCGGCCGCCGCCCCCGAGGGCAGCGGACTGGATCTGAAGGCCTTCCAGAACCTGGGCTACACGGGCGAGTGGTTCGTCTTCGCGGGCTTCGTGCTCTTCATGTGGTTCCGGCTGCTCCGCCGGGACGCGGAGGCGGCCAGGGACCGGGAACTGGGTCTGGAGCCGGCATGACCGGCGACGCGGGCGGCGTCATCACCCCGCTCGGGCGGACCTCGGCTCTGCCGGAGCGGCCGCCGGACCGCGTCTGGTACGCGGCGTACGGCTCCAACATGGATCTGGGCCGCCTGATGCACTACATCGCCGGCGGCACTCCCCCCGGCGGCGCCCGCGCCTGCCCCGGCTGCCGTGACCCGCGTCCCCCGGAGCGTTCCATGGCGGTGGTGCTGCCCGGCGGCCTGTACTTCGCCACGGAGTCGGCGGTGTGGACCGGCGGCCGGGCGTTCTACGACCCCGGCGAGCCGGGCGGGACGCCCGCCCGCGCGCATCTGCTGACGGCGGCCCAGTTCTCGGACATCGCCGCGCAGGAGATGTACCGGACGCCCGGCGCGGACCTCGATCTGACGGAGGTGCTGACGCACGGGCGCGCACGGCTCGGTCCCGGCCGGTACGAGACCCTGGTGTGCCCGGGTCTGCTGGAGGGCCTGCCCGTGGTGACCTTCACGGCCCCGTGGGGGCGCGCCGATGTGCCGGGGAACCCGCCCTCGGCCCCGTATCTGCGGCATCTGGCCGCGGGGCTGATGCAGGCGCACGGCTGGAGCGCCGCGCGTGCCGCCGGCTATCTGGCCGGCTGCGCCGGGGCCCGGGGGACGTGGACCCCCGAGGCGGTCCTCGCACTGCTTCGGGCACCGGGCGGCCCTGCCGACTCCTCCGGCTACTGAGCGGGCAGCACGCCCGTGTGATAGATCGTGCCCGAGCAGGCGTTGGGCACGGTCGCCTGTGCCGTCGGCGCGCCGGCCTCCGGGGTGTGGGTGACGGTGACGCTCCCTTCCTGGGGAGCGCCGTCCTCCCTGGTGAGCTGCGGCTCGACGCCGTCGGCGGTCTCCGCCGTCTGGCCGGACATCTCCGACGCCGACGTGGTGGTGGTCGACGTCGTCGTGTCGCCGCCGCCCGCGCCGGAGGTGCTGCCCGCGGTGCCCGAGCCGCTGGTGGAGCCCCCGCCCGTCGGGGTGGGGTCGGGCGCCGGCTCGCTCTGCTTGGGGCAGGTGTCCGCGGGGACCCAGGCGAACTGCACCTCGTAGGCGTCCTCGGGCTTCAGCCGGAGCGTGCCGGGCTCCTGTGCGGGGTCCGGCAGGCCGGTCGCCGCATCGCCCGCCACATGCGCGACGACGTCGACCTTCGCCGGGTCGGCCGCGCCGGCCGTCTGGAAGGCGATGGCGCCCGGGGTGCTGACGGTGCACTCGGCGTCGGAGACATTGGCGATGCGGAACGTGCCGTACACCGTGCCTTCGGCGTCCGGCGCGGCCGCCTGGGCCGCGGCGACGCCGAGCTGGGCGGCCTGGCACGCCGGGGAGGGGGAGGACGCCGTGCCGGGAGGGGCGACCGGCGCCCCGGTCGCGCCGTCCGTGCTGCCCGCGGTCTGCTCCTCGCCGGGCGCCTGGGACGGGGCCCTGTGGTTCCGCCCGCTTCCGCCGCTGTCCGCCGCGGACTCCTGGCCGTCGGTCTCTCCGCCGGTTTCGCCGGAGGTCTCGGCGCCGATGCCGCCCTGCGCCTGCTCGCCGTGCCCTGCGTTGACCGCCCGGGTGTCCTCGCCGCCGGAGGCGCCCGCCGCGTGGACGAACGCGGGCACCGCGGCGCCCACCAGCAGCGCGGCGGCGGCCACGCCCACCAGCGCCTGCCGCCTGCGGGCGCGCCGCGCGGGCACCGCCCGCCTCAGCTGGTCGAGGGCGCCCTCGACCGGCTGGATGTCCTGTACCGCACCGTGCAGCAGCCGGCGCAGCGCCAGCTCGTCGGCCCCGAGGCCGTCGCCGTCCAAGTCGCTCACATGCCCCTCGCTCGCATGCTGATCCGACCCCTTGTCGCTGTTTCCGTTGCTCATCGGTCCGTCCGGCCCGAAGAGCCCGAACCGCTGACCGTCTGATCCCTCACGGCCGTCGTGGGTGTCGTGACCGTCGTGGTCGTCGTATTCGTCGTAGCCGTCCCGGCGGCTGTGGTGCCCGTTCACGCCGTGGCCTCCATGGCGACGCGCAGCGCCGCGATGCCCCGTGATCCGTACGCCTTCACGGAGCCCAGGGATATGCCCAGCGTCTGGGCGACCTGAGCCTCGGTCATATCGGCGAAGTACCGGAGCACCAGCACCTCGCGCTGACGTCGCTGCAGCCCGCGCATCGCCTTGATCAGCGCGTCCCTCTCCAACTGCTCGTACGCCCCTTCCTCCGCGCTCGCCATGTCGGGCATGGGCTTGGAGAGCAGCTTCAGGCCGAGTATGCGGCGGCGCAGTGCGGACCGGGAGAGGTTCACCACGGTCTGGCGCAGATAGGCCAGCGTCTTCTCCGGGTCCCGGACGCGGTTGCGGGCCGAGTGGACGCGGATGAACGCCTCCTGGACGACGTCCTCGCAGGAGGCGGTGTCGTCGAGCAGCAGGGCCGCAAGGCCGAGCAGTGAACGGTAGTGGGCGCGATAGGTCTCGGTGAGGTGGTCGACGGTGGTGCCCGCAGCCATGGCGTCGTCAGCGCCCCCGCGCTGCGACGGCAGCTGGGCGGCGGTGCGGGAGGTCCGGGCGATCGGCATCGGGGCGATCACCGGCATGCCGCAGGGCGGCCGCGGTCTGCGCGGCTGCGGGGCCGCCGGGACGCGCCGCGGCCCGGCGCCGCGCATGCCGCGCGCCGGAAGCACCCTGGTGAACTCGAGAACCTCTGCCACGCTGGTTGGACACGCTTCCCCCCGTCAGGGTTGTACGCGTACGCCACCGTTTTCGACGGTGCTGTGCATGTGTTCATGCGTACTCGCTCATCCCCAATGACCCGTTCGTTCGCGGCACTGCACAGACGCGACCGCAAAGACGTCGCCCGGCCAACTGCCGGTTGCAGCAAGGGAACGCCAGTTGACCTGTGGGACCCGCGGGACCTGCATGGTCGAACACCCTTGTGCACCCGTTCAATAGGTACAGACCTGCGACTCGGTCACAGTACTTACACGGATCTTACAAAGCCACGGCGTATGCGTGCCGGGCTCATCAGCGGCCGGAACCCAGCTCGGCCGCGACGGCCTCCGCGATCTGCGCGGAGTTGAGCGCGGCTCCCTTGCGCAGATTGTCGCCGCAGACGAACAGCGACAGCGCGGCGGGGTCGTCCGGGGACCGCCGGACCCGCCCCACCCAGGTCGGATCGGTGCCGACGACGTCCGCGGGGGTCGGGAAGTCCCCGGCCTCCGGGCTGTCGTACAGCACGACGCCCGGCGAGGTGGCCAGGACCTCGTGCGCCCGTTCCACCGTGACCTCGTTCTCGAAACGCGCGTGCACGGCCAGGGAGTGGGTGGTGACGACCGGGACCCGGACGCAGGTGGCGGTCACCGGCAGCCCCGGCAGGTCGAGGATCTTGCGGGTCTCGGCCCGCAGCCCCAGCTCCTCGGAGGACCAGCCGTCCTCCTGGAGCGCGCCCGCGAAGGGCACGACATTGAGCGCGAGCGGGGCGGGGAACGGGCCGAGGTCGTCGCCCACGGCCCGGCGTACGTCCCCGGGGCCCGCGCCCAGTTCCGTGCCGGCGACCAGGGAGAGCTGCGCCCGCAGCGCGGAGACCGCGTCCCGGCCCGCGCCGCTGGCGGCCTGATAGGTGGAGACGACCAGTTCCCGCAGCCCGAACGCGGCGTGCAGCGCGCCCACCGCGGGGAGCAGCGCGAGCGTGGTGTCGTGCGGGCTGGCGACGATGCCGCGCGGGCGCACCCGCACGGAGTGCGGATTGACCTCCGGCACCACCAGCGGGACGTCCGCCTCCAGCCGGAAGGCGGCGGAGGTGTCCACTGCGACCGCGCCCTTGGCGGCGGCGATGGGCGCCCAGCGCTCCGCCACCTCGCGCGGCGCCAGGAAGACGGCCACGTCGATCCCGTCGAGGGCCTCTTCGGCGAGCGCCGACACCTCGCACTCCTCGCCGCGCACGGCCAGCTTGCGGCCGGCCGAACGCGGCGAGGAGAGCAGCCTGATCTCGCCCCAGACGTCCGCGTGCTGCGACAGGATCTGGAGCATGACCGCGCCGGCGGCCCCGGTCGCTCCGACGACCGCGAGCGCCGGCTTGCGGGTCATCGCCCGGTGCCCCCGTAGACGACCGCCTCGTCGGAGTCGGAGTCGAGCCCGAAGGCGGTGTGGACGGCGCGCACGGCGTTGTTGACGTCCTCGGCGCGGGTGACCACGGAGATGCGGATCTCGGAGGTGGAGATCAGCTCGATGTTCACGCCCGCGTCGGACAGGGCCTCGAAGAAGGAGGCGGTGACGCCTGGGTTGGTCTTCATTCCCGCGCCGACGAGGGAGATCTTGCCGATCTGGTCGTCGTAGCGCAGCGACTCGAAGCCGACCGCGGCCTTCGCCTTCTCCAGGGCGTCGATGGCCTTGCGGCCGTCGGTCTTGGGAAGGGTGAAGGAGATGTCGGTGAGATGGGTGGTGGCGGCGGAGACGTTCTGCACCACCATGTCGATGTTGATCTCCGCGTCGGCGATCGCCCGGAAGATCGCCGCGGCCTCGCCCGGCTTGTCCGGCACTCCGACGACGGTGACCTTGGCCTCGGAGACGTCGTGGGCGACTCCGGAGATGATGGCGTGCTCCACCTTCTGGGCTCCCTGCTCGACATGTGGTTCGTTGCTGACCCAGGTGCCCCGCAGTCCGGAGAAGGACGAGCGGACGTGGATCGGGATGTTGTAACGGCGTGCGTACTCGACGCAACGGTGCAGCAGCACCTTGGAGCCGGAGGCGGCCAGCTCCAGCATGTCCTCGAAGGAGATCCAGTCGATCTTCTTCGCCTTCTTCACGACCCGCGGGTCGGCGGTGAAGACGCCGTCGACGTCGGTGTAGATCTCGCAGACCTCGGCGTCGAGCGCCGCGGCGAGGGCGACGGCCGTGGTGTCGGAACCGCCGCGGCCGAGCGTGGTGATGTCCTTCTTGTCCTGCGACACGCCCTGGAAGCCGGCGACGATGGCGATGTTGCCCTCGTCGAGCGCCGTACGGATCCGGCCCGGCGTCACATCGATGATGCGCGCCTTGTTGTGGACCGAGTCGGTGATGACGCCTGCCTGGCTGCCGGTGAACGACTGGGCCTCGTGGCCCAGGTTTTTGATCGCCATGGCCAGCAGGGCCATGGAGATGCGCTCTCCCGCGGTCAGCAGCATGTCGAATTCGCGCCCGGTAGGCATCGGGGATACCTGCCCGGCGAGATCGATCAGCTCGTCCGTCGTGTCGCCCATCGCGGATACCACCACAACGACCTGGTGGCCGTTCTTCTTGGCATCGACGATCCGCTTGGCGACGCGCTTGATGCCTTCGGCATCGGCAACGGAGGAGCCTCCGTACTTCTGCACGACAAGGCCCACGTGCGCTCCTCGCTCGGTTCAGTTTGCGGCAGTCTGCCGCAGTCGGCTCAGTCTAACGAGCGACCGGACTCCGACCCCGAGATACCACATCGTGAGATGTCCCGCTCACCGTGCGATCACGCGGCGGAGCCGGTCCGCTCCGGGGCTGCGCCTGCCCTGACCTGCCGGACCCACGCCTCGATGTGTCCCAAGCCACAGTCCTGCGCCGTACTCTTCCAGTCTGCACCGGACCCTCAGACCTGCCGCCTGCCGGGGGTGGGAACCGACACCTGGCCGTCGACGCCCGGCTGAGGCGAGGGCAGCTCTTTGAAGTACTCGCCGGCCTCGTCGCGGCGAATGCGGACCACCGCCTCGATCAGCCGCCGGGCCGCTGCCGCCGGCTGCTCGCCGTCACAGCGCCGCTGGAGCTTCCAGCCCAGATACTCCTCGGTGATCGCGATCTCGGCATTGCGCAGCAGCACCCACGACTGGTCGAAGCGGAAGAACGAACGCAGCGCGGTGACCACGGAGATCGTCACCCCCGCCAGGGCGAGCACCGATTCCTTGTGCGCGTACTCCGCCGTCGCCAGGAACGGCAGCAGCGCGCCGACGAGGATCACGACGATCCCGGTCAGCCGGTAGCCCCGCCGGTGCCAGCGCGCACGGACGTCGTAGAAGCGCCGTAACCGCTGGACATAGCGCTCGGCCGCGGCATCCAGCTCCTCGTCCGGAGCCTCGAGGAACTCCTCTGCCGCCGGGGCCCGGAACCGTCTCCACCATGCGCGCATCGCGCCCTCCCCCCAGCGCCCGCGGCCCGGCCGCCGCGGGCGCGTCCGCTCAGCTCGCGGGTGTGCGCAGGCCCAGGGGGGCCGCGATCTCCTCGGCCATGACCCGGCCCGCCTCCTCGGCCAGGGCGTCCTCGCCCAGGTCCTCGTCCGTGTCCAGGCCGTCCAGCGCCTGGAGGGGCTGGTCCAGGCGGACATGGGCGACCAGGGACTGCAGGGCGCGCAGGGTGGCCGAGGCCGTCGGGCCCCAGTTGGAGAAGTACGAGAACTGCCACCACCACAGCGCCTCGCTGGTGCGGCCCTCGCGGTAGTGCACCAGGCCGTGGCGCAGGTCGGCGACGATGTCGGCGAGGTTGTCCGAGACCCGGCAGGCGACCGGCGCCTTGCGCGGCTCGTACGGGTCGAACACCTCGGAGAAGACGTCGACCGGGTCAAGGAGCCTGGCGAAGCGCTCACGCAGATCGTCCATGTCCAGGTCCGGTCCCACGTCGGGCTCGTAGCGCTCGTCGGGGACGATGTCCTCGTGCGCGCCCAGCCGGCCGCCGGTCAGCAGCAGCTGGGAGACCTCGAGCAGCAGGAAGGGGACGGCGCTGTCGGGCTCGTCGCCCTTGGCGACCTCGGTGGTCGCGACGATGAACGACTCGATGGAGTCGGCGATCTGGACAGCGAAGTCGTCGGGGTTCTGGCCTACGGCGTGCAACATGGCGTCAGACATCGAGAAGTCGTCTCCCCTCGAAGGCACGTCCCAGCGTGACCTCGTCGGCGTATTCCAAGTCTCCCCCCACAGGGAGACCGCTGGCCAGCCGTGTGACCTTGAGTCCCATCGGCTTGACCATGCGTGCCAGATACGTGGCGGTGGCCTCGCCCTCCAGATTGGGGTCGGTGGCGAGGATCAGCTCGGTGACCGTCCCGTCCGCGAGCCGGGCAAGCAGTTCGCGGATCCGCAGGTCGTCGGGGCCGACGCCCTCGATGGGGCTGATCGCCCCGCCCAGGACGTGATAGCGCCCCCGGAACTCCCGGGTCCGCTCGATCGCGACGACGTCCTTCGGCTCCTCCACGACGCAGACGACCGCCGGGTCGCGGCGGGCGTCGCGGCAGATGCCGCACTGCTCCTGCTGGGCGACGTTGCCGCACACCGTGCAGAAGCGCACCTTGTCCTTGACCTCCAGCAGGGCGTGCGCGAGCCGGCGGACGTCCGCCGGCTCGGCCTGGAGGATGTGGAAGGCGATCCGCTGCGCGCTCTTGGGACCGACGCCGGGCAGCCTGCCCAGTTCGTCGATGAGGTCCTGAACCACGCCTTCGTACACGGAACGCCTTTCCTGCCCTGCTCGGATCTCTGGTACGTACGGTAGTTCCTGCGGGCTCCCGTTAGAAGGGAAGACCCGGCATGCCGCCCAGGCCCTGCGCCAGCGGGCCCAGCTTGGCCTGCTGCAGCTGCTGCGCGTTCTCCGTCGCAGCCTGCACCGCGGCGACGACCAGGTCCGCGAGCGTCTCGGTGTCCTCCGGGTCCACGGCCTTGGGGTCGATCACCAGGCCGCGCAGCTCGCCGGAGCCGGTGACCGTGGCCGTCACCAGGCCGCCGCCCGCCTGGCCCGCCACCTCGGTCTGCGCCAGCTCCTCCTGCGCCTTGGCGAGGTCCTGCTGCATCTTCTGGGCCTGCTGGAGCAGCTGCTGCATGTTCGGCTGGCCACCACCGGGAATCACGGTCACTCCTGGCACGTTCGACGACGATGTTCGGTAGGGCGAGCCTACGTGGTCGGCGGTCGTCATGCGCCGCAGACGGCGACTGACACTTTCGAGTGAGTAACCTGCTGCTCCCATACCTGATCAACGGCCTCTTGCGGGCGGAATTACCGGGATTCCGAGGTCATGGCCCACCATTCGGCGGTAGGAAGAGCGCGCGCATCAGTACGCCCGCGCGCCTTCGCGTCACGCACAGTGGCGGAGCGCACCAGCTTGTCAGCATATGTAGATGCGCAGACGCAGATGCACAGCAGAGCGCAGAGCGTAAGGAGTGCACCGGTGAGCCAGCCGGAGATGCAGCCCGGGGGACCCGCCCGGGATGAGGACGGCAAGGACGGCAAGCCGTCGCCCGGCGATCTGACCGGAAGGCCGCTTCCGCTCGGCGACTGGGGCGAGCCCGCTGAGCGCCTCGACGAGCTGTACCGCTGGGTGGAGGCGGGTGCGCTGCGCACGGCCGCGTGGTACCTGGCCGACCGCGACCGCAAACGCCTCGCCGCCCGGATCCTGCGCGCGGGCACGGCCGCCGGCGCCGTCGTGGGGGCCGCGCTGCCGCTCCTGGAGGTGACGACGGGGCTCGACGGCGCGGCAGGCTGGGGCTATGTGTCGCTGCTGCTCGCCGCGGCCTGCCTGGGGTGCGACCGCTGGTTCGGCTTCACCTCGGGGTGGATGCGGGACGTCGCGACGGCTCAGGCGGTGTACCGCAGGCTGCAGACCCTGCAGTTCGACTGGGCCTCGGAGAGCGTGCGCGAGGTGCTGGGCCCCACGGAGGGGACGGCGGGCGAGGCGGCGGAGCGCTGCCTGACGGTGCTGCGGCGGTTCACCGAGGACGTGACGGAGCTGGTGCGCGCGGAGACTGCCGACTGGATGGTGGCGTTCCGGTCGGGCCCGACGCCGCTGGTGATGCAGACGAACGGCACGGTGCCGCCGCGGCCGGAGAACGGGCATCCGTCCGGCCGGATGCCGCTGCCGCCGGTCGCACGCCCCAACATGCCGCGGCAGCGGCCGCCGGAGCCCCCGCGGTAGGGGCGCTGCGGCCCCGGCCCCGGGGCTCCGCCCCGCGTCGGACGGCGCACGCCCGAAGAGAATGCGGAGACTCTGTGTGCGGCAGCACGTGCGGAGCGCAACGGAGCGGCCCGGTCAGCTGAAGATGATCATGGACCCCTGGCCGAGGCTCCGGGTCGCCGCGGCGTGCAGCCCCAGCCACACATGGCGTTCCCGCGCGAACGGGCTCTCGTCGTACGGGATCGGCCCCGCGGGCTCCTCCAGCGTGGTCGGCCGCTCCGGCGGCGACGGCGCGTCCGGCGGATTCACCGGATCGATGCCGATCGACTGGGCGACGTACTCCAGTTCGCGCAGCAACCCCTGGGTGGAGCCCAGCGGTCCGCCGCCCGCGAGCAGTTCCTCGTTGGACAGCGGGGCCGGGAAGTCGACCGGCACATACGCGCCCGCGTGGTCGTAGTGCCACACCAGATGCGACTGCTGGGCCGTTGACTCGAACATCTCCAGCAACTGCTCGTAGTCGCCGCCCAGTTCGTCCACCGGCGTGACCGCGAGCCCGCACAGCTGGAGCAGATAGGCGCGGCGCAGGAAGTGCAGCGCGTCGTAGTCGAAGCCCGCGACCGGCGCGACGTCCCCGGAAAGGCCCGGCATATAGGCGAAGACCGGGACGGTGGGCAGGCCGGACTCCGTCAGCGCCTTGTCATAGGACGCGATTTCTTCGGCGAAGGGATTGTCGGGGCTGTGGCACAGCACATCGACAAGGGGCACCAGCCACAGGTCACAGGCCAACGGAAAGCTCGCTCTCCAACGGAGTTGCAGGATCGTCTGAGGGACGGACAGCGTAGTGCCCCCTGCCTGTAGGGCGAAGGGCGGCCACCGCGGCCGTCCGCCTCCTCACAGGTCCCATACCCACACCCCGGCCACCCGCTCCCCGGGACGGCCGAGAAGCTTCTCCACGGTCTCGTACAGGGCCTGTTCGTGGTAGGTGGGCGGCAGTACGACCACCCCCGCGCGCCACGCCTGAAGATCGTGCCGCGCCTGCGCCTGCCAGGCGGGGCCCAGCTGCGGGACCCGTCCGGTGGCGCGCACGTCGTCGAGGAGGTTGGAGGTGTGGCGCGGGACGGCCCCGTAGATGCCGATGCGGTCCGGGCCCCACGGGCCGTTGAAGTAGCCCCCGGCGAGGGAGAAGCCGAGGCCCGACGAGGTCTGCCAGTGCAGGGCGTCCGCACTGCCCGGGTTGGGCAGCGGCACGGTCACCACCGACTCTCCTTCGGAGACGTAACCGCGGTACGCGCCGTACGCGAAGAAGGCCGGGACCTCCGGCCGCTCCCGTACGGGATACGGGGTCGGCAGCACCGGCGCCAGCGCGGCCGCCAGCGCGGCGCAGCCGACGGCGCGGTGCAGCCGCACCGGCGTGGCGGCCAGCCGGTCGGCGGCCAGCGCCAGCAGCACGCCCAGCGCCGGGGCGCAGACCATCGCGACCCGGGACTCGATGACCGACTCGAACAGCGGCTGGTGGGCGAGCGCGCGCCACGGCCCGGTCAGCACGATGTCCGTGTACGGGATCCGGAAGCGCACCCCCAGCGAGAGCAGCGCGGCCGCCAGCGCCGTGAACGTCACCGCCTTGACGACGGCCAGTTTCCACAGCCGGACGGCGATCGCGGCGGCGAGCGCGATCAGCGGCCAGCCGTAGAAGGCGTTCTGCTCGGTGCGGTTCATGGCGAGCGGGTCCGCGCCCGCGTCGGAGCCCGCTAGCGAGCGCCCGGCGAACTGGAGGAAGGCCAGAGGGCTGTTGCCGGTGTTGTCGCCGTGCAGCACGCCCGTATAGCTCTGCGGGCCGAAGAACTGCCAGCCCAGGGGAAAGGCGACCAGCGGCAGACAGACGGCGAGGGCCACCCCGAGGCCGCGCAGCAGGGGCCGCCACACGGCCCGCGCAACGTCCCTGCGAACGGCGGCGTAGGCGAGGGCGAACAGCAGCATGCCCATGGCTGCGAGCAGCAGCGGCTCCTCGCCGAGGAAGATCTGGTACGCGGCGAGCAGGCCCAGCAGCGTGCCGTCCCGTGCGATGCGCGGCCGCGGGTCGGCAAGCCGCAGCGCCCGGTCTGCGATCACCGGGATCAGGAACAGGGCGAGGAAGTTGGGGTGCGCGTTGCCATGGGAGACCATCGGCGGCGCGAAGGCAGCGAAGGCCGCGCCGAGGGCGGCGGCGGGCCGGTTGCGGGTGACTCTTCGGACGAAGAGCCAGTACCAGGCGGCGGCGGTGGCGGCGAGGCCCAGGGTGAGGACGAGCGCCCAGGTGACCGTGGGCCCCAGCAGGAGCGTCACGGGGGTCAGCGGGACGGACAGTCCCAGCATGACGGTGTTGGCCATCAGGTTCACACCGTCGGGGTTGTTCTGCAGGGTGGTGAACAGCGGGTTTCTGAAGTGGCTGACGTTGTCGGCCGTGACCGCGAAGAACCACTCCCACTGGTTCTGGTCCTGCCCCGCGTCGGCGAGGTAGCCGCGGTCGAGGTCGGCCCAGAGGCCCTTGTAGAGCAGGACGGAGGCGAGGAGGAACAGCCCGGTGACGGCGAGGTCGGCGCGGCGGAGGCCCCGGGCCCGCAGGCGGGCGAGTTCGACGAGGACGCGGGCGTAGTCCAGCGGCCGGACCTTGGAACCGGGCTGGTGCGACCAGCGCACCGGGACCTCCGTGACGGGCCACCCCTGCCGGTGGAAGACCCGCAGTATCTCGACGTCGATGCCCCAGCCGTCGAGCCGCGACTCGGCGAACGCGGCGCGTGCCCGCTCCCCCTCGAGCAGCTTGAAACCGCACTGGGTGTCGTGGACGCCGGGTACGGCGACGGCGCGTATCAGCCGGTTGCCCAGACGGCCGAGCCATTCGCGGCTGCGGCGCTGGTGCACCTCGATCCGGGCCCCGGGGTGGGCGCGCGAGCCGATCGCGGCGGCGCTGTCCTCGGCGGCGAGCTGCTTGTCGAGGTGGTCGAGCTCCTCGATGGGCGTGGCGAGATCGGCGTCCGTGATCAGCACCCGGCGGCCGTAGCTGGCCAGGACCCCGCGGCGCAGGGCGTCGCCCTTGCCGCGGTTGCCATGGCCGCTGATCAGCTGGATACGGGGCTCCTCGGCGGCGGCCTCGCGGGCGACCGCCGCGGTGGCGTCGGTGGAGCCGTCGTCGACGACGATCAGCTCCCACTCGCCCCAGCGGCCGGGTTCGGCGCGCAGATGGGCGCAGATGGCGTCGAGGGTGGGGCGGAGCCGGGCTTCCTCGTTGTAGGCGGGTACGACGACGGACAGGTCGACGACGCTCACTGCTCGGTCGCCTCGCATGGATCGGCGACGGGGCGCGGCGACTCGGCGACGGCGGGGCACGGCGACTCCGCGACGGCGGGGCACGGCGGCGCGGCCGGCTCCTGTGTGCCGGTGACGGGCCCCGGCTGCCCGGCCGCCACCTGCGGGCCTCCGACGGCCGGGCCCGGCTCGGCGACCTGGACCGGCTCGGGCACCTGGACCGGCTCGGCGGCCGGGCCCGGCTCGGGCACCTGGACCGGCTCGGCGACCTGGACCGGACGGCTCCCCTGGCGCGGCGGCTCGACCGCCCCCGGGACTCCCGCGGCAGACCGAAGCGACCCGGGGCCGGACTGCGCACCGGCAGAGTGCCACGCCCCGGGGCCGGACTGCGCACCCGCGGCAGACAGACGCGGACCGGCTGCCTCACGGGAACCCCCGGAAACCTGGCCCGGCTCGGCGAGCCCACCCGACTCCGCCGCCCCCGGGACACCCGCGGCAGACTGACGCGACCCGGGGCCCGGCTGTCGTGCGTGCCGGGCCTCCAGGCAGGCCGCCCAGGCGAGGGCGTGGTCGTTGTACGCCCGCACCACCGCCCCGGCCGTGGCGGCGTCCCCGCCGGCGACGGCGTCGATGAGCTCCTCGTGCCCGCTCCACAGCCAGTCGCGCAGACTGGCGTCGCCCCGCAGATAGGGCACGGCGAAGACCCAGGACTGCACGCGCAGCCGGTGCAGGAAGTCACCGATGTAGCGGTTGGCGACGATCGCGCCGAGCTCCCGCCAGAACCGCAGGTCGTAGCCGATGAGGATGTCCAGATCCCCGCTGCGGGCAGCTCGGGCGGCCTCCTCGGCCCGGCGGCGTACGGACACCAGGGCCCGGCCCCGCGGGGCGGCCTCGGACCCGCGGCAGGCGAGTTCGCGGAAGAGGCCGTCCGCGATGAGGGCACGGGCCTCGACCATGCCGCGGTAGTCGTCCACGGAGAACCGGTGGACCTTGAAGCCCCGGTGCTGGTCGGAGTCGAGCAGCCCCTGGGCGCAGAGGTCGACGAGGGCCTCGCGGACCGGAGTGGACGAGACGCCGTACTGCTCGGCGATCTCCTTGACCGTGAACGCCTGTCCCGGCCGCAGCCGCCCCGCCAGGACCTCGTCGCGCAGCGCCTCGGCTATCTGCTGCCGCAAGGTGTTGCGGGTGACAGCGCTGGGGCTGCCGGTGCCGCGCATCGTGGCGTTCTCCTTCTCCTTCTCCGCCGGTCCCGGCGGCCGAGGTCTTCAGGTCCCCGACACGATAGGCCAGGGGCCGCGGCTACGGTCTACGACAGGGAGGAGGGTCACATCATGCCGAACGGTTCGCCGGAGACCTTCGAGCCCGCGACGGGGGACGGGCCGGGGGCGCCTGGCGCGGCGCGGGCGGCCGAGGTGCGCACAGCCTTTGAATCGCTGCTCCAGATCCGCCGGCTGACCGGCGGGGGCGATGCCTCGGCGCCCGCGCCCTGGGAGCGCTTCCGCATGGTCCGGGCCGTCTCCCTCGCCCTGGAGGCCGCCGGCTTCCCGCCCTCCGCCGTCGACGCGTCCGGCCGCCGCACGGCCACCGGTTACCGCGTCCGCGCCGGCGACCGCCCCGAGCTCGTCCTCGTCGACTGGCTCGGCCCCCCGGGCAGCGCCGCCGCCCACGAGGAGACTCCCCGACTCACCGCCTGCGCAGCGGCGCTCACGGACCTGGGCTGGGAGGCGCTGCTGTACAAGGGCCCGCGGGGCAGGCGGTTCCTGGAGGTGGAGATTCCCCCACCGTTCCCCCTGCGCCCTGCGGCACGGGGGGAGTCCCCCTTCCCACAACCAGGGGCAACCCCCCGGACCCCCGGTACGGCCTGAGGGCCGGGTCCGCGATCTCCCCCGTCCGCGTGCTCGCAACGGGGGAGCCCAAGGCGAGGCCGTACGAGGGGCGCAGCGTGCCCCTCGTACGACCTCGACCGCTCGTACGACCTCGACCGCTCGTACGGGTACGGCCTCGACCGCTGACGCGACAGGACGCCCTTCGGCTTCAGGCCGCCGTGGTGTGCTCGTCCGCCGCCGCCAGCGCCGTGTCCAGCGCCGCCAGGCCCTCCTTGGCCTCCGCCTCGGTGATGTTGCAGGCGGGGACGGCGTGGGTGCGGTTCATGTTGACGAAGGGCCACAGGCCGTTCTTCTTGCAGGCGGCGGCGAACGCGGCCATCGGCGCGTTCGCCTCGCCCGAGGCGTTGTACGGGACCAGAGGCTCGCGGGTGGCGCGGTCCCGGACCAGGTCCAGCGCCCAGAAGGCGCCCAAGCCGCGCACCTCGCCCACCGACGGGTGGCGCTCGGCCAGTTCGCGCAGCCCGGGGCCGAGAACCGTCTCGCCGATGCGGGCGGCGTGCTCGACGACGTTCTCCTCCGCCATGGCGTCGATGGTCGCGACTGCGGCGGCGCAGGCCAGCGGATGGCCGGAGTAGGTCAGCCCGCCGGGGTACGGCCGGGTCTCGAAGGTCTCGGCGATCGCGCCGGAGATCGCCACCCCGCCCAGCGGGACGTACCCGGAGTTCACGCCCTTGGCGAAGGTCAGCAGGTCGGGCACCACGTCGTAGTGGTCGGCCGCGAACCACGCGCCCGTGCGCCCGAAGCCCGCCATCACCTCGTCGAGGACGAAGACGATTCCGTACCGGTCGCAGATCTCCCGGACGCCCGCGAGATAGCCGGGCGGCGGGGGCATGATGCCGGCGGTCCCCGGGATCGTCTCCAGGACGACCGCCGCGATCGTGCCGGGCCCCTCGAAGGCGATCGTGTCCTCCAGGTGCGTCAGCGCCCGCGCGCACTCCTCCTGCTCGGTCGAGGAGTAGAAGGGCGAGCGGTAGAGGAACGGCCCCCAGAAGTGCACGACGCCCGCCGTGCCGCTGTCGGACGGCCAGCGCCGGGGGTCGCCCGTCACATTGATCGCCGTCGCGGTGCCGCCGTGGTACGAGCGGTACGCGGAGAGCACCTTGGGGCGGCCCGTGTGCAGCCGGGCCATCCGGATGGCGTTCTCGACGGCCTCGGCTCCGCCGTTGGTGAAGAAGATCTTGTCGAGGTCGCCGGGCGTCCGCTCGGCGATCAGCCGGGCCGCCTCGGACCGCGCCTCCACCGCGAATGCCGGTGCGAAGGTCGCCAGCTTCCCTGCCTGCTCCTGGATCGCGGCGACGATCTTCGGGTGCTGGTATCCGACGTTGGTGTAGACGAGACCGCTGGTGAAGTCGAGGTAGCGGTTGCCGTCGTAATCCCAGAAGTACGAGCCCTCGGCGCCGGCGACGGCGAGCGGGTCGATCAGGCCCTGGGCGGACCAGGAGTGGAACACGTGCGCGCGGTCGGCGGCCTTCACCGCGGCGCCGGTACGCGGGTCGGCGTGGAGGTCGGCATGAGGGGTCATGCGGCCCAGGGTAAGGACGCGCAGGCAGGGGCGGACATGGCCACCTTGTATGGCCTGGGCCACTTTCATCGGCAGGGTGTCGGGCCGTCGCGGCCCACCCGAAAGGATTGACAGCACACTGTCCAAGTGACAGCATGTTGTCATACGGAAAAGCGTCCAGGAGCACCCCCGGGAGGACACCATGAACACCCCTGCGTCGAAGGCCGCGGCATCGAAACCCGCAGCGGCGAAAACCGTCCATCTCGCCGTGTACGACACCTACGCCGACTGGGAGACCGGACACACCACAGCCCACCTCGCCCAGCACGGCTACACGGTCAAGACCGTGGGCCCGGCCGCCGACCGGCCCGTCACCACCATGGGCGGCGTCCGCATCCAGCCCGACATGGCGCTCGCGGACCTCCGCCCCGAGGACAGCGCCCTGCTCATCCTCACCGGCGCGGCCCTGTGGGACACCGGCGACGACCTCGCACCCTTCGCAGCCAAAGCGCGGGAGTTCACCGAGGCGGCCGTCCCGGTCGCCGCCATCTGCGGCGCCACCGCCGGGCTCGCCCGCGAGGGGCTCCTCGACGACCGCGACCACACCAGCGCCGTCTCCTTCTATCTCGCCGCCACCGGCTACCAGGGCGGCGACCGCTACCGGGACGCGGACGCAGTCCGCGACCGCGGCGTCATCACCGCGGGCCCCACCGAGCCGGTCGCCTTCGCCCGCGAGGTCTTCGCCATGCTCGGCGTGTACGAGGGCGAGAAGCTGGACGCCTGGTACCGGCTGTTCCACGACTCCGACCCGACCGCCTACGAGGTTCTCCAGGCATGAGCGACCAGACCCCGCGCACACCCGACGTCCCGCGCACACCCAACATCGGCACCCGGGCGGCCCAGGACCTGCTCACCCGCACCGCCCTGGGCGTCTTCCGGCTCAACGGCCAGTTCCTCACCGTCTCCGAGGAACTGGCCCGCCCGGCCGGGCTCACCGCCGCCCGCTGGCAGGTACTCGGAGCCGTACTGCGCCGTGCGCAGACCGTCGCCGGGATCGCCCGCACCATGGGCATCACCCGCCAGAGCGTGCAGCGCATCGCCGATCTGCTGGTCGATCAAGGCCTGGCGGTGTACGCCCCCAACCCCGCCCACCGCCGGGCCAAGCTCCTTCAGGCGACCCCCGAGGGCCGCGCGGCGGTCGAGCAGATCGGCCCCGGCCACGCCGACCTCGCCCACCGCCTCCGCGACGCTCTCGGCGGCCCGGACGCCTTCGCCGAGACGGCTCAGACGCTGGAACGGCTCTCCAGGGCCCTGGACACCCTCGCGGAGGGGCGAGCGGGCGCGGACGCGGACGCCGGCGCGGCCGGCTGAGACACCCCGGCCGGGAGGCTCCCCTGAGACCGCCCGCCGACGCCTCACTCCGTCACGCCCTCACCGCGCCCTCGCTGCGTCATGCCCGTTCGTACGGCGTCAGCACCGGACGGTGGACTTCCGCGTGCCGAGCCCGTTCGTCCTGTAGTGGAAGTAGCCGCGCCCTTCTTGATCGTCGTGTACTTGCTGTCCTTGCCCAGCCGCATGATGACCTTCACCTTCACCGACTTCTTGCAGGTGTTGCGCACCTGCACGGTGTAGCCGCCGGCCTGGTTGAAGGTGCGTGTCTTCACACAGCTGCTGACGCTCTTGCCCGGCGCGGCGTACGCGGGGCTCGACATGCCGACCACTCCGGCGCCGAGCACTCCGGCGCCGAGCACGGCGGTCGCGGCAGCGGCGCCGGCAAGGGCGCTCATCGACCTCGCGAAGGAAGCGGACGACGCCGCCGCGGAGGACTGGAGATCCGGCGACACGACCGCCATGTACATCCGGAGCCACAGAGGCCAGAGCATCCTGATCAAGTAACCGTCGAAGGTGAGTACATACACGCAGCGGTATGCGAGGATCCGAGCACAGGCCCCGGATCCGCCTGAATCTCCGGGGCTCATCGAACAGTTGGCAGGAGAAGGAGCATGAGCAGCACCCTCCGTTGGTTCGAGTCCGGCTGCAGCAGCCCCGGCGGCAGCGAGAGCGTGGAGGCCGCCGCCTGCCCCCACACCGTCCACGTCCGCGATTCCAAGACCCCCGACGGCCCCACCTTCGCCGTCACTCCGGCCGCCCGGAGCACCTTCCTTCGCTGGGCGGACTGACCTCTCCGACGCAGGAGGCCCCATGACGATCACAGGTACGACCGGCAGGCAGGTGCCGGGCCCCTCGGGTCTGCCCCTGCTGGGCTCGATGTTCGATCTCAAGAAGGACTCGCTCGGGACCTACCTCAGCGCCTACCGCGAGCACGGGGACGTCGTCCGCATCACCGCGGGACCTCCCGGGCTGCGGTTCGAGCTGTACGCGGTGTTCTCCGCCGAGGGGGCGCAGCGCGTACTCGCCACGGATTCGGCCAACTTCCGCAAGGACAACGCCTTTTACCAGGAAGTGCGGGAGTCCTTCGGCAACGGTCTGCTGACCGCCCAGGACGCGGACTACACGCGCCAGCGCCGACTCGTCCAGCCGCTGTTCACCCGGCGGCGGGTGGACGGGTACGCCGACGCCATAACCGCCGAGACAGCCGTGATCACGGCGGGCTGGCACGCCGCTCCCGGCGGCACGGTGGACGTCGTCGACGAGATGACGCGGCTGACTCTCCGCGCCGTCACCCGCATCCTCTTCGGAGGTGCGGACGTCGACGAGGCCGTGGACGTGGTGGAGCGCTGCTTCCCCGTCATAGGGGACTACACCCTCACCCGCGGCTACTCCCCCGCGAACGTGCCGCGTTCATGGCCGACGCCCTTCAACCGCAGGGCCGCGGCTGCGATGGACGAGCTGTACGGGGTGTGCGATGCGATCATCGCCCGCCGTCGTGCGATGGGCGAGGAAGCCAAGGGCAACGACCTGCTGACTCTCCTCTCGCAGGCGGAGAGCGCGGAAGACGGTTCCCTCGGGGCTTCCGAGATCCGCGACCAGGTGCTGGTCTTCCTGCTGGCGGGCCATGAGACGACGGCGACCTCCCTCGCCTTCTCCCTCCACCTCCTCGCCCGGCACCGCGAGGTCCAGGCACGGGCGCGGGACGAGGCGGCGGACGTCCTCAAGGGCCGCATACCGACGGCCGCGGACCTCGACTCGCTTCCGTACATCACCCGGGTGCTGAAGGAGGCGATGCGGCTCTATCCGGCCGGCCCGGTCATCGGGCGGCGCTCGGTGGAGGCGATGGAGATCGACGGGCATGTGATCCCGGCCGGGGCAGATGTGATCATCTCGCCGTGGGTGACCCACCGGCACAGCCGCTACTGGGATGATCCCGAGCGTTTCGACCCCGAACGCTTCACCCCGGAGCGGGAGAAGGAACGTCCCCGGTACGCCTGGTTCCCCTTCGGCGGCGGTCCGCGCGCCTGCATCGGGCAGCACTTCTCGATGCTGGAGTCGGTGCTGGCGCTGGCGATGATCCTCCAGGAGTTCGAACTGGACGCGGTGGATCTGTCCGTCCCCGTCGACACGGGCATCACCCTGCGCGCCACGGGCCCGGCCCGCGTCGTGCTCCGCCCAACGGCCTGACGCAGGGGACAGCGCCCATCAGCCGTCGGCGGCCTTGCCGCGCGGCTGGCAGGTCGTGGTCGGACGGCCGGGGGCGAGTGTGCCCCGGGCCCGGACGTGCAGGGTGGATCTCCGGGCTCGGGGCACAGCTTCCAGCGCCTGCAGACGGCACCAGGGCCATGGTCATCTCGATCAGAACGAACTGGTCGCCGATGCACTTTCGGCTGCCTCCGCCGAACGGGGCATGAGCGCCCCAGGGGAGGCCGTCGCCGGGCCGAACGAGCCGGCGGCCGGGGTCGAAGCGCTCGGGGTCGGGGCGCTCGGGGTCGGGGAACAGCTCGGGCCGGTGCTGGAGCGGGTAGGCGCTGCAGAGCAGGGCGGTGCCCGCGGGGAGCCGCCACCCGGCCGGAGTGGTTTCGGCAGCCTGTCTGTCGCCGGCAGCCTGTGCGTCACCAACAGCCGATGTGTCGTCGAGGCCGCCGGTCTGGGCCCGCCGCTCGGCGATGGCGCGGTGCCGCAGGCCGCAGGCCGCAGGCCGCAGGCCGCGACGGTAGCGGCGGTTGCCGGGCGCGGGCAGCCGGTAGAGCGGGCCGAGGGGCAGCATCACCTGCCCGCATCATGCGGAACCCGGCGTACGGCAGCCCGTGAGGGGCGCGTCACCACGCCGCAACCGCCCTCCGCCGCGCCCCGCCGCGACTCCGCGGGATCCGCCGTGACCTCGTGGCGGTGGGACGTAATCCGACGCCTCCGCCGGACACAGACAGGGTGCAGGGCATTCGGACAGGGGAGGGCAGGCTGGTGGACGACTGGGCCGGGTTTGAGGCGGTGTACCGGGACACCAGCGTGTCCGTGCTCCGGTATCTGCGGCGCAGACTGCCGCGCGATCAGGCGGAGGACGCTCTGTCCGAGGTGTATCTGACGGCGTGGAGACGCCGGGCGGAGGTCCGGGGCGAGCCGCTGCCCTGGTTGTACGGGATCGCCCGGATGACCGTGGCCAATTCGGTGCGGGCCGCGGGCCGTTCGGTGCGGCTGCACGAACTGATGGTCGCCTCGGCGGATGAGCGCCTTGCCGCCGCGGCGGAGCACAGCGCGCTGGACCGCATGGCGGCGGCCGAGGCGCTCGACCGACTGCCGGAGCCCGCGCGGGAGGCGCTGCTGCTGGTCGCCTGGGAGGGGCTGGACGTCCGGCAGGCGGCCCGGGTGATGGGCTGCAGCCGCGCCGCCTTCTCCGTGCGGCTGCACCGTGCGCGGAAGCTGCTGGACCGGGCCTTGGCCGAATCGGCGACGGACGAAGTCGGAGAAGAAGAAAGAGAAGAAGAGAAAGAGGAAGGAGCAGCGGATGGGACGGGACGCGGAAAAGGTGCGGGAGCTGCTGTCGGCTCACGATCCGGCGGTCGGCGTCAGCAGGGTCGAGCGCGAGCTTGAGGGGCTGCTGCGCGAGCAGGCGGCAAGACCCCCGGTGACTGACATGACGGGCGCCGCGTGGGGAGGGCGGACTCCCCTGCTGTGGGCAGGCGCGGCGCTGGCGGCGGGCGCTGTCGCCGCGACCGCCGTAGTGGTCCTGGCCGATGGCGAGGGCGGAGAGACTGGCGGCGGCAGCGAGGTGACGGTGGGTTCGGAGGCGGACGACGCTCTGCCGTCGGTGACCGGCACGGACTGGGTCACCCACGCCGACCAGGTCGCCGTCGTCCGCCCCACCGCCGAGAAGGAGATCCCGGCCAGCGCGGAGGAGAAGGAGGCCGGCGAGGGGTACATCGGACGGTCCGCGACCCTGAGTCTGGAGCGGGTGCTGTGGTCCCGTGCGGGTGCGTCCGCCGCGCCGGAGTCGGTCACGCTGGATGTGGCGGGCTGGACGTTCAAGGGCGAGGAACGCCACAAGTTCGCCGTGCGGGATGCGCCCCGCATAGAGATAGGGCACTCATACATCGTGGCGCTGGCCCGGGAGGACGACGGCTCATGGTCCACGCTCGGCAGCAGCGCGGTGCTGCCCTATGACGGCGGAACCATCGGGAGCGGGGAGTCCGAAGGCGTGATCCACAGCGCCTCGAGCGGGGACCATGTGGAGGGCAGCGTCGAGGAGCAGATGACCGGCAAGACCGAGAAGGAGCTGGCGGAGCTGCTGCGCACGACCCGGCCCGCTCCCGCCGCTGCCACGGGCTGAGCGGGCCTGGTGAAAGCCAGCAGCTCGGCAGCGCTCCGAGGGGGTGCGGGGCTGTATCGATGTGCGGCTCCGCCACGTGGGCGCGACGGGCCACGAGGTGCCCCGTGCACGCTCGACGGCCGGTCGCCGCACTCCCGCGGATGCGCTTGGCGTCGCGCGGTCGGCGAGAGGGCCCGGTCCCGCCCCACGGGAGCGGTGCCGGGCCCCGGAAGAGACGTACCGCCAGGGGTCAGCGCGCGCCGGGCTCCGGCTTGGCGCTGTTCAGCAGGGAGACCAGCGCTTCGGCCGAACGCCCCTGAGCCTGTTCCTCCAGGCTCTTGTCGGACTGCGCGCCCGCCCTGGCGGCGACGGACAGCGGCCGGTTGGCCTTGTCCGCCTTGGCGACGGTGTGAACGACGCCCTCGGACTCGCCGTTGCCGACGGTCCCCGCGTCATACGGCAGCACCCCTCCGCTGCCCAGGAGCGACCATGAGCCGTCGTCCTCATGGGCCAGGGCCACGATGTAGGTGTGGCCCTGCTCCAGCCTCGGTGCGTCGTGCACGGCGAACTTGTGGCGTTCCTCGCCCTTGAACGTCCAGCCCGCCACATCCAGCGTGACCGACTCCGGCGCGGCGGACGCACCCGCACGGGACCACAGCACCCGCTCCAGACTCAGGGTCGCGGACCGTCCGATGTACCCCTCGCCGGCCTCCTTCTCCTCCGCGCTGGCCGGGATCTCCTTCTCGGCGGTGGGGCGGACGACGGCGACCTGGTCGGCGTGGGTGACCCAGTCCGTGCCGGTCACCGACGGCAGAGCGTCATCGGCGTGAGCGACGACCACCTCGTCCGCACCTGATCCGGCCGCCGCGCGGGCCTGTTCGCCGCCCGGGAGTCCTATCCATGCGCCGGCCAGCGAACCCGCCACCGCCGTGGTGGCCAGGGCGCCGAGCATTTTGCCGCGTGTGAGCTGCATCTGTGACACCCCTCGGATCAGTAGGTCTTGTTGATCATGGACTTGTTGTGCTTGCCCAGCGACGAAGAAGACGACGGCGTCACCATGCAGCCCAGCCGGGAGTCGTTCTGCTTCAGCTTGGGCGAGGCGTTCTGGCCATGGGTCAGCCCGACCGCGTGGCCGGTCTCATGACAGGCGGTGCTGGCCGGCGGGTTGGCCTTGGCGAACCGCACATAGTGCTGGTCGCACTTGTTGTTGCCCACCGAGTCGTTGCACCAGGCGAACCCTCGGTAGCCGGACGGAACGGAGCCCTTCTGGTAGATGATGTCCGTTTCCTTGCTGCCGCTGTAGCTGGCCTTCTTGTGGTAGGTCACCGTCAGGTAGGTGGGCTTGTACTGCTTGTTGAGCGCGTTCTTCACCTTCTTCTTGCCCGCGCTCGACAGGCTCCCCTGGAGATAGACGGTCAGCGTCTTGTTGTCGGTCTTGCAGAAGCCGTCACCGAGGTTCCCGTCCTTGCACGACCACGACGTGTTCTTCGTCGGGTACATGTTGTCGGTGATGGTCGCCGAGAAGGCGGCCGTGCCGATCCCCGTGAAGGCGACAGCAGCGACGGCCAGGACGGCCCCGCGCTTCCTTCTGTTCATCGAAAATCCCCCTTGCACAGTCGGAGCAACTGCCCACCTTCGCAAGGTCGTTGGCGGCGAGAGTGGGCATTGATCGCTGTCGAGCGAGGACGCTACCGCACATCCCCCCGAGGGCGAACGTGTTTTCGACGCGTGTCGCGGCATCCGCACCGGGCGGCCACAGCGACGCGAGAAGCGCTGCTTCACACCGCTGCACCGGCGCAACTGGAAGGACCTCGGCGGCCCCGACCTCCCCATCCTGCTGGTGAGCCGCGACGCCGACTCCGGCACCCGGGAGGTCTTCCAGCGGCGTGTGCTGGGACGCAACGAGCCCGCACTCTCCTCACGCGACTGCGAGCACAAGGACGACCCCCGCGCGGCGGTCGTCCGCTGCGAACTCGACAGCACCGAACACGTCCTGGCGACGGTGGCCCGCCTCCCCGGATCCCTCGGTTACAGCGAACTGCGCTCCGGGAACGGACTCCCGGGCGTACGACCGCTGTCCATCGACGGCGCCGAGCCGTCCATCGACTCCGTCGACGCCGACCCGTACCCCTACCGGGAGATCGAATACACCTACACCTACGGCCTGCCGCCCGCCGACTCACTCGCCTCCGGCTTCCTGGACCGCCTTGCCCGCGGCAGCGGCCTGACGGCCATCTGCACCCACGGCCATCTGCTGTGCGCGACCCCGAAGGGTCTGCGGATCTGCGGCGAGGACTGACACAGCGACAGGACGGAGCCTGACGACCCGTTACACGCCTGTGACGGAGGGTGTGGCCCCGGTCATGGCCCGGACGGCCGTGACCCTGGTGGGGTGGTCCGATGCGTACCGCCCTTCCTCGCGTCCTTCCCGCCGTGATCGTCGGCGTCGCGCTCCTGACGGCGTGCGGATCGCAGAGAGCCGGTGCACCCGGAGGCAGTGCGCCGGGTGATGACGCGGGGCGGCCCCGTATGCCCCCTCCCCAGGAGCTCCCCGGCGACCCGGAGGGCCTGGAGAAGGACGGTGTGCGGATCACCGGCATGAGCGAAGCGCCCCGGTCCGGCGACCCGGCCCCGGCGACCGTCGGGTTCGAGGTCTCCAACGGCCAAGGGGAGTCGTTCACGTACACCGTGACCTTCTCGCTCGTCTCGCAGTCCGGCGCGGTGCTGAGCAACACCGACCACACGGTGCCCTCCGTGGGGGCAGGCCGCACCGTGGCGGGGACCGTCTCACTGGACGCCATGCGTCCGGACGGGCTCGACAGCGCGCATGTGCGGATCGCGAAGGTCAGACGTGTCCCCACGGAGGAGGCTCCGGCCGAGACGGGTGCCTGCCCCTCCTCCGGAATGCGGATCACCGCGGACGACGGGGACGCGGCGATGGGGCTCCGCGTCGTCGGGCTGCGTCTGGAGAACTGCGGAACCGGCGGCTTCCGGCTCGACGGCTACCCGCTCCTCGAGGTCCTGGACGAGGATCGCACTCCGGTCTCCGGCGTCACAGTCGTGCGGGGCAGCGGCGGCATCGCCACCGTGACCGGCTTCGACGACCCGCCGCAGCCGATGACCCTGAAGCCGGGCGAGACCGCATCCACCGCCCTGATGTGGCGCAACACCACGGAGGCGGGCACCCCCGTGAACGCCCCCTACGTCAGAGTGCGGACCGAGCCCGGCTCCCGGCCCGTGATGCTGACGCCGGAACTTGACCTCGGCACCACGGGGAAGCTCGGGGTCAGGCCGTGGAAGAAAGACGACCCGTCGGGCTGAGCATGACTGCAGCCGGGTGACGCCTCCGCAATAGGGTGACGGCTATATACCGTAGCGAGGGGGAACCGTGACATTCGAGCAGGAGTGGGCCGCCCACAAGACGGAGGCCGCGAACACGGCATCCGGTGCCGATGGTGGCGCCAACCTCAAGACCAGCGACGCAGTCAAGGGCGGCGCGGCCAAGGCCCTCATTGAACACATCGGCCCGGGCACCCAGAAGGCGGGCTGTGCGGCCGATGAATCGTCGGAGTCAGCGGCACGGGCGTTCAAAGGGTGGCAGACCGGCGTCGGGCTTGAGAATGCTCACGAGGAGTGGGGGCGGCAGGTGAAGAACCTCCGCTCCCGCCTCGCATGGGAGGAGCACGGGCTGCGCGCCGCAAAGGGCGATTTCCGCCAGATCAACCACGAGGTGAGAAGCAGGCTCGCCCAACTGGGCGCGGACCGCCCCGACTCACAGCAGGCATAACGGACACACCAAGCAACGGGAAGCTGCGAGCGCATGCTCACTTATCAGGACGTTGTCACAGTCGATCTCTCACGGCTCACCACGGCCGCCGTGGACTGGGACCGTATGGCTGACGCCTTCAAGGAACTGGAGCGGGTCTACAAATCGGCGGTCGAGAGCTCCGCGAATGAAGGGGAATGGGTCGGCGTCAGCGCGTCCGCGGCCTCGACGGCCTTTACGGGCACACGAAAGCAGTTCGCAGCCGCCCAGGTCGAGGCCCGCGCGATCGCATCGATCCTGCGGGATGCCCACGGCCAGTTCGTCAGGCTGATCGGCAGGGTGAAGGACGTGGTGGAGGACGCGCGGAAAGGCGGTGTGGCCATCGACTCCGAAGGCCGCGCGTCCCGTATCGACGCACAGCTGGTGCACGTGCCCGAAGACCACCGGTATGTCCGAGCCCCCGACAAGTCGGAGATATGGGAACGCACTCTCAAGCAGGCGGTGCAGGCCGTCGACGACGCCGACCAAGGTGTGAAGCTGGCCCTGCATGACGCGGCCGGTATCAAGAGCCTCTTCCAGGAGGCATTCGACGCAGCCACGGGGCGCGCCCATGAGTTCAACGCGGACGCGGTCGGTGACATCGAGGTCGTCGAGGCCAGGCTGGCCCGGGAGTACGCGGACGAGATCCTGGCGGGCAAGCGGCCCTCGGACTTGGCCGAGTGGCAGCGCCTGATGCGCGACAACTCCGACGACAGGGACTTCAGCCGGACCTTCCTCAACTCGCTGGGCCCTGATGCGACGCTGAAGCTCTCCAACAAGCTTCACGACCTCGCCTACTTCGACGACACCAAGTCCAAGCAGGCCTATCTGAACATCAACGGCGGCATCGCCGACTCATTGGCCTCGGCAACCCGGGTGCCGCAGTTCAAGAACGCCGACGGCAAGCCACTGCGCTTCGGGACCACGGCGTACACGGAAGCATTTGAACAGTGGAAGAAGACGCCGGAGGCGACGTTCTACAACGAGTGGCGCACAGGGCTTCAGAAGCACGGAGACGACGAGTACGACCTCAGAATCGCGGGCGAAAGGCACGCGGTGGGCATCGGCCACGACCAGAAGGTGCAGGGCTACCAGACGCTGGCCACGCTCCTCCAGCACGGCGACGGGTACTCCGGGCAGTTCCTGTCGGACATCACCGACGACATGATCGCGGCCGAGACGAAGGACCCCGACATCTGGGACCTCCGGGGCACGTTCGAGGGCAAGGACGGCTGGTTCGCCAATGACCCCGTCGACGCCACGCTCGGCGTCATGGCCCGCGACCCGGAGACGGCGGCCGGCTACCTCGACCCGGGCACGGAGTCCGGGAAGGAACACTACGAGTACCTGCTGGGCAAGGACGGCCGCGACTGGGACGTCGTCGACACGGTCGAATACCGCAAGAGCGAGACCTACGGCCGGGACGTCGAAGACGCGGACAGCCGCCATGGCCTGGGCCTGGCGCTGACAGCCGCGGCGACGGGCATGGACCCGACCGACCCGAACGCCCAGGCTGTGGGCCACTCCGAGGTCAACGACCGCGTCTTCAAGCACTCTCTTGAGTACCTGTCCAAGCAGGGTGACGACCTTGCACCGGCGCTGCGCGACGACCTGGCCAAGATCATGATCAATCACGGCGACGAGGTCTACACGGCGATGAGCGATCAGAGCGGAACACGCACCCCTCTGGACCAGGAACAGGTCCAGGAGATCACCAAGCAGATCTCCAGAAACAGAGACTCCTACGTCATCCTCACCGAGGGCATGAACTACGCCATCGTGGACGCCTTTGACGACAAGACGCGCGCTCCGGAGGACACATTGAACGCCGCTGGTTACGCAGTCGGCTTCATGGAGGAGGCCCGGTACAACGCGCTTCAGGGCGACCTGCCGGACATGACATGGGACAAGGCCTGGAGTTACCACCTGACTGGCGCGGCGCTGAACTTCATTCCCGGTGTCGGCGACATCGCCCAGCGCGGGGCCGACATGGTGACTACCAAATGGATCGAAGGCGAAATGCAACGCTACGAGGACGGCCTCGTCAAGGACAGCAAAACGACATATCAAACCCGTCAAGACCAGCTGAACGCTCTCGCACACGCCTGGCACGCCGAGAACTCCGAATGGGCGGAGAACGAGCCAGGGTATTCAAAGGAAGAAGGCATCTACAACAGGATTCGGGCAGCCGCAAACGATGGAAACGACAAGAATGACGGAGTAGCGGGGGCTCAGGAACGGTGATGAAAACCGGCAACCGGTCGCGGACCGTACTAGCTGTTGTGGGTGTCTCCATGGCACTGACCTCCTGTGGTCAGGCGGAGCGTGACTACGCAGTCCCCGAAAAGGTCTGCGGCGCGGCCGTCGAGGAATCGGCCCTGGCACCACTCCTGCCGCCCGGAGAGAAGCTGAAGGAGAGCGAGAGAGAGAGCTCAGGCTTTGGCACCACCCATCACTACTGCTCGCTGATCGTCGATCGGTCAGAGGTCGTCAGCATCGACGTCCGAACATCTGATAGAACTCTGGCTCCGGAGGACTGGACGACCGCAGTCGCGAGCTATCCTCACTCTGCAGAAGCAGACCTGGGCATCTCCGGTGCCAGGGCAGTCGTCGGAAGCCATCGAGCCCTTGTCAGCGCTCAGTGCCAGGGCCGGTCCCCATATCTGACCTTCGACATCTGGGAGTTCGGCGACACCGTCGAGGCTTCCGAGAAGGGTGCCAAGATCCTCCAGACCTTCACCAAGGAGTACGTCCTCGGCGTGAAGAAGAAATTGGAGTGCACCGTCTGACAAGCCTCTGGCCAGATCCAGGGCCGTTCGCCGTGTGGTGTGCGGTGCTGGCGCGCCGCGCACCACACGGCGGGGGGTGTCACAGGAACGAGTTGATCTCGATCGTCTCGGTGCGGCCCGGGCCCACGCCGATCGCGGAGATCGGGGCGCCCGACATCTCCTCCAGGGCCTTGACGTAGGCCTGAGCGTTCTTCGGCAGGTCGGAGAAGGTCTTGGCCTTGGTGATGTCCTCGGACCAGCCGGGGAGGTACTCGTACACCGGCTTCGCATGGTGGAAGTCGGTCTGGGAGTACGGCAGCTCCTCGACGCGCTTGCCGTCGATCTCGTACGCGACGCAGACCGGGATCTGCTCCCAGCCGGTCAGCACGTCGAGCTTGGTGAGGAAGAAGTCGGTCAGGCCGTTGACGCGGGTCGCGTAGCGGGCGATGACCGCGTCGAACCAGCCGCAGCGGCGGTCGCGGCCCGTGGTCACACCACGCTCGCCGCCGATGGTGCGCAGCGCCTCGCCGTCCTTGTCGAAGAGCTCCGTGGGGAACGGGCCCGCGCCGACGCGGGTGGTGTAGGCCTTGAGGATGCCGATGACCCGGCTGATCTTCGTCGGGCCCACGCCGGCGCCGGTGCAGGCGCCGCCGGAGGTCGGGTTGGAGGAGGTGACGAAGGGGTACGTGCCGTGGTCGACGTCCAGGAGGGTGCCCTGACCGCCTTCGAAGAGGACGACCTTGCCCTCGTCGATGGCGTCGTTCAGGATCAGGGTGGTGTCGGCGACGTACGGCTTGATCTGGTCGGCGTAGCCGAGCATCTCCTCGACGATCTTGTCGGCCTCGATCGCACGGCGGTTGAAGACCTTGGCGAGGAGCTGGTTCTTCTGCTCCAGTGCGGCCTCGACCTTCTGGGTCAGGATCGACTCGTCGTAGAGGTCCTGGACGCGGATGCCCACGCGGTTGATCTTGTCGGCGTAGGTGGGGCCGATGCCGCGGCCGGTGGTGCCGATCTTGCGCTTGCCGAGGAACCGTTCCGTCACCTTGTCGAGGGTGACGTTGTACGGGGTGATCAGATGCGCGTTACCGCTGATCAGCAGCTTGGAGGTGTCGACGCCGCGGTCGTTCAGCCCGCTCAGCTCGGAGAGCAGGACGGCTGGGTCGACGACGACGCCGTTGCCGATGACCGGGGTACATCCCGGCGAGAGGATTCCGGAGGGGAGGAGATGCAGCGCATACTTCTGGTCGCCGACGACGACCGTGTGGCCGGCGTTGTTGCCACCCTGGTAACGCACCACGTAATCGACGGACCCACCGAGGAGGTCGGTGGCCTTTCCCTTGCCCTCGTCACCCCACTGAGCACCGAGCAGCACAAGTGCGGGCACAGGCGTACACCCCTTCCGGGCGGGGCAAGACCAAGGTCAGGGGGCCAGAGCCGCGACCCGGTGTGCCCCGGAATAGACGAAGCCCCTGGCGCAATAGCGCAAGGGGCTCTTGCACAAAGATGCTACCCGAGGAAGGACCGAGGTGTCGGCTCACGACCAGCTCCTGGTGGTCATCGACCCGGTCGCCCGCCGCATCGACGGCGAGTCCGTACGGATCGCGAAAGATGTCCTGTGCGCCGGCGCGGCGGCGAAGATCTGCCTGCCGGAGGGGCCCGAGGAGTTTTCCCGGGCCCTGGCGCGGAAAGGTTCGCGCAGGCCAGTGGTGGTGGGCGACGACCGGGCGCTGCAGCGCACGGTGTCGCTGCTGCACCAGGGGCGTGAGCTGGCCGACCAGACGCTCGCCGTGGTGCCCGTCGGCGCGCCCGGGGCCTCGTTGGAGCTCGCGCGGTCGCTCGGGGTGCCGACGGGCGCGGTGGCGGCCGCGCGCGCCGTGCTGGACGGAGTCGCACACCGGCTCGATCTGCTCGTCGACGACAGCGACGGAGTGGTCCTGGGCGATCTGAGCATTCCCGCGGCGCCCGCGTGCGCGGCTGCCGCCCCGGCCTCGGCGAGGACCGCGGCCGCCGCCGGAGGGGGGCCCTCGGTCTGGGACACCTGCCGCTCACTGGTGCGCACCCTGGTCCGCCCGGCCGCGGTCCCGGCCCCTGCCGACGGCGGCAGGCGGGCGCAGCGGCTCCGGGTGGAGGCGGACGGGGTGGTGCTGAGCGATCTGCACGACCCGGTGGAGGACGTACGGGTACGGGCCGGCGCGGGGCACGCCGAGGTGACCGTGTGCCGTGGCGCGGAGGGAGAACCGGTGCTGGCGCAGGCACGGGCGGTGACGGTCTCGGGCACGGCCTTCCGCTACCGCGCCGACACCCAGGTCACCGGTCCGGTCCGCCGCCGAACCTGGACCCTTCGGCCGCAGGGGTGGTCGCTGGTGCTGCCGCAGGCGGAGGCATAGCCGGGGCTTCGCTCCGGTCCCCGCTGGGGCCTCCGCTCCGTGTCCGGGACGAGCCGGTTGTCACTCGGGCTCGGCGTGTCCGGGACGAGCCGCCGGTTGTCACTCGGGCTCGAAGAGGCGCGCGCGATGTTCCCGCCAGCGGTCGCGGAGACCCGCCATCTCGCGTTCCATGAACTGGAGGAACTCCAGTGTCTCGGCGACCCGGCGGCCCGCGGAGGTGCGGGGGCCGAGGGTGGTGACGCCCTCGCGCATGGTGTCCTCCCAGCGCTTGAGGATCTGGTCGCGGTTGGTCATCGCCTCGTACCACTGGTTGCTGTGCACCCGGTAGCGGTCGCGGCGCGAGCCCGGCTCCCGTTCTCGGGAGATCAGGTTGACCTGGGAGAGGTAGCGGATGCCTCCGGAGACCGCGGCCGGACTGATGGTGAGCGCCTCGCTGAGTTCGGCGGAGGTCAGCGCGCCCGTCTCGGAGGCGAGCACGGCGGCGAAGATCCTGGAGGGCATGCGCGGCATCCCCGCTTCGACGAGTTGGCCCGCGAAGCGCTCGACGAAGGCGGACACCGCCTCTTCGTCCCGTCCGGTCTGGTCCGTCACCTGCGCATCATCTCCTTCGGCTCGCCGTCACATGAGTTTATATGGTTCCTTAGCTTCACAAGTTTGTGAACATAGCGTACGTTCTGAAGCATGACGAAGGCAATCAGCATCGCCGGTCTGCACAAGTCGTTCGGGCGCACACGCGCCCTGGACGGCCTCGACCTCGGCGTCGAGACCGGTGAAGTGCACGGCTTCCTGGGCCCCAACGGCGCCGGCAAGTCGACGACCATCCGGGTGCTGCTCGGTCTCCTGCGCGCCGACTCAGGCGCCGCCCGGATGCTCGGCAAGGACCCCTGGCATGACGCGGTCGAGCTGCACCGCCGGCTCGCCTATGTGCCGGGGGACGTCGAGCTGTGGCCCGGCCTCACCGGCGGCGAGGCCATCGA
Organism: Streptomyces chengmaiensis; assembly: GCF_029846775.1. NCBI lineage: Bacteria > Bacillati > Actinomycetota > Actinomycetes > Kitasatosporales > Streptomycetaceae > Streptomyces > Streptomyces chengmaiensis. The sequence continues at coordinate 302,704 of NZ_JARWBG010000002.1, forward strand.
TCTGCTCTCCCGGCTGCGCGGAGGCGGCCGAGCCCTCGACAAGCGCCGCCGCGACGAGCTGATCGAGCGCTTCGACCTCGACCCGACCAAGAAGGGCCGCGCCTACTCCAAGGGCAACCGGCAGAAGGTCGCCATCGTCGCCGCTCTCGCCTCCGACGCCGAGCTGCTGCTCCTCGACGAGCCTACGGCCGGACTCGACCCGCTCATGGAGGTGGTCTTCCAGGACGTCATCTTCGAAGCGAAGGCAGCCGGCAAGACCGTACTGCTCTCCAGCCACATCCTGGCCCAGGTCGAGAAGCTCTGCGACCGCGTCAGCATCATCCGGCTGGGCCGGACCGTGCAGTCCGGCACGCTCAGCGAGATGCGCCATCTGACCCGTACGACGATCGAGGCGGAGACCGAGCGCCCGGCGACCGGGCTCGACGCGCTGCCCGGCGTACACGACGTGCGGACCGAGGAGGGCGGACGCGTTCGGTTCGCCGTCGACGGCGCGCACCTCGACGGCGCGGTCCGCACACTCACCGGCTTCGGCGTCCGCAGCCTCGTGAGCCACCCGCCCACGCTGGAGGAGCTGATGCTGCGTCACTACGGAGACGAGCTGGCCTCAAACGCCGCCAACGCCGCCAACGCCGCCAACGCCGCCAACAGCGACCGCCGCGGCAGCCGCGGAGGCCGGGGAGAGGCACGATGACCACCGCGCCCGGCACCGGCACGTCCCACCGCTCCCCCTCCTCCACCCGCACTCCCACCCGCACCCGCCCGCTCGCCGGCGTCGGCGCCCTCGTCCGCTTCGGTCTGCGCCGCGACCGCGTCCGGCTGCCGGTGTGGGTTCTCGCGCTGTTCGCCGGCACCCTCGCCACGGCCGGCAACTACCGGACGCTGTACGCGGACCCCGAGGACCGCGCCTCCATCGCGACCACCATGAACAGCCCCGCCGGGCTCGCCATGACCGGCCCGCGCCACTATCTCGACGACTACACCTTTGGCGCGATGCTGGGCCATCAGATGCTCGGCTTCACCGCCGTGCTCGTCGGGCTGATGAGCGTGCTGACCGTCACCCGGCACACCCGCGCCGAGGAGGAGACCGGCCGCGCCGAACTGGTGCGTTCCACCGCCGTCGGACGGCACGCCCATCTGGCTGCCGCGCTGATCGTCGCGGCGCTCGCCAATCTGGCGCTGGCGCTGCTGCTCGCCCTCGGGCTGAGCGGCCTGGGCGTGGAGTCCGTCGACACGGGCGGCTCGCTGCTGTACGGGTTCGCGCATGCCGCGGTCGGCCTGGTCTTCGCGGGCACGGCCGCCGTCACCGTACAGATCACCGCCCATGCGCGCGGCGCGTCGGGCATGGCGCTCGCCGTCATCGGGGCCGCCTATGTGCTGCGCGCGGCGGGCGACGCGGGCGGCGACGGCGGCGACGCGCTGTCCTGGCTGTCGCCGATCAGCTGGGCACAGCGGACGTACGCCTATGTCGACGACCGCGTCTGGCCGCTGCTGCTCTGCCTCGCCCTGGCCGTGCTGACGGCGGCCGCCGGTTTCGCCCTGAGCACCCGGCGGGACGTCGGCGCGGGCCTGCGCGCCGCCCGGCTGGGCAACGCCGCAGCCTCCGGCGCACTGAGCCGGCCGCTCGGCTTCGCACTGCGGCTGCACCGCGGGATGCTGCTCGGCTTCGGCGCGGGCCTGCTGCTGATGGGCGCGATGTACGGCTCGATCCTCGGTGACGCCGAGGACATGCTCAAGAACATCGAGCAGATCCAGGAAGCCATCGAGGAGATCGGCGGGGCCACGGTCGCTGAGTCCTTCGCCTCGATCGTGATGATCGTGATCTCCGTCGTGGCGGCGGTCTACGCGGTGATGGCAGCACTGCGGCCGCGCTCCGAGGAGACGGCGGGCCGCGCCGAGCCGCTGCTGGCCACCGGTCTGTCCCGGGCGCGCTGGGCGGGCAGCCATCTCGCCGTGGCGACCGCCGGCGGCACGGCGCTGCTGCTCGCGGCCGGGATCGGCTTCGGCGCGTCGGGGGCCGCCTCGACCGGCGACGGCTCACTCTTCGGCAAACTGACCGTCGCGGCGCTGGCGTACGCCCCGGCGCTGTGGGTCACGTCCGGGTTCACGCTCGCGCTCTTCGGATGGTTCCCGAGGGCGGTCGCTGCGGCATGGATCGTGCCCGTGTACGCGTTCGTCGTGGGCTACCTGGGGCAGCTGCTCCAGTTCCCGGACTGGATGAACAACCTCTCGCCTTTCGGGCACATCCCGCGGCTTCCGGCCGCGGAGTTCGACTGGACGCCTCCGGTGCTGCTGACGCTGCTGGCGGCCGGGCTGGTGTGGCTGGGGCTGGCCGGCTTCCGCAGACGGGACCTGGAGACGAAATAGACGGACCAGATGAATCGACTGAATCAACTGGATCGACGCATGGATCACCGCATGGATCACCGCATGGATCACCGCATGGACCGGCGAAGAACAGCGCAGCGGCTCTACAGCTCGACCAGCAGCTCGCGCAGCCCCCGGATGACGAAGCCCGGCTGCCACTCCGGTTCGGCGGCTGGCTTCATCGTCGGTGCCCTGCGCAGCAGTTCCCCGAAGGACGCGGCGAGTTCGACGCGGGCGAGCGGCGCGCCGAGGCAGTAGTGGATGCCCGCGCCGAAGCTGATGTGCGGGTTGTCCACGCGGGTCAGATCGAGGGTGTCCGGGTGCTCGAAGCGGGCCGGGTCGCGGTTGGCGGAGCCGAAGAGCAGCGCGAGTTCGCTGCCGCGCGGAATCGTCGTCCCGTCGATCTCGATGTCGTCGAGCACCCAGCGTTCGAAGAGCTGGAGCGGGGTGTCGTAGCGCATCAGCTCTTCCACAGCTGTGGACAGCAGCGCGTCCGGCGGGCCGTCGGGGCCGGCGGCGCGCAGGGCGGCCAGCTGTTCCGGGTGGCGGAAGAGGGTCTGCCAACCGTTGGCGGCGGTGTTGACGGTCGCCTCGTGCCCCGCGTTCAGCAGCAGCACACAGGTGGAGATCATCTCCTGCTCGGAGAGCCGGTCCCCCTCGTCGTGCGCGGCGATGAGTGCCGAGATCAGGTCCTCGCCGGGGGAGGTGCGCCGCGCGGAGATCAGCTCCCGCAGATACGCGCTGAACTCCACGGACGCCGCGACCGCGCGGGCCGCGGCCGCCTCGCCGGGATTCAGCTCGTACATCCCGCAGATGGCGGCCGACCAGGGCCGCAGCAGCTCGCGGTCCGCCTCCGGTATGCCCAACATCTCGGCGATCACGGCGACGGGCAGCGGCTCGGCGACCTCGGCGAGCAGATCGCCGCCGCCCGCGTCGACGAGCCGGCCGACCAGCTCACCGGCCAGCCGGTGCACGGTCGGTGCGAGGGCCTCCACGGTCCTCGGCGTGAAGGCCTTCGAGACGAGGCGGCGGATACGGGTGTGGTCGGGCGCCTCGAGGTCGAGCAGGCCGTTGTCGTTGAGCGTGTGGAACGGCTCGTGCGCTGCGGGCGGCGGCGTGCGCCCGAACTCCTCGTGTGTGAACCGGTGCCGGTACGTCCGCCCGAGCCGCCTGTCGCGCAGCAGCGCGGAGACCTCGGCGTGGTGCGGTACGAGCCACTGCCCGGTGGGCTCGAAGCGATGGACCCGGCCACGGGCGCGCAGCGCGGCGTACGCGGGGTAGGGGTCGGCGACGAAGGACGGTGACCACGGGTCGAACGTGTCTGCCATAGGCCGACGCTAGCGGAGCCGGGGCGCGTCCGGGAGTCCGCGGTCATGGACGTGCCCGCCGACCGGGTGCGACCGGCTGTCCCGGTCCGACCGGCCGTCCCCCGGGGCGACCGCCGTCCCGACCCGACCCTACCCGGCGTGACCCGCCATCCCGGCATGAACCGCCACCCGACGCGGCCCGCCACCCCGGCGTGACCCGCCACCCGACGCGGCCCGCCACCCCGACATGAACCGCTACCCCGGTGTGACCAGCCGGGCCTCGTATGCGAACACCGCCGCCTGGGTGCGGTCCCGCAGCCCGAGCTTCACCAGGACCCGGCTCACATGGGTCTTGATGGTCGACTCCGCGACGACCAGAAGCTCGGCGATCTCCGCGTTGGACAACCCCTGGGCGATCAGCACCAGCACCTCCGTCTCACGCTCCGTCAGATCGCCGATCTGCGCCATGGCAGGCGGCTTGGGCGTCTGCGGCAGCTTGGAGAACTCGGTGATCAGACGGCGGGTGACCGTCGGGGCGAGCAGCGCCTCGCCCGCCGCCACCACACGCACCCCGTCGGCGAGCTGGCGCGCGGAGGCGTCCTTGAGCAGGAAGCCCGACGCCCCGGCGCGCAGCGCCTGGTACACGTACTCGTCGAGGTCGAAGGTGGTCAGCACCAGCACCTTGGAGTCGGCGTGCAGCGCCGTGATCTCCCGCGTCGCCTCGATGCCGTTGAGCTCCGGCATGCGGATGTCCATCAGCACCACGTCGGGCGTCAGCTCGGCGACCCTGGCGACCGCCTCACGGCCGTTCACCGCCTCGCCGACGACCTCGATGTCCGGCATCGCGTTCAACAGGACCGAGAAGCCCTCGCGCACCATCATCTGGTCGTCGACGACCAGCACCCGGATCGTCATGACCGCTGCCGCCCCTCACGCTCGTCCGCCGACTCCGCCACAGGGATGAAGGCGGTCACCTCGTAGCCGCCGCCCCGCGCCGGCTCCGCGGTCATCTCGCCGTTCAGCATGGTCACCCGCTCCCGCATGCCCGTGATGCCGTGCCCGGCGCCCGGCGAGGGTTTGACCAACCCCTGCGGCGCGGTGTTCACGATCCGCAGCCCGAGCCCTCCGAGGACATAGCTGATCTCCACCCTCGCCGTCGCCCCCGGAGCGTGGCGCAGCGTGTTGCTGAGCGCCTCCTGAATGATCCGGTAAGCGGACAGCTCCACCCCCTGCGGCAGCTCGCGGACCGCGCCCGTGACCGTCTTCTCCACCTCCAGGCCCGCGTCCCGGACGTTCGACAGCAGCCCGTCGACGTCGTCGAGCACGGGCTGCGGCGCGTCCGGGGCCTGGTAGTCCTCCGCCCGTACGACGCCGAGGACCCGCCGCAGCTCGGTGAGGGCGGCCACGGCGTTCTCCCGGATCGTGGCGAAGGCCTGCTCCAGCTCGGGCGGCGGGTTCTCCACCCGGTACGGGGCGGCCTCCGCCTGGATCGCCACCACCGACATATGGTGGGCGACCACATCGTGCAGCTCCCGGGCGATCGTGGTGCGCTCCTCCAGCAGCGTGCGCCGGTCGCGCTCGACGGCGGTGACGGTCTGCTGGGCGGCGACCTCCTGCCGCGCGTCCCGGCGGACATGCCACACGGTGACCACGAGCAGCGCGAGCGCGGCGGTGAACAGCACCTCGGCAGTGGCGGCCCGGCCTGCGCCACGGCCCAGGAAATCCTCCACGAACAGCCCGTAAGCGGCGGTCAGCGCCCACATCCAGCCGGCGATGCGCGGCCGGGTCCTGGCCGCCACCACCGTCATCACCACCAGATGTGCGGCCAGTGAGGCGGGCGTCCACGGCCAGTCCCCCCAGTAGCCGGAGAGCAGGCCGACGACGGGCACGCTGCCCAGCGAGAGCCACCAGGCGCCCACCGGCCTGACCAGCGTCATCACGACCGCGGCCGCGGGGATGAGCCCGGTCAGGGCGACGGCGAGGGGGTTCCCGTATCTGCTCTCGCCGAAGGCGATCAGCAGGACGATCACCGCGAGGCCCCCCACGACGGCGTGCGGCATCCAGCGCGCCGTCGTCCGCAGCCGCTCGGGCAGCCGGCGTATCAGGGGCCCGTCCGTCGGCAGGGGCGGCAGCGGGCGGTAAGCGAACGCATCGTGGAACAGGTCGTGGCGCAGCCCGGCGAGCGCACCCTTGACCAGGTCGTACTCGGGGCTGCGGGCGCCGCGGGCGCCGCGGGTCTTCTCGGTCACGCCAAGAACGGTACGGGCGCGGGGAGACGCGGGCGTCACCTGTGATGCGGATCCTGCCGCGTCCCCCTTGAGGACTACATGGCGCGCACACTCATCCGCGGAACGCGGCCGCGTGCTCCCGGGCCCAGTCGGCGAAAGTGCGGGCGGGCCGCCCGGTGGCCGCGCTGCACAAGCTCGTCCACGATGCGGCGGCCGACGGCGCCGGTGGCACAGGTGGCACAGGTTGCACCGGTTGCACCGGTGGCGAGGATGGTCTGTGTGGTGTCCATGACGGCCACGCCAGGGAGGCCTGCGGTCGGTTCCGGTCCGCAAGCCCCGCGGTTCACCAGGCGAGTTGGGCGATCTCCTCAGCGACGACGGCGCAGGCGTCGGCCGCGGGGTCCACCAGCGGGAAGTGACCGACGTCCTCCAGGACCGTCAGCCCCACCGTCTCCCCCGCCCGGGCCGCGGCCTCCACGAACGCCTCGACGACGGCGGGCGGCACCACGATGTCCGTACGGCCGTGCACGACGGCGGTCGCGATGCCGGTCGGCAGCAGCACGGCGGGGTCCACGTGACCGCGCCGCTCCTTGAACTCGCTCTCCCCGCCGAGCAGCTGCACCGCCGCGCCGGAGCAGACGTCCAGTTCGACGGCGCGCTCGAAGTCCGCGATCGGGGAGAGCGCCACGACGCCGCGGAGCGGGGGCGGCCCGTCCAGCCGCCAGGGCGACTCGGCGGGCAGCACATGGCGGGCGGCCGCCCACAGCGCGAGATGCCCTCCGGCCGAGTGCCCGGTGAGGACCGTGCGGCGCGCATCCGCCTGCGGCAGGGCTTCCCGGGCCAGGCCGGGCAGCGCGTCGAGCACGGCTGCGACGTCGTCGAAGGTCTCCGGCCACCGGCCGGCGACCGGGCCGGACGCGCCGCCCCCGCCCTCCGGCTGCCCCTGCTGGGGGATGTCCCGCCCGCGGCGGTACTCCACGCTGGCCACGGCCAGGCCCGTGCGCGCCAGATAGTCCGCGAAGGGGGACACATGACGCCGGTCGTACGGGGCCCGCCAGGCCCCGCCGTGGAACACGACGACCAGCGGCGCGGTCTCGCGGCCGCCCCGAGGCGCATAGAAATCGACCACCTGATCCGGGTGCGCTCCGTACGCGACGGACGCGTCCGGCTCGACGGCCGGATGCGAGAAGAGCGACTCGGCTTCCGCGGCATCCCGGGCGACGGGGTCCGGCATCTCCAACCCTCCCACGCACAACCACACTTCACCTGCGATCCCGCGACGCTACCAGGACGCCTCCCGCGGGGTTCGCGATCCTTTCCCACCCGCCCGCCCTTTCCGGGTGCGGGGCGGCCGCTCCGCACCCCTCAGCGCCCCGCACCCCTCAGCGCCCCGCGCCGTGGGCCTCTCGGGCGTGCCCGTCTGCGCGGTGCCGGCAGCAGACGGCAGCGGCACTCCGGGCCGACCGCACCCGCGCCTGACAAGGCACTGGGGGACGGGCAGGCGGGAAAGGGACAGGGCCCGGGCCTCAGCGACCCGCGCGGGCGGGAGGGCCCGGACCTCAGCGACCCGCACGAGCAACAGGGCCCGACCCCGGCGACCCGCGCGAGCAGAAGGGCCCGACCCCGGCGACCCGCGCGGGCCGGAGGGCCCGACCGGCGGAGCACCGGGGCGTGCGGGGCGGCAGCCCGCGGGTCAGTGCAGGGTGGCGGACAGCACCCGCGCCGCCCGCTCCGCGTCCGCGAAGGACACATACAGCGGTGTGAAGCCAAACCGCAGGACGTCCGGCCGCCGCAGGTCCCCCACCACCCCCTTCTCGATCAGCGCGGACATCACCCGCGGCGCGTCCTCGCAGCGCAGCGCGATCTGGCTGCCGCGCCGCGCGTGCTCACGGGGCGTCAGGCACTCCACCCGCCCCGGCGGCACATACGACTCCACGCACTGGAGGAAGAAGTCGGTCAGCGCGAGGCTCTTCGCCCGCACGGCCGCCGGTGAGACCCCGTCCCAGACGTCGAGGGCGGCCTCGAGGGCCAGCATCGACAGAATGTCGGGGGTTCCGACGCGCCCCCGCACCGCGCCGTCGGCGGGCCGGTAGCCGGGGGTCATGGCAAAGGGGTCGGCGTGGGAGGTCCACCCGGGCAGGGGGGAGTCGAAGGCCCCCTGATGGCGCTCGGCGACGTACAGATACGCGGGTGAACCGGGTCCGCCGTTCAGATACTTGTAGGTGCAGCCGACCGCCAGGTCGACCCGGTGTTCGTCGAGGCCCACCGGCAGCGCGCCCGCGCTGTGGCACAGGTCCCAGACGGCGAGCGCCCCCGCCCGGTGGATCGCCGCAGTCAGGGACGGCAGGTCGTGCAGTCGGCCGGTGCGGTAGTCGACGTGGTTGACCAGCGCGGCGGCCGTGGCGGGGCCGACCGCGCCCGTCAGCTCTTCCGGGTCGACCGGAACGATCCGCTTCCCGGTCATCCGGGCGGCGGACTCTGCGATGTACCCGTCCGTGGGGAACGTCGTCGCATCGACGACGATCTCCGTGCGGGTGGGGTCGGCCAGCCGCACCGCGGCCACCACGGCCTTGAAGACGTTGACGCTGGTGGAGTCCCCGACCACCACCTGGCCGGCCTGCGCCCCGATCAGCGGGGCGATCCGGTCGCCGATCCGCTCGGGCGCGGTCCACCAGCCGCTCTCGCCCCATGAGCGGATGCGCAGCTCGCCCCACTCACGCCGCACGACGTCCGCGACCCGGTCGGGCACATGCGCGGGCAGCGCGCCCAGCGAGTTGCCGTCCAGGTACACGGTGGCGTCGTCGAGCGCGAACAGCTTGCGGCATCCGGCGAGTTCGTCTGCGGCGTCCAGCGCCGCGGCCCTGTCGGCCAGCTGCTCAGACATGGCTGCGCGCCGTCCACAGCTCAGGGAAGACGTTCTTCCGGGCGCGCTTCTCCAGCCAGGCGACGCCGGCGGACCCGCCGGTTCCGGTCTTGGAGCCCATGGCGCGGCGAGTGGCGACGAGATGGTCGTTGCGCCAGCGCCAGACCAGTTCCCCGACGTCGGTCAGCGCCTCGCCGAGACGGACCAGGTCGCTCTGCTGGTCGCCCTCGTACAGTCTCGCCCAGACCGCCTCGACCTCCGCCGACGGCTCGTACTTCTGCGACACGTCACGGGTCAGCACGGCCTGCGGCACGGGCAGCCCGCGCCGCGCCAGCAGCCGCAGGGTCTCGTCGTAGAGGCTCGGCTCGTGCAGGGCCTTCTCCAGCTCGGCGTGGACGCGCGGTGCGCCCCGGTGGGGCACCAGCATCGACGACGACTTCTCACCGAGCAGGAACTCCATGCGCCGGTACATCGCCGACTGGAAGCCGGATCCCTCGCCCAGGGCGGAGCGGTAGGCGTTGAACTGAGAGGGCGTCAGCTGGGCGATCGGCCTCCAGGAGGCGTTCAGCGCGTCCAGTTCCCGCGCGGACCGCTTGAGCGCGTCCATCGCGACGGGCAGCCGGTCCTCGCGCAGGGCGCGGGTCGCCGTCTCCCATTCATGGACGATGACCGTGAACCACAGCTCCATCACCTGGGTGGTGACCAGGAAGACCATCTCTCCCGGATCTTCCGAGCGGGGATGCTGGAGGTGGGTGAGGACGTCCGCCTGGACATAGTCCTCATACGGAGTGGTGCCCGCGAAATCCAGATTCGGGGCGGCGTCATGTGACATCGCTGTCTCCTCGACACTCCGGGTAGCGGTCCGCTCCTTCCTGATCCGGTACGGGAGCCCCGGTCCCCACCGGCATCATAAGCCGGGCGCCTCAGACAGTCGGGCCTGTGAGATACGTCCCATTCTCGTCGTACGGCCAGGCATTGGAGACACAGCCGTTGAGGCCCTTGATCTGCTGCATCATCACCGGGGCGGGCTTTCCGGGGCCCGGGCAGCCCATGTGCTGCCGGATGCCGATCTCATGCCCGACCTCGTGGTTGATGATCAGGTGCCGGTACTCGGCGGGGGTCCCGGCGAACGTCGGCGAGCCCAGCAGCCAGCGCTTAAGGTTCACCACGACGCCTTCGACGGTCTCGCAGTTCAGCTCGCCGCCCGTGTCCAGGCCCACGGCGAGGCAGAGCTGGTCCGCCGTGTCCGGGGTGGCGATTTTTATGACGAAGTCGGCGGGCTCGCCCGCGGAGACGAGCTGGAAGGTGCCGCGGCCGTTCGCGCCCCAGCCCCTGGGGTGCGCGAGGATCGCCTCGACCTCGGCGGCGGCCTGGGAGGCGGAGAGGTCGAGACCGTCCTCGACCAATACCTGGTAGCGGCGCAGCGGGCCCTTGCCGGCGGGGCTGCCCGAGGACCGCGCGGTGGTGAAGGTGCCCTTGGCCTTGTCCGGCACGGAGGGCGGCGGCTCTCCGCCGTCGCCTGCGGACGGCGAGGAGTCCGGGCTCTTGGACGGATCCGGGCCGCCCGACGACCCGGACGCCGACGGCTCCGCGGACGCGGTCGCCCCAGGCGGGCTCTGCGAGGCCGGGGCGGACGGCGTCCGCGGCTCCGTGGCCGCCGCGCGGGGGGCGTCGTCGGCGGCTGTGCCGGGCGTGCCCTGCCAGTGCGCGAGGGCGGCCCCGCCTCCGAGGGACAGCACGCCGAGGGCGACGCCGGACAGCACGGTCGGGGCGAACGGACGGCGGCGGACCCCGGCGCGGGAGCGCACTTGGCGAGAGGCAGCACGTTTGCCCACGACAGACCTCATCCCCCGTTGCGCGCGTCCGGCGCGCTTCCGCATGGTTCGACAGCGTTGTTCCGACAGCGCGTTCGATCGTACCGGCCGGGTGCCCGCATTCGGGTACGGGGCTCGGCGCGCGGGGACCCGAGGGGGCCCCGCGCGCCGGGTCCCGGCGGGTCAGCTCAGGGTGTCGGCCGCGGTCTGGGAGGAGTCACGCAGGAAGGCCGAGCAGCGCTCGTACTCCTCCTGCTCCCCGATCGCCTGCGCGGCGCGGGCCAGCGCGTGCAGGGCCCGCAGGAAGCCGCGGTTGGGTTCGTGCTCCCACGGCACGGGGCCGTGGCCCTTCCAGCCGTTGCGGCGCAGCGCGTCCAGGCCGCGGTGGTAGCCGGTGCGGGCGTAGGCGTACGACTCGACGACCCGGCCGTTCTCGAACGCGTCGTCGGCGAGCTGCGCCCAGGCCAGCGAGGAGGTGGGGTACTTCGCCGCGACGTCGGCCGGCGCGGCGCCACCGGCGAGGAGCTCACGCGGCTCGGGATCGTCGGGCAGATGGGTCGGGGGCGGGCCCCCGAGCAGATTCTCATGAATGGCCATGACCCCAGTCTCCCAGTCGGGCGCACCGGCCACCGCCGGGACCGGGCCGCCCATCCGGCCGCCCCTCCCCACCTGCGGACCGCCCGTCCCGGCGCCGGAGTCCTCGGAATCCATGGAACCCATCGAGATGACATACGCAGAGCCGTGATGGCTTCCATTCGCGCAGCAGCCTGCGCGGTTCCGTGAGCCGGCTTGCCGCCGCCGCGGCCCGGCCCCTGGACCGGCAGGCAGCCCGAGCCGGGTCAGGGCGCCTGGCCCGACTCCGGCGGTTCGAGGGGCGGTGCGGAGACGCCGCAGTTGACACGGCACTCCGGATGGCAGCGCTCCAGCTCCGCCTCCTTCGGGCGCACCGCCCACCACGCGATCGCCGCCCCCGCCGCCAGCACCCCCGCGAGCAGCGGCAGCGCCCGCCGGAACGCCTCGCCGAACTCCGCCGCCGAGCGGTACGCCTCCGGGCCCATGCCCACCAGCAGCGGCAGCGCGGCCACCGCGACAAGCCCCGCCGCCCGGGCCGCCGCATTGTTGACGCCGCTGGCCAGGCCCGCCCGCCCCGGGTCGACCGACGCCAGCACCGTCGCGGTCAGCGGCGCGACCAGGGTCACCATCCCCGCGCCCAGCACCGCCATCGCGGGCAGCACATCGGTCGCGTACGAGGCGTCCTCGCCCACCCGCAGCATCAGCAGCATCCCCGCGGCGCACAGCAGCGGGCCGACGGTCAGCGGGATGCGCGGTCCGATGCGGTCGCCCAGTTCGCCGGACTTCGCGGACAGCAGCAGCATCAGCACCGTGGTGGGCAGCAGCGCGGTGCCCGCCGCAAGCGCCGAGTACCCCGCCACCACCTGGAGCTGGAGCACCGCCAGGAAGAAGAACCCGCCGAACGCCGCGTACACGCACAGCGTCACCAGATTGACCACGGTGAACTGCCGCACCGCGAAGATCGACGGCGGCAGCATCGGCTCCGGCCGCCGCCGCTCCACAAGGACGAACGCCACCCCTGCCGCCGCACCCGCCGCTCCCGCCCACACCGCGGGCGCGATCAGCGCATACGTCACCAGACCCAGCGCCAGCGCCCCCAGCGCCGCGCCCAGGACGTCGAAACGGCCGCGCGCCTGAAGGTCGCGGGACTCGGGCACCTGCTTGAGCGCCACCGGCACGCACAGCGCCGCCAGCGGCACATTGATCAGGAACACCCAGCGCCAGCCGGGCCCGTCCACCAGCCAGCCGCCCACGAACGGCCCGACCGCCGCGCCCACCCCGCCGAACCCGGACCAGAGCCCCACCGCACGAGCCCGGTCGTCCGGGTGGAAGCTCGCCTGGATGATCGCGAGCGAGCCGGGCGTGAGCAGCGCGCCCCCGATCCCCTGGAGGGCACGCGCGGCGATGAGCACCGACTCGTCCGGGGCCAGCCCGCACAGCAGCGAGCCGGCGGCGAACCAGACCACCCCCAGGACGAAGATCTTCCGCCGCCCGTAGCGGTCCCCGAGCGCCCCGCCGAGCAGAATCAGCGAGGCGAGGGTGAGCATGTAGGCGTTGACGGTCCACTGGAGGGCGCCCAGGTCGGCGTCGAGGTCCTCGCCGATACGGGGCAGGGCGACGGTGACGACGGTGGAGTCCAGCAGCGCCATCGCGGAGCCCAGGACGGTCGTGAGCACCACCCAGCGGCCAACGGCCGACGCCAGCCGAAGCCCCCCGGCCCCGCCCTCCGGCACCGGCCCGGCCTCCGGGTCGGCCGCCGGATCGGCCTCTGGGTTGGCTTCCGAGTCGGCCGCCGCCTCGGTGCCGCCCGCCTCCAGCCCGGCTCCTTCCTCCGAACCGCCCCCAGCCGGCGCGGGCCGGTCCGGCCTGCGGGCCCCGGCCTCCGACGCCGCATGCCGGGCAGGGGACGCGTCGCCGTCGCCCGGCTCGGGCCGCGGGCCGGGCTCGCCCTCCGTACCGTCACGCGCACCGCTGCTCATACCGGGATCATCCCGCGTGGCCGTCTCACCCGGCCAGCCGGCGCACTGCGCGGACCAGCGCATCGACTCCGCGCTCCGCCTTGGCCCGCGGGCAGCCGAGGTTGAGACGGACGAATCCCTCGCAGCCGTACACCGCCCCCCGCATGATCGCGACCCGCTCCCGCTGGATCAGCTCCCGCTGGAGCTCCTCGTCCTCCACCCCCAGCGGCCGCAGATCGATCCAGGCAAGATATCCGGCCTGCGGCGGCGACCAGTCCAGCGCCGGAAACGCCCCGTTCAGCCGGTCGGCTGCCATCGCGAGATTGCCGGCGACATAGCCGCGCAGCGCGTTCAGCCAGGGCGCCGACTCCCGGTATGCAGCGATATGGGCGGTGAGCGAGAGGACGGACGGCGAGGCGAGGCCCTCGCCGGTCTCCATCCGGCGGACGAACGCCGTGCGTTCGTCCGGATCGGCGATGATGCCGTACGAGCCGTTCAGCGCGGGGAAGTTGAACGCCTTTGACCCGGATGTGATCAGCGCCCACCTTCCGCCCTGGACACCGACACCGACACCGGCACCGGCACCGGGCCGGTCCCCGCCGGCGAACCGGGTCCACGGGATGTGCCGCCGCCCCTCGTGCACCAGGTCCGCGTGGATCTCGTCGCTGATCACCGCGACCCCGTACGCCTCGGCCAGCTTCGCGGTCTCGGCCAGCTCGTGCTCCGTCCACACCCGGCCGGTCGGGTTGTGGGGGGAGCAGAGGATCAGCGCCTTCGCCTGCGGACGGGCGAGCTGTCGCTCCAGCTGCCGCATGTCCCCGACGGGCGCCCCCAGCAGTTCCCGCCCGAGCCCGTCGACGGCTTTGCGGAAGCCGTCGTACACGGGGGTGTGGACGACCACCCCGTCGCCCGGCGCGGTCCACATCTGCAGCAGCTGGGAGAGCTGGCTGAGCACGGAGGGGGCGTACACGATCTGCTCCGGGTCGACCTCGGTCCCGTAACGCGTGGCGTGCCAGTGGCGCACGGCGTCCCGGAAGCCGCCGAGCCGCCAGTCCGTGTAACCGAAGACGCCGTGCGCGATCCGCTCATGCAGCGCCCGAAGCACCGCGGGCGGTGCGGCGAAGTCCATGTCGGAGATCGTGAACGGCAGCAGCCCGGCCGCTCCGAAGCGGTCGGCGACGCCGTCCCACTGGACGGACCAGGTGCCCCGCCGGTCCACCGGAGCGTCGAAGCCGAAGTCGTGCTCCATGCGTTTTCCCTCCCTGGGCATGCCGAGGGCCCGGCACTGAGACTCATCAGTGCCGGGCCTTCGGGCGGACAACGCTTACTTGATCTTCGTACCGGTGGAGCGCAGGGCGGCGCAGGCCTCGGCCACACGCTTGGCCATGCCGGCCTCGGCCAGCTTGCCCCAGCTGCGCGGGTCGTAGGTCTTCTTGGAGCCGACCTCGCCGTCGACCTTCAGCACACCGTCGTAGTTCTTGAGCATGTGGTCCGCGACGGGGCGGGTGAAGGCGTACTGGGTGTCGGTGTCGAGGTTCATCTTCACGACGCCGTTCTCCAGCGCGGTGGCGATCTCCTCCGCCGTGGAACCGGAGCCGCCGTGGAAGACGAAGTCGAACGGGGCGGCCTTGCCGAACTTCGCGGCCACGCCCGCCTGGAGGTCCTTGAGGAGCTCGGGGCGGAGGACGACGTTGCCCGGCTTGTAGACGCCGTGGACATTGCCGAAGGAGGCGGCCAGCAGATACCGGCCCTTCTCGCCCAGGCCGAGGGCCTCGGCGGTGCGGATGGCGTCGTCGACGGTGGTGTACAGCTCGTCGTTGATCTCGTGGCTGACGCCGTCCTCCTCGCCGCCGGTCGGGGTGATCTCGACCTCAAGGATGATCTTGGCGGCGGCGGCCTTCGCCAGCAGTTCCTGGCCGATGGACAGGTTGTCGGCCAGGGTCTCGGCGGATCCGTCCCACATGTGGGACTGGAAGAGCGGGTCCTCACCACGGGCCACACGCTCGGCGGAGACCTCGAGCAGCGGACGGACATAGCCGTCCAGCTTGTCCTTCGGGCAGTGGTCGGTGTGGAGCGCGACGGTGATGTCGTACTTCTTGGCGACGATGTGCGCGAACTCGGCGAGAGCCACCGCGCCGGTGACCATGTCCTTGTTGTGCTGGCCGCCGAGGAACTCGGCACCACCGGTGGAGATCTGGATGATGCCGTCGCTCTCGGCCTCCGCGAAGCCGCGCAGCGCCGCGTGCAGGGTCTGGGACGAGGTCACGTTGATGGCCGGGTAGGCGAACTTGCCTGCCTTCGCCCGGTCGAGCATCTCGTTGTAGACCTCGGGGGTTGCGATGGGCATCTGTCCGCTCCTTGTGATGTGCGGGTACGTGCGATATGTGCTGGCCCTGACCTGGGGGCGACGTCATCGTCGCGGCCTATCTTTCCAGACTCTCGCGCGGGCTCCACCCCGCCTGTCCCGGCCATCGGCGCAGGGGCCGGGGCGTTTCACCGCAGACGCCCCGGCCCTTTGCGGAAGCCCAGGTCAGACCCGGTTCATCAGCCGAGATCCAGCTCGTCGAGCGAGTACGCGTACAGATACGGCACCCCGGCGGTGCTGCTGATCTTCTCTCCCGCCCCGGTCGCCCGGTCCACGATCGTGGCCACCGCGACGACCTCGCCGCCGGCGGCGCGCACCGCCTCCACGGCGGTCAGCGGAGAGCCGCCGGTGGTGGAGGTGTCCTCCACGACCAGGCAGCGGCGGCCCTTGATGTCGGGGCCCTCGACCTGGCGCTGCATACCGTGCGCCTTGGCCGCCTTGCGTACGACGAAGGCGTCGAGCCGGCGTCCGCGCGCCGCGGCGGCGTGCAGCATCGAGGTGGCGACCGGGTCGGCGCCGAGCGTGAGACCGCCGACGCAGTCAAAGTCCAGCTCGGCGGTGAGGTCCGCCATCACCTGGCCGACGAGCGGCGCGGCCGCGCCGTCCAGCGTGATCCGGCGCAGGTCCACGTAGTAGTCGGCCTCAAGACCCGAGGAGAGGGTCACCTTGCCGTGCACCACGGCCTTGTCCTTGATCTGCTGGAGCAGGTCAGCGCGTACATCACTCATGCGGGCCAGCTTAAGGGCGGCCCCTGCGGGGCGACTCCTCAGAGGCGTCGCCAGCTCCAGGTGGCGGTGAGCTCCAGCGGTTCGAGCGGGGTGACCAACCGGGGGTCGGTGTTGAGGCCGTTCGGCGGACCGGACTGCGGCTCGACGCAGACCGCCTCCTCCTGCTCGTCGTAGATCACGACCCAGCGGGCGGGGCTGGTGACCGTCAGCTCCAGCTGTCCCTGCCAGGTGACGGTGACCGACACGCCGTCGGGCATGCCGAAGCAGTCGTCCCAGGGGCCGGGCAGCGGTGCGATGCGCTCTCCGGTCGGCAGATGGTCGCTTCCGCGCTTCTCCTGCCACGCGGGGGTGAAGTCGATCCGCGCCTCCTCGCCGTCGGCGTCCAGCCTGCGGCGGAACCAGGGGTGCCAGCCCGCCTGCGCCGGGAAGGAGGTGTCATATGTCTCGATGCCGAGGGCCAGCGTCAGCGACTGCTCGGTCAGCTCAAACGTCTGGGTGACGCGGCCGGGGTACGGCCAGGGGTCGGCGAGGTCGTAGGTGAAGGACGCCTCGGACTTTCCGGCGCGGGCGGTGCGCCAGACGGAGTCGCGGCCGGTGCCGTGGATGGCGTGCGGCGGGGAGTTCAGCGGAAGTCGGTGCAGTACACCGCCGTTGCGGAACTGGCCGTTCGCGACCCGGCCGCACCAGGGGACCATGGGGAAGGTCCCGTATCTCTCGCCCTGGCGGAGCAGCTGGGCGCCTCCGATGACAAGCCCGGCGATACGGCAGCCGTTGTCCGGCTGCACGGTCAACTCGACGTCCCCGGCGGACAGCAGCACGCCGTTCTCTTCGTTGCTCACGCCTCCGACACTACTGACTGACGGCGGGCATCACCGTCGGCGGCGCAGTGCACGTGAGACGACGACGGCGGAGGCGAGCGCGAGCGCGGCGGCGGGGGCGACCCAGCGAAGCGTTCCTCCGGAGGAGGTTGCGTCGGCCGCGGGCACGGGTGCGTAGCGGCCGCGGGGCGGCGCGTGGTCGACCTCTTCGGCACTTCGGCCGATCATGGTGCGCCGGGCGTGGGCGGCTTCAGCGGCGGGCGGTTCCCCGATGTGGATGTGGTCGTCGATGTCGTCGCCGTCGAAGGACTCTTCTTCGGCGGCGGGGTCGAGGGAGGGGGGCGGGACGGGAGTGTCGAAGACGGTGGGCGTGGCCTCCTCAGGCCCGGGCGCGGCTTCGTCAGGCCCGGACTCGCGCTCAGGCCCGGACTGGCGCTCAGGCCCGGACTCGCGCTCAGGCCCGGACTCGCGCCCGAACTCGGGCTCGTTCTCGGGCTCCCTGGGCCCGGACACGGCCCCCTCAGCCCCAGCTTCGGCCCCCTCGGGCCCGGACGCGGCCTCCGGCACGGGCTGCTGCTCCTCCGGGGCTGCTGCACCGGTCTCCTCGGCCGCCTCTGTGGCCAGCCGGTCGGCGATGCGGTCGAGCAGGCGGCGGGCGGCGGACTCCACTGCGTCGTCGGCGAGTTCGGCGAGCCGGCCCTCGGCTCGGGTGACGCCGGTGACCGCGACGGTGACGCCCTCCTCGACGGGCTCCGGACGGACGGTCAGCGTCACCTTGGCACAGCCGCTGCCGCGGGCCTCGACGCCTTCGCCCTCGACGGCGAAGGCATCTCCCTGTTCGACGATGCGGAGGGCTCCGCGGTAGGTGATCGTGTGCCCTCCGGCACGGACCTTGAGACGGCCGGAGAGGGGACTTGCGGTCTCGTCGGCGTCCTGTTGCAGCCCGGGGATGCATCGGGCGACGCGCACGGGGTCGCGCAACACCTGCCGGAGGGTCTCTGCCGGAACCGGAACGAACACCTCATGCTCCATGCCCCGAGCCTACTCAGGGGTCTGCCCCGCGTCAGCGTTTCCGCCGCGCGCCCCTTCCCGGCGGGCTGCCGTGCCCCGGCGCACAGCACCGCCCCGGGGTGCGGGGCAGACCCCACCGCACCCCGGGAGAGGCGGCGGGCGGGTCAGGGGGCGTACCGGGGGTGCATCAGTGTGGAGGGCGGCAGCCCGTCGACGCGGGTGGACTCCGCGACCCGTGCACCCGCCGCCAAGGTCGCCGGCGTCACGGACCGCAGCGACGGCGCGTCCGCCGGAAGCGACAACCGCGGGGCCCGTCCCGTCTCCGCCAGCAGCAGCCCCCAGTCGTGCAGCGCGTCCGCCTCGTCCGTCGACCGGTCCGGCCCCGCCGCGAACCCCGCGACCTCCGCGAGCCGCCCCGTGGCCCGGTACGGCCGCGTCCCGTACCCCGCCGCCCGCAGCGACGCCTCCACCGTCCAGTAGGTCCGCGGCCGCCCGGCCATCGGCCCCGCGTGCACCACAAGCCGCCCGCCCTCCCCCAGCGCCCGCGCCGCAAGCCCGTAGAACTCCTGCGAGTACAGCTTGGCGCTCGCCGTGATGCCCGGGTTCGGCAGGTCCGCGACGATGACGTCGTACGGCTGCCGCCCGGCTCCCGCCGCCGCCCCGGCGGACCCCGCCGCCCGCAGCCAGGAGAAGGCGTCCGCGATCTCCACCCGCACCCGCGGGTCCCGGTACGCGTGCCCGTTGAGCTCCACGAGCCCGGGATCGGTGCGGGCCAGCCGTACGACGCCGGGGTCGGCCTCGACGACGGTCACCGCCCGTACGTCCGGATAGCGCAGCACCTCGCGGACGGCGAGCCCGTCGCCCCCGCCGAGGATCAGCACCTGTCCGCGCGAACCCCGCATGGCGGGGTGCACCAGCGACTCGTGGTAGCGGTGCTCGTCACGGCCGCTGACCCGCAGCCGCCCGTCGAGGAAGAGGTCGGGCGGCCGGTCCGGCGCCCCGGTCAGCACGACTTCCTGCATCTCGGTGAGCACGGCGACGCGCACGTCGTCGCCGTACACGGCCTGCCGCGCGGCCCGCTCGAAGTCGTCGACGAGGACGGCCGCGGTCGCCAGCACGGCGAGCACGACGACGTTGGCGACGAGCAGCACCCCGCGCGCCCGCGCGGTCAGATCCCGGCGGAACAGCCAGAGCACCAGCCCCCCGCCCGCCACCGCGTTCACCGCGCCGGTGAGCAGCGCCCCGGTGAGCTGACCGAGCCACGGCAGCAGCAGGAACGGAAAGGCCAGCCCGCCGACGAGTGCCCCCACATAGTCCGCGGCGAACAGATCGGCGACGGTTCCTTCCGCGTCGCGCCGCGAGATCCGCTGGATCAGGGACATCAGCAGCGGGATCTCCGCGCCGATCAGAACGCCGATGGCGAGGGAGAAGCCGACGAGGGCGACGCGTGACTCGCCGATCCAGGCGAAGCAGGCGTACAGCACCATCGCAGAGGAGCCGCCGAGCAGTGCGAGCGCCGCCTCCAGCAGCCCGAAACCGACGGCCGCGCGGCACCGCAGCCGCTTGGCGAGCAGGGAGCCGACGCCCATCGCGAAGACCATCACGGACAGCACGACGGACGCCTGGGTGACGGAGTCGCCGATGAGATACGAGGCGAGCGCGACCAGCTCCAGCTCGTACACCAGCCCGCAGGCGGCGCAGACGAAGACCGCGGCGAGCACCAGTCCGCGCCCCGCTCTGGGGCGTACGGGGAGCCGCACCGCACCCTGGGGCGCTGAGGTCGGCTGCTGGTCGATCACGGGCGAAACGCTACGTCACCGAACGCGTACGACTGGTCACCCACACGGGTGCATCTCAGCCATCAGAGGTGTAACCCGTCGAGAACGGGGACGGGAGCCGCTCGCTGCCGACCGCAGAGCGTCCGAAGGGCCCCCCGAAGGCGCGCCCGAAGGCGCGCGGGCCGGACGGCGAGGCGGCCGACCGCGGCTAGAGGGCGGCGGCGGGCGTGCGGACCCCGACACGCGTGCGGGTGACGACGAGGCTCCCTTCTTGCGGATAGGCATGCCAGGTACGCCACCGCACCTGGCCCTCGCTGCGCTGTGCCAGCATCGCCGTGAACGCGTGCGGCGAGCCGGGGAAGGTTCCGGCGAGCCCCTGCGGATGGTCGGCGACCAGCGCCAGCAGCTCCTGCGCCCGGCCGGCGAACGACCCGCGCCCCAGAGTCTCGACGCGCGCCGCGAACTCGTACTCCCAGTCGCCGAGCCGCTTCGCCACTCCGAGCGGCAGCGGTGTGCTGCTGCCGGGCATGCACGCGACCGTCTCGGAGCAGCTGCCCCGCTCCTCCTCCAGCAGCACCTGATGCGATGCCCCCAACAGTCTCAACTGCAGCTTTGCCCCTGACAGTTCGAGATCGAGCCGAGCGAGGGCGGGCAACGGGTCGCGACCGAGCGCCCAGGCGAGGTCGTCGGCGCGGGTGTCGGTATAGGCGGTCTTGAGGGTCGTGAGCATGGGTCGGCTCCGCAAACACGCTTTGGCGGGTGGACTCGTGGCCCGGGGGCGTCCCGGAAGAAGGAATCAAGAAGAGGAAGAGATGGAACGCCTCCCTCTGGGCCGCCGGGGCACAGGGGGATCCCCGCAGGCCCCTTCATCAGGTCCGAGGGCTGGATGGTTCCAATCAGGTTCCGACAGTGACTGAATCATGAACTGCTCGATGCCCACAGCGGTTTTACCCAAGTTGATTGACTTTCCATCCTCTTGGGGGCTCAACGGTTCATCTGTTCAACTGAAAATGGTCGAGAAGGTCATGGGAACGACCGTCGGAATGACCGTCGTTGGGCCGTCGCACGGTCTGCACATCATCAACACACTGCCGTACAAAGGCTGTTGACTCGTCATATGCCGGCCGCCTGCGCCATGGCCGCGGAGGCGGCTGCCCCGTGTCAGCCGCCTCCGCGCAGGGGTGTTGCAGGGTGCTCGTCAGCTCCCCCCGCCGCAGCCGCCCCCGCCGCCACCTCCGCCGCCCCCGCCGCCGCACGAGGAGCTTCCGCCCCCGCATGACGAGCTCCCGCCGCTGTCCGACGTACCCCCGCCGCAGTGGTGGCCGCCTCCCCCGCTACTCGCGTACCAGCTGCTCCTCGCGCCCCGGCCGTTACGACGCGATGCGCTCCGCCTGCGGTCAGCTCTCGGCAGGATGACGAACAAATATGTGAACACGACGACAACGAAAACGGCTGCCACGATCGCAATGATGCCTTCCACGGCCCTCACATCCTCATTTCCCCCGAAGCGAGCCCCCCGCACCATTGCGTGACCGCTTCATCTCCTTGGCGCTGTCTGCACGGCGCCCACCGCCGTGTGACAACGGAATGCCCCCGGCCACGCGGACCCAAAGCAGACTTGAGCATCTCCAGAGGTTCGGCTCAGGATGGCGGTCATGACAGGACGAACAGGACGGCCGCCCCTCAACCGACGTCTCGCGGAGTTCGGGACGACGGTCTTCGCGGAGATGTCCGCGCTCGCGGCGCGTACCGGCTCCATCAATCTCGGCCAGGGCTTCCCCGACGCGGACGGTCCCGAGGAGGTGCGGGAGGCCGCGGTGCGCGCGCTGCGCGACGGCCGGGGCAACCAGTACCCGCCGGGCCCCGGCATCCCCGAGCTGCGCTCCGCGATCTCCGACCACCAGCGGCTGCGGTACGGCCTGGAGTGGGACGCCGACACCGAGGTCCTGGTGACGGCGGGCGCGACCGAGGCGATCGCGGCGTCCCTGCTGGCGCTGGTGGAACCGGGCGACGAGGTGATCGCGCTTGAGCCGTACTACGACTCGTACGCCGCCGGCATCGCCATGGCGGGCGGCGCCCGGGTTCCGGTGACGCTCCGGCCGCGGGACGGCGCCTACCGGCTGGACCTGGACGAACTGCGGGACGCGGTCACCGACCGCACCCGGCTGATCCTCCTCAACACCCCGCACAACCCGACCGGCACGGTCCTCTCCCGCGAGGAGCTGGCGGCGGTCGCGGAGCTGGCCGTGGAGCGGGATCTGCTGGTGGTGACGGACGAGGTGTACGAGCATCTCGTCTTCGACGGAGAGCATGTGCCGATCGCGACGCTCCCCGGCATGCGGGAGCGCACGGTGACGATCTCTTCGGCGGGCAAGACGTTCTCGTTCACCGGGTGGAAGGTCGGCTGGGTTACCGGTTCCAGGGAGCTGGTGGCCGCGGTCCGCTCGGCGAAGCAGTATCTGACGTTCGTCTCGGCGGGCCCGTTCCAGTACGCGGTCGCCGAGGCCCTGCGCCTGCCGGACAGCTACTTCGAGGAGTTCCGCACCGATATGCGGGCCAAGAGGGAACTGCTCGCGGACGGGCTGGAGCAGGCGGGCTTCAAGGTCTTCCGGCCAGCGGGCACGTACTTCATCACCACGGACATCCGCCCCCTCGGCGAGACCGACGGCTTCGCCTTCTGCCGCGCCCTCCCCGAACGGGCGGGTGTCGTCGCCATCCCGAACGCGGTCTTCTACGACCACAAAAGGACGGGCGCACCCTACGTCCGGTTCGCGTTCTGCAAGCGCACCGAGGTACTGGCGGAGGCGACGGAACGGCTCCGAAAGGCATTCGAGCACTGACCGCCGCCCTTCGGGACTGGTCGACGCGTCCCCCGCCGCCTGCCACGCCTCGCGTCCTGAACTCGCGCTCCCTCCGTCCCGAGTGAGGTCGAGGCGAGATCATCACCGGCGTGGGCGCCAGCCCGGTCTGCGCTCGATCGAGTGCAGACCGGCCGATCGGCCTCGGCAGCGGACAGCGGAATGCCGACCCAGCCCTTGACGGCTGAGTTC
This sequence comes from Streptomyces chengmaiensis, assembly GCF_029846775.1. Taxonomy (NCBI): domain Bacteria; kingdom Bacillati; phylum Actinomycetota; class Actinomycetes; order Kitasatosporales; family Streptomycetaceae; genus Streptomyces; species Streptomyces chengmaiensis. The sequence continues at coordinate 325,561 of NZ_JARWBG010000002.1, forward strand.
GTACACTCCGGGGGCAGCCGCTCACCCAGGGCTCGATGCGAAGGGCTGAGCCGGAAGTCAGCAGTCAGGGCGAGGTTGTCGAGGTCGGTGAGGCGCGAAGCACCGACTGACCAGATGGCGGACCCGGCCGCCGCTGATGATCTCGTACGTACGGCCCGGCCGCGCCCGGGAGTCCGACCTCAGCGGGCGTCCGCCTCGGGCTCCGGGCGCGGGAGTTCGTCGAGGTCGAGGGTGAAGGTGCGGCCGTCGGCCAGGGGGATGGGGAGCTTGCCCGTGCCGTACTTGTGGGTATGCGCCGCGATGTAACCGGTAGCCGTCGGCTGGGTGTGGAGGACGGCTTCCTGGGCGTAGGGGTCCACTACCAGGTAGACGGGAATGCCGTAGCGGCCGTACTTCGCGGTGCAGTCGTCGTAGTCCTTGCGCGCGGAGGAGGTCGAGACGACCTCAGAGATCATCAGGACGTCTTCGAAGCTGTAGCGCTTGCCTTCCCGGCGGGCGTCCTCGCGAAGGATCGCCAGATCGGGGGCGGAGTTCTCGTCGGCGGGGAAGTCGATGTAGACATCGGAGGTGACCTTCGCATGGCGGCCGAGGGCGAGAGCGGAGTCGATCTGCATCGATCTGATGGTGCTGGAGTGCTCTTCGCTCTGCGGAGTCGTGATCACCTTTCCGTCGGCCCCGAACAGGACCGTGTACCCCTTGGGGAACTCGGTGTGCACGATCGCGTCGACGCTCATGAACGGCTCCTTCCCGTGTGTGGTCAGGATACGGCGGACGGCACCGTGTCACCGAGCCCGGCGGTACGACTGTGAGATCAGGCCGGACAGGTTCGCGGCCGTCGTGGTCCTCCCTCACACCGACCTTTGGCGCTACGAGCTGACGTCGGCGCCCTCAGCCATGGTGTCGGCGCCATCGCTCACGGCACGGTGACCACGGCCTTGCCGCGGGCGTGGCTCTGCTCAACATGGCGCACGCCGTCGGCCGCGTCGGTCAGGGAGTAAGTCCGGTCGACCACCGGAGTGAGCTTGCCGGCCTCGATGAGCGCGGTGACGGCAAGCAGGTCCTCGTGGGTCGGCCCCGCCGGGGCCGCCGGGAGGATCATGCGGAGCTGCTGCCGGACGAACACGTTGACCGCAACCAGTCGCAGCATGGCGCCGATCGCTCCGAACACGTGACCGGGCGAGCCGCCGCCGTTGGCCACCAGGGTCCCTGTCGGAGTGAGTGCCCGACGCAGCCGGCTCAGCGGGCGGTTGCCCACGTTGTCCAGGATCACGTCGTAGTGCACACCCCCGTCGGCGAAGTCCTCCCGGGCGTAGTCGACGACGTGCGCTGCGCCCAGTGAGCGCACCAACTCGACGTTGCGGGCGCTGCACACCCCGGTGACCTCCGCGCCCAGGGCCGCGGCGATCTGTACGGCGAACGTGCCCACACCACCGGCGGCCCCGTTGACCAGCACCCGCTGCCCGGCCTGTGCCTGACCCACGGTCCGGATGCCGCGCAGGGCCGTCACCGCCCCCATCGGCACGGCTGCGGCCTGCTCGAAAGTCAGGGTCGCGGGCTTGGGCACCAGCAGGTCCGCGGTGGTCCGCGCGAACTCGGCGAAGGAGCCCGGGCAGAATCCCAGGACCTCGTCGCCTGGCTGGAGCCCGCGCACGTCGGCACCGACCGCCTCCACGCGTCCGGCCGCGTCGATCCCGGCTACCAGGGACTTCGGCCGGGTCAGTCCCACGCCTCCCATCAGCCGCGCCACGTACGGGTCGCCGCGCATCATGTGCCAGTCGTAGGGGTTGAGCGCGGCGGCGTGCACCCGCACCAGCACCTGATCGGCCGCGACCTCGGGCCGGTCGGCGTCCACCATTTGCAGGATGTCCGGCGGGCCGAACCGCTCCTGAACGATCGCCTTCATCAGCCTCCCCCATCACTCGTGATCGATTGCCGCTCGCCGTTCTCCGGTTACGGCATCAACCGATCAGCAGATCACTACAGGTGTACGGCGTACACCACTAAGGAGCAAGGTAGGTGTACGACGTACACCTGTCAAGGAGTGGAGGGGCCGAGTTCGAGGCATGCCACGCGCGAGTGGGCGCGGATGATCAGGCAGGCCGACACTGCGCACCCTTGTCTGAGGAAAGGAGAGTGAGCGGCTTCTGGGCGACTGCGACGACCGAAGAGCTCAGGCAGACACTGCCGGCCCTTCACCGCGGTGGGTCAGGTCGCGTCCCGGAGCCGCTCAAGACCGTCCAGCGTCAGATCCAGAGCGAATTCGAACTCGAACTGGTCGTCGCAGCCGGAGCCGACGACGGACTCGTTGTCGTGGGTGACCGCCATAGCCAGTTCGGTGATGTGAGGGTAGCGGGCGGCCATCTCCTCGGGCGGCATCGCATCCGGATCCGGCTCACGGCCAGAGCTGTCCTCGAACAGCTCCTGGGAGAAGCCCAGCAGACGGCTGCCCATCACGTGCATCGCGTGATGGACCAGATCGATCGAGAACCCCCCGGCCCGGAAGATCCCGATCATCGAGTCCAGATACTCCATCACCACGGGAGTCGGAGTGACCCGCGCCTTCATCCGCGACTCGATGACCCCGGACGCCCACGAATGGCGCAGCAACATGCGGCGAGCCGACAACACCCGACGGCGGATGGCGGTCTTCCAGCCGGTATTGGCTTCCGGCGGGGCGATCTCGCCGACGACGACGTCGATCATGCCGTCCAACAGCTCATTCTTGTTCGCCACATGCTTGTACAGCGCCATGGGTACGACGCCCAGCGCCTGCGCGATCTTGCGCATACTGAGCGCGTCGACCCCGCCTTCGTCGGCCAGGGCGACGGCAGCAGCCAGAACCCGCTCCCTGCTCAGAGGGAGGCGGGGCTGCGCGGCGGCGTCGGCCCGCGTGACTATCTCCACCATCCCCTCTCGTCTGGGCAGGGCCCGGAGCCGGCCACCCTTCCCTTGACAGGTGTACGGCGTCCACCTGCCGTAACCCCAACGAGGGTACGCCGTACACCCATTCCTTCGTCCGTGTTCGAGACCACCGGAACGATCGGATTGCCTGATGCCGGAAATTCGGAAAGGACGGCGCGCGAGCCATGGTAGCTCCCGACCTCCACGACGAGGCGACCGCAGCATACGAGGCCCGCAAGGAACTGGGCCCGGACTACGAGCGTGCCGTACTGGAGTCCTTCGTCGCCAACGCCACAGAATCGATCGGCCAGCGGGTGGACGCCCGGCTGACGCAGCAAGGGATCTGCAAGGTCCCGCAGAAGCAGCAGCGTCAGCAGACCGACGACTCGTATCTGGCGGTGCCCGGTCTTCTCCCTGCTCTTCGGCGCGGGCGGCTTGATCTGGCTGACGGCCGGCGCGGGCGCGGAGTCGGGCTGACCAGATAGCGGACCCGACCGCCGCTGGTGATCTCGTACTCCTTCCTCGTCATTCAGGTGGCGCACCCACGGGAACACCTCGGGCAACGCGAGCAGAAGCGACTTGGCGCCGTCGTCCTGCTTCGTCAGAGCAAGGAACAGTCGGGAGGCTGTGGCGACGGGCTGTCGGCCGCGAACGCGCGAGAGCCCGGCCTGACGGCCGGGCTCTCCCGTGTCTGTGCGGCGTGAGGCCTCAGGCCTCGTCGGACGGCGAGCCGTCCGACTCCGGCTTCTCCAGGCCGAACTGCTCGACGAGCCACTTGTCGAACTCGATCGAGGCGCGCACCCAGCTCACCGTCGAGGACACGAAGTGCTCAAGGCTCACACCCGTGCCGATCAGCATCTGCGCCTCGCCGATCAGACGGAGGGTGGCCGCGCCGCCCTCGTCCTCGTGGAGGTGGGTGTAGATCTTGGGCCACAGGGTGCGGCGGTTCCAGTCGTCGATCGCATCGAGGATCTTGACCCGGTCCTCGGGCGAGTGCGGACGGTCGTAGAACGTCCGCACCGAGAAGACCTGCTGGTCCCCTTCCCCGCGGAACATGAAGTACGTGCGGAAGTCCTCCCACGGCGCGGCGAGGTCGCCCTCGTCGTCGACGACGTACTTCAGCTCCATCTGGTCGAGGAGCTGCTTGACCAGGTCCTGGTCGGGCACGACGGGTCCCGCCGGTCCCGAGGCCTGCTGAGGCTGTGGCTTGCCCCCGAAATTCGGAATCGAGGACGGATCGATGGTCACCGTGGATGTCCCTTCGTACGGTTCCCGCCATCCTCTCTCATCCCGGGGAGGGGGTCGCAACCCTCCCCGGGAGGGGAGTCCTGATCCCGGCGCCCGCCCCCGCGGGGAGCGGGCCTGCCCCCGAAGGGATCAGGCCGGACCCACGATCAGCCCGCCGTCCGGGTCGTCGTCGAACCGGTCGACGCGGACCGTGTCGCCGTCCTGGACCTCACCCGAAAGGATCTCCCTGGCGAGGCGGTCGCCGATCGCGGTCTGCACCAGACGGCGCAGCGGCCGCGCCCCGTACGCCGGGTCGTTGCCCTCGTCCGCCAGCCAGGCCAGCGCGGCCGGGGTGACGTCGAGGGTGAGCCGGCGCTCGGCGAGCCGGTCGGCCAGTCTGCCGATCTGCAGCTCGGCGATCCTCGTCAGCTCGTCCTTGGCAAGGGCGGAGAAGACCACCAGGTCGTCCAGCCGGTTGAGGAACTCGGGCTTGAAGGAGGCCCGCACCACCTTCAGGACCTGCTGTTTCTTCTCCTCCGCGGTGGTCAGGGGCTCGACCAGATACTGGCTGCCGAGGTTGGAGGTGAGGACCAGGATGGTGTTGCGGAAATCCACCGTCCGGCCCTGTCCGTCGGTCAGCCGGCCGTCGTCGAGGACCTGGAGCAGGATGTCGAAGACCTCGGGGTGGGCCTTCTCCACCTCGTCCAGGAGCACCACGCTGTACGGGCGGCGGCGTACGGCCTCGGTGAGCTGGCCGCCCTCCTCGTAGCCGACGTAGCCGGGCGGCGCGCCGACCAGGCGGGCGACGCTGTGCTTCTCGCTGTACTCCGACATGTCGATGCGGACCATGGCCCGTTCGTCGTCGAAGAGGAAGTCGGCGAGCGCCTTGGCCAGCTCGGTCTTGCCGACGCCGGTCGGGCCGAGGAAGAGGAAGGAGCCGGTGGGGCGGTCGGGGTCTGCGACGCCCGCCCGGGAGCGCCGCACCGCGTCGGAGACGGCCCGGACCGCCTCGGTCTGGCCGATCAGCCGCTTGCCCAGCTCGTCCTCCATGCGCAGCAGCTTCTGCGTCTCGCCCTCCAGCAGCCGGCCGGCCGGGATGCCGGTCCAGGAGGCGACGACGTCGGCGATGTCGTCGGAGCCGACCTCCTCCTTGACCATGGTGTCGCGGGCGGCCTCCTGCTCGGCCTCGCTGGCCTCCTCCAGCTCGCGTTCCAGGGCGCGGATGTCCCCGTACCTGAGCCGGGAGGCGGTCTCCAGGTCGCCGTCCCGCTCGGCACGCTCGGCCTGGCCGCGCAGCTGGTCGAGCCGCTCCTTCAGCTCGCCGACCCGGTTGAGGCCCTGCTTCTCCTTCTCCCAGCGGGCGGTGAGTCCGCGGAGCTCCTCCTCCTTGTCGGCGAGGTCGCGGCGCAGCTTCTCCAGCCGCTGCTTGCTGGCCTCGTCGGACTCGTTCTTGAGCGCCAGCTCCTCCATGCGCAGCCGGTCGACGGCGCGCTGCAGCTCGTCGATCTCGACCGGGGAGGAGTCGATCTCCATACGGAGCCGGGAGGCCGCCTCGTCGACGAGGTCGATGGCCTTGTCGGGCAGGAAGCGGGAGGTGATGTAGCGGTCGGAGAGGGCGGCGGCGGCCACCAGCGCGCCGTCGGCGATCTGGACCTTGTGGTGGGCCTCGTACCGGCCCTTGAGTCCGCGCAGGATGGCGATGGTGTCCTCGACCGTCGGCTCGGCGACCAGCACCTGCTGGAAGCGGCGCTCCAGCGCCGGGTCCTTCTCGATCCGCTCGCGGTACTCGTCCAGCGTGGTGGCGCCGACCATGCGCAGCTCGCCGCGGGCCAGCATCGGCTTGAGCATGTTGCCGGCGTCCATGGCCGAGTCGCCGCCCGCGCCCGCGCCGACGACGGTGTGCAGCTCGTCGATGAAGGTGATGATCTGGCCGTCGCTCTCCTTGATCTCGGACAGGACGGTTTTCAGCCGTTCCTCGAACTCTCCGCGGTACTTCGCACCCGCAACCATCGCACCGAGGTCCAGGGCGACCAGCCGCTTGTTGCGCAGGGACTCCGGCACGTCGCCCTTGACAATGCGCTGGGCGAGGCCCTCGACGACGGCCGTCTTGCCGACTCCCGGCTCGCCGATCAGCACCGGGTTGTTCTTGGTGCGGCGCGAGAGCACCTGCACGACCCGGCGGATCTCCTGGTCCCGGCCGATGACCGGGTCCAGCTTGCCCTCGCGCGCGGCCGCGGTGAAGTCGGTGCCGAATTTCTCCAGGGCCTTGTACTGGGCCTCGGGGTCGGGGGTGGTGACCCGGCGTCCGCCGCGGACCGACTGGAAGGCCGCCAGCAGCTTCTTCGCGGTGGCGCCCTGCCGGGTGAGGACGTCCCCTGCGGGGCCGCCCTTGGCGGCGGTCGCGATTAGCAGGTGCTCGGTGGAGAGGTACTCGTCGCCCAGCTCCTTGGCCTGCCGGTCGGCCTCGGCGAGGACGGCGAGCAGATCGCGGTTGGGCTGGGGCGGCGCGACCGTGGAGCCGGTCACGCTGGGCAGCCCGCCGAGGGCCCGTTCGGCGTCGGAGCGCACGGCCGCCTGGTCCGCCTCGACGGCGGCCAGCAGGTCGGTGATGTTCTCGTTCTCTTCACCCGTGAGGAGGGCGAGGAGCAGATGCGCGGGGGTGAGATCGGGGTGCCCCGCCGACACGGCCCGGTTGGTGGCCGCGTTCAACGCGGCGCGGCTCTTGTTGGTCAGCTCGGCGTCCACCTGCGGTTTCTCCTCCTCGACTGCGGACCATAACCTCCATGACTCATCCAGCATACATAAAGTTGAGTCTATTCAGCTCAAGGATCGGGAAGAAGGTAGGTTCCGGGACATGGCGATCGACCTGCACGACCCTGACGCGTCGTACCTCGGCTTCTGGCGCGAGAACCATGTCTGCACACTGACCACCCCGCGCCCCGACGGCACTCCCCATGTGGTGCCGGTGGGGGCGACGTACGACCCCGAGGGCGGCGAGCGGGGCATCGCACGGGTGATCGCCGACAAGCACAGCCGCAAGGTCTCCCATGTGCTGGCCGCGGGCCCGGAGGGGGCGCGGGTGGCGCTCTGCCAGGTCAGCAGGGCCCGCTGGGCGACGCTGGAGGGACGGGCGACGGTCCGCGCGGATCCGGAGTCGGTCGCCGACGCGGTGGCGCGCTACACGGAGCGCTACGGGCGCGTCCCGAGACCCAACCCGGACCGGGTGGTCATCGAGATCGCCCTCACCAGGGCCATGGGCCGCGTCTGATCAGCCACTCCTTCACCGGAGGCGAACCGAGTTACAAAAACAAACAGCACAGCGGCGCCATCGCGTTTCAGGTCCGCGATGGCGCCGCTGTGTGGGGGAAGCACCCAAGCGATCTACAACGACGGGGGAATCGCTCAGGCACTGCGGGGGGTGGCGGTGGTGTCGGCCTCGACGAGCTGGTGGTCGCGCGCGTCGAGATTGACGAAAATCATGCCGTACCGGATGGCACAGCGGACGGGCTGTGGAGCGCCCCGGGGCCGGCGCAGGCAACGGTATGCACGGACGTCCTCGTCCTCTTCGCGTGCCACGACGATCGGCTCTCCGAAGAGGGTGACCATCAACGAGTCGCCACGGTGGGGAATGGCCGTGACGAGATCGATGAAATGCCACCCCGAGCGGTAGGCCGTTGCCATCTCACGCCGGAAGACCCGGTCGTCCGGGGGCACGGTCATGCTTCGAGGGTGCCCGCGGCGAAGCCCCAAGAGGGCTCACCCTGGGCGGTCGCAGGAGCAACACTCCACGAAGGCTCGCCGGTGGCGGCCGCGGGAACGACGCCCCAGGAGGGCTCGCCTTCGGTCGCCGCGGGCGCCGCGCCCCACGAGGGCTCGCCCGGCAGGGCCGCGGGAGCGGCGCCCCAGGAGGGCTCGCCCTGAACGGCTGCCGTCACGTCGCCGACGGGGGAGCCGCCCCAGGAGGGCTCGCCGGAGGCCACCGCGCCGAACGCGGCCGCCGCCACGGCTAGAGCACATAGCGCACGAAGCTTCCAAGACATGGGAGATCTCCACCTCTTCAGATCATTCCTCCTCCCCCGCGCATTAGACGATGTCTCACTCCGAACGCTTGCACCAGCGACGGCAGGCATCATGTTCCTGTAATGCAGGAGCCTGAGGGGGTGCATATGACGTCGATCGAGGGCGAATCCGGACACTCTCACCCGAGTGGCGAGCTGTGCGAGGCAGCCAAAGGCCTGTACACAACGGCCCTCCGGACGGGGAGAATCACCCGCTCAGAGGCAGAGGCGACCCCATGCCTGTTCGATCTCGCCCTGCTTCACCCGGACCCCGACGATGCACAGTGGCTCCGCCCGGTCCCTCCGACCACCGCGTTGACACAGCTGATACACCCCATCGAGAGGGAGATCCAAGAGCGCAGACGCCGAACTGTGGCTCTCACCGACGCACTTGAGCCATTCATGGCCTTCAGCGCCCAGAACTCCACCGTCCCGCAAGGGATCACCGTGCTCGAGGGGCTCAACCGCATCAACACCACCCTCGATCAGGTCACCGCCGACTGTACGGAGGAGCTTCTCACGGTCCAGCCCGGCAGCGGGCGTCAGCCGCATATTCTGGAGAAGGCGCTGCGCCGGGTCGAGCCGCTCATCGACCGGGGTGTCCGAATGCGAACCCTCTATCAGCACACCGCGCGCCATCACCCGGCCACGCTGTCGTACATGGAGCAGGTCGGGCCTTCGGGCGTGGAGGTGCGGACGCTGGAGGAGATCATCGACCGGTTGATCATCGTCGACCGGAAAGTGGCCTTCATTCCGGCGAGCAGCGACCGGCTCTCCGCGCTGGAGCTTCGGCACAAGGGGATCGTCGAGTATCTCGTCGGGGTCTTCGAGCAGTTCTGGCTGCACGGCATCCCGTGGGAGGAACAGATCTCGTACGGGCCGACGTTGGACGGCATCACCGGCGTCCAGCGCTCCATAGCGAAGCTGCTCGTCGAAGGGCACGTCGACGAGGCGATCGCCCGCCGCCTGGGGATGAACGTGCGCACCTGCCGCGCCCATATCGCCAAGCTGGGCTCGGCGCTGGGCAGCGGCAGCAGAACGCAACTCGGCTATCTGATCGCGCAGTCGGGCATCCTCGAGCATGAGCAGGAGCGCTGCCCCCGGCTTCCCCGGATGGCGGCGCAGAACCAGTGAGTCCCCGCCCGCGTACGGGCGGGGCCGCCACCGCCGCCGCCCGTGTGCCCCACAGGGCGTGTGAAGGCGCTGTGGGGCGCTGAACGGCTCCGGCAGCTCCTGGACCACCCGGGCTCCCAGACCGGCGCACACACGCCCGCACGGGGCGGCCCTCGGCCCACGGCGCCGGCGGGCACGGCACGGGCTGACGGGCTGACTGGCTGACTGGCTGACTGGCTGACTGGCTGACTGGCTGACTGCAGCGTGCACAGGCACACAGGCGCACGGTCTTTCTGGAAGCAAACGGAGATCCCCGCCGGACGGCGTCCGACGGGGATCTCCGGTCATCAGCGCCCCGAAAGGCGCGGTGTCTGCATCCATACGCGGCTCCGCCGCGGGCGTGGCCGGCCACCACGTGCCGGCACACGGTCGACGGCCCGTCGCGGCGCCGCCTGCGGAGCGCTCAGTCCCCGGACCGCTTGGGCCGCCAGACCACCAGCGCCCCGGTCTGCTGCACGTCCTGATACGGCACCAGGTCCCGCCGGTACGACGCGTGCACCTGTGCCTCGCGCTGCCGCATCGCCGCCGCCGCGCCCTCCACGGCCGCGGACAGCTCGGCGACCTTCTGCTGCAGTGCGGCGACCTGGTTCTGCAGTTCGATGATGCGCTTGATGCCGGCCAGGTTGACGCCCTCGTCCTGGGACAACTGCTGGACGGCGCGCAGCAGTTCGATGTCACGGGCCGAGTAGCGCCGGCCGCGACCGGCGGTGCGGTCGGGAGAGACCAGGCCGAGCCGGTCGTACTGGCGCAGCGTCTGCGGGTGCAGGCCCGAGAGCTGGGCCGCCACCGAGATCACGTACACCGGCGTCTCGTCGTTGAGCTCGTACGGGTTGCGACTGCGTCCCGACCGGCCTTCCATGTCAAGCTCCCTTCGCGGCCTGGAACAGCTCGGCCCGCGGGTCCTCGTCCGCGGCGGCGTCGCGGTAGGCCTCCAGCGCTTCCTTCGCCTTGTCGCCGAGCTGGGTGGGCACGGCGACCTCCACGGTGACCAGCAGGTCCCCTCGGGTGCCGTCCTTGCGGACCGCGCCCTTGCCGCGGGCGCGCATCGTACGGCCGTTGGGGGTGCCGGCCGGCAGCTTCAGCGTCACCGGCGGACCGCCCAGGGTGGGCACCTTCACCTCGCCGCCGAGTGCCGCCTCCGCGAAGGTGACGGGCACGGTGACGGTGAGGTTGTCGTCCTTGCGGCCGAAGACCGGGTGGGCGTCGACATGCACCACCACATACAGATCGCCCGCAGGGCCGCCGCGCTCGCCGGGCGCGCCCTTGCCGCGCAGCCGGATGCGCTGCCCGTCGGCGACGCCTGCCGGGATGCGGACCTGCATGGTGCGCGAGGAACGGGCGCGCCCGCTGCCCTTGCACGTCTCGCAGGGGTCCTGCGCGATCAGTCCGCGCCCCTTGCAGTCCACGCACGGGTCGGTGAGCGAGAACGACCCGCTGCCGCCGCGCGAGATCTGTCCGGTGCCGACGCAGGTCGGGCACACCCGCGGCGTGCCGTTCTTGTCGCCGGTGCCGGAGCAGGCCGTGCAGGGGGCCTGGCTGGACATCCGCAGTGGGACGGTGGCCCCGTCCACGGCCTCGGTGAAGCTGAGCGTCACCTCGGACTCGATGTCCTGGCCGCGGCGCGGCTGGGTCCTGGCGCCCGCGCCGCCCGCGCCTCTGTTGAACAGCCCGCCGAAGACGTCGCCCAGGCCGCCGCCGAAGCCGCCCGCGCCGCCCGCGCCGCCTGCCCCGCCCTGGGGACCTCCGCCTCCGAAGAGGTCGCCCAGGTCGAAGTTGAAGGTGCCGCCGGGCCCCCCGGCCCCCGGCGGACGGAAGCCGCCGTTGCCGAAGAGGGCGCGCGCCTCGTCGTACTCCTTGCGCCGCTTGGGGTCGCCGAGCACGTCATTGGCCTCGGAGATCTCCTTGAAGCGCTCCTCGGCCTTGGCGTCGCCCTTGTTGGCGTCCGGGTGGTTTTCGCGGGCGAGCTTGCGGTACGCCTTCTTGATCTCGGCGTCGGTGGCGTCCTTGGGGACGCCGAGGACCTTGTAGTAGTCCTTCTCGACAAAGTCCTTCGTGCTCATCGACGTCCCTCCTCCCGGACCGCCTCGGCGTCAGCCCTGCTCCGGGCCACCGCTCTCCTCGTTGTCGCCGCCGTTGCCGCCGCTCGCACCGCCGCCGGACTCGTCCGAAGCGGACGGGGTCTCCGACCCGCCCTGCGCCTCCTTCGGGGCCGCGCCCGGCTGGGGCTCGGCCACCGCGACGCGCGCGGGGCGGATGGTGCGCTCGCCGATTCGATACCCCGGCTGAAGCACTGCGACGCACGTGGTCTCGGTGACGTCAGGCGCGTAACTGTGCATCAGGGCCTCGTGGATCGTCGGGTCGAAGGGCTCGCCCTCCTTGCCGAACTGCTGCAGACCCATCTTGGCGGCAGCGGTCTCCAGGGACTCGGCGACGGACTTGAAGCCGCCCAACAGCTCCCCGTGCTCCCGCGCCCGGCCGATGTCGTCGAGCACGGGCAGGAGTTCGGTCAGCAGATTCGCCGTGGCGATCTCCTTGACCGTCACCCGGTCGCGCTCCACGCGGCGGCGGTAGTTCTGGTACTCGGCCTGGAGCCGCTGGAGGTCGGCGGTGCGCTCGTTGAGCGCGGTGCGGACCTGGTCCAGCTGTGCCGTCAGACCGGCGGTCTGTGCTGCTGCGTCCCCTGCCGGGGCCGCCGCGCCCTCCTTGCGGGAGGACTCGGCGGACTCGGCGGCGGCGTCATCAGGAGTGGCGCCGGAGGGGACGTCGGGCTTCTCGTCAAAACCCGGGGTCTCCTCCGTCATGCGGCACCGCCCTTCGCGTCCTTGGGCTGCTCGTCGTCGACGATCTCGGCGTCGACGACGTCGTCGTCGGCCTTGGCCTGGCCGCCCGCCGCGCCGCCCGCCGCTCCGGCGGCGCCGTCGGCTGCGCCCTGCGCGGCCTGGGCGTCGGCGTACATCGCCTGGCCCAGCTTCTGCGAGACGGCGGCGACCTTCTCCGTGGCGGTGCGGATCTCAGCGGTGTCTTCGCCCTTGAGCTTCTCCTTCAGCTCGCCGACGGCGGTCTCGACCTCGGTCTTCACCTCAGCGGGGACCTTGTCCTCGTTGTCCTTGAGGAACTTCTCGGTCTGGTAGACGAGCTGCTCGCCCTGGTTGCGGGTCTCGGCGGCCTCGCGGCGCCGGTGGTCCTCGTCCGCGTAGCGCTCGGCCTCCTCACGCATCCGGTCGACCTCGTCCTTCGGCAGCGAGGAGCCGCCGGTGACGGTCATCTTCTGCTCCTTGCCCGTGCCCAGGNCTTCTCGGTCTGGTAGACGAGCTGCTCGCCCTGGTTGCGGGTCTCGGCGGCCTCGCGGCGCCGGTGGTCCTCGTCCGCGTAGCGCTCGGCCTCCTCACGCATCCGGTCGACCTCGTCCTTCGGCAGCGAGGAGCCGCCGGTGACGGTCATCTTCTGCTCCTTGCCCGTGCCCAGGTCCTTCGCGGTCACATGCATGATGCCGTTGGCGTCGATGTCGAAGGACACCTCGATCTGCGGCACCCCGCGCGGGGCCGGCGGCAGACCCGTCAGCTCGAACATCCCGAGCTTCTTGTTGTACGCCGCGATCTCCCGCTCGCCCTGGTACACCTGGATCTGCACCGACGGCTGGTTGTCCTCCGCCGTGGTGAAGATCTCCGAACGCTTCGTCGGGATCGTGGTGTTCCGCTCGATCAGCTTGGTCATGATGCCGCCCTTGGTCTCGATGCCCAGGGACAGCGGGGTGACGTCCAGCAGCAGGACGTCCTTGACCTCGCCCTTCAGCACACCGGCCTGGAGCGAGGCGCCGATCGCGACGACCTCGTCCGGGTTCACACCCTTGTTGGCCTCCTTGCCGCCGGTCAGCTCCTTCACCAGCTCCGCCACCGCCGGCATACGCGTCGAACCGCCGAC